>NZ_JBEYSO010000054.1:0-28846 GCF_040642675.1 Micromonospora sp. NPDC047738
CGGTTGTCCTCACAAACCATCGATGATCAACGCGGTGGCCGTCCTCATGCCCACGCCACGCCCAACGCCGAAGCCAAGTGACGTTGGAGTACTAGTGCTCGCACCCGCGGGCCAGCGCCGCGTTCCGGCAAATCCCGCGGCCGTCCGTCGACGACACGGTCGGCGCACTGGCCGCGCGGCCAGGCCCCTTGCTCTGACCCGGGCACGGCGACGCCTGCGGCTCGGCTGAAAGGGCGGTACGGCCGCGATCCAATCCGGGGAGCGCGTGACCCATGACATCAGAGACTCTGCTAACGGTGAACTCGAATGCAGTAACCATGGACGGAATCGTGATGTGTAGGGCGACGGTTCGATTCGGTTGGCGGCTTCACAGGAAGGCCCGGGTCACGGGCTTGATCGCCGATCGTGACCCGGGCCTTCCTCATACCGTCGAACGCCAGCCGATCTCAGGGCCCGGCGCTCGCCACCCCGCTCTCGTTGACGGTGAACTTTCCGTTAGAGGCGCCATTGAAGGTTCCACTCTTGATCCACTCGATCAGCGCCGCCTTGATGGTGGAATGGGGACCAGCCCAGGGGGCACCGGGTGCGCCGCCGTAGGGGGTGCCCGAGGTGGGGGTGCAGCGGTGTCCGGAGCAGCCCTCCCACACAAAGGTGTGGCTTCCGCACGCAACCTTCACCAGCACCTTGTTCGTCACCGGGAGGTTGTTGTAAATGGTGTCCGCGTTAGCCACCGGCGTCACCTCGTCTTCAAGACCGTGGATGACGAGCGTGGGTGTGGTCAGCTGTCTTACGACTTCGGTGTTCCAGCCGTAGCTGGAAAAGACGGGACTGCGGCCGAGGCCGGTCGGGTGCCCGGGGATGGTCCCTCCCCACTGGGCGCCGACAGGATCCTCCTCGCGGATCTGCGCCGCGACCTGCTCCCGACTGCCCTGGACCACACGGCCTGTGCACGCCGCCTCGCGATCGGGCGGCAGGTTCCCGGGTCCGCCACCGGTGAAGACGTGCAGCGGGAAGGTGGCGAAGCCCGTCGGCGGCGGTGTCTCCTCGGTCGGGAAACCGAACAGCGACGCCGCGAACACGACGCGGTTAACCTTGGCGATGTACTGGTCGCTGTGGGGAAGGAGCGGGTTCGGGTTGGCCGCATACAGTGTCCGGCCGACGTGCTGCCCGCCAGCCGAGTAGCCCACAAGGGTTACCTTGCCGTCCGACGGCTGCGCCCGCGCGATGGCGTCGTCGATGACCTGACGGATGTCGCGAACGAAGGTGTCGACACGGGCGAACCGGACGTTGCTCGAATGGGCCCGCCGCTGCCCGCCAAGCGGATTGGTGAACAACGTCGGATCCTGCGCCGCCCCCTGCTGATCGAGGGGGAAGACCGGGACATGCGTGCGATCGCATCCCGCCGGGTACGAGCAGGTGCCGTCGGTGTTGTAGGCGGGCAGGCTTGCGTTTCCCGGGTCGTCCAGGCCGTGGGCGAAGCGCGTCGAGCGGCCGTAGCCGAGCAGGTTGGGGGCGAAGGTGTCGATTCCTGCCCGGGCGAGCGCCTTCTGAATGCTGAGCTCGCCGCCTTCGGGGGCGGGCTGTCGAAGGTCGAACACGGCCGGGCCGTACACGGTACGGCCGTGGATCAGCACCGCGGCCCGGTTGGGCACCGAGTGGCACTTCCCGTGGGCGTAGATGGGCTGGACACGATGCACCTGCAGCTCAGCCGAGAGCCCGTCGAACTGCGGGTCGGGCATCAGCCCGGCGGGGACGGTGAAGGGCAGAAAGTGATCGCTGACCTGCACGCCGGTCGGCACCTTGTCACAGGCCGCGGCCGCAGCCGCGCCGCTGACAGCGGCCGTCGATGAGGGCTTTGCTGCGGAGAGCGGCTGAGAGAATGCGGCAGTCAGCGCAGTTACTGCGACAATCGTGAATGCCGCTCCTCTGAGTCTTCGCTTTGCTTTGGACATGGGGTCTCCTTAATGGGAGTGCTACGCGCACTTCGCGTAGTCGTGACACGTGGCCACACCCGCCTAATTCCGAGGGGCGGGGCATGGGCGTGGCGAGCAGGATGAACAAGGCCGCGACGGCGACCAGGATGCGGGATCTCACCTCGGAACGTTCCTGGGACGCGGAGTATGCGTTGGATAAGGAACGGTGCCGCTTCCGCAATCGGGTCACGATGCGCGCCGAGCGGCATCTGGTGTCACTGCCCTCCGCTGGTTGTGGATCCCACGGAAGGATGTGTCGACAGGAACTGCGCGAGCGTGTTGACAGGTCGTTTGTCAACGATCGTGTCTCTACTTCTCGGGGTCCTTTACCCGGGCCGCCTAGTTCTGTCGACTCTGAATGCGTCACTGATGGTGCTCGCATGGCGATGACAAGTCAACGCCTGAACTTTTCACCAACTGGCTGACGGGGTGGCAGCGGCCAAGTGCTACATCCGTGGCGAAAATGAGGAGGCCCTGATCTTTATGGCCTTCTCTCGTTTTCTGAGCCTCCTGGACCAAAAATGCCGAAATAGCCCACCAAAGCTCCATGATGATGCGAGCCTGCCAGCTCAATCGGAGATCTTGTCACGCTATCGTCACGGTGTCCATATTGAAGGCTCCATCTGCCCAACGTTGGGCAAGAGGACCAGGCGGTGGACCAGCGCCGGGGAAGCGACTCGCAATTGCCGCAGATCCCATGCATTCGTTGTGCCTGATCTTCGGCCGGGGCCCCGATCCCGCTGCCCGACGATGGCGAGGCACGGACGCATATGCGTGGCGCTCACGGTGTCGCCGGACCGGGGCTGGAGGGGTGAGCCCGGCCTGGCAGCGACAGCCCGGGCGTTCTCCGGGCTGTCGCTGTTTCGTCAGTCACGCACGTTCGGCAAGAAGAAGCGTCGCGGCAAGGGCGGCAAGGTCGGCCCACCGGTGCATGACGATCTCGTGCGCCGGGACTTCACCGCCCAGCGGGCGAACGAGCTGTGGTTAGCCGACATCACCGAGCGCCACACCGCCGAGGGCAAGCTGCGCCATCCGCACCTTCGACGAGTTCCTCACCGCGTCGCCCCAGGGTAGGAGCGTGCGGTCTAGTAATAGTTGTCGATCGGCTGGCGCGCCTCGTCGAACAGGGCCGGCCCCTCGTACTGCACCGGGGGTAGCGGCGGAGTGGCTGGCTTGACCTCCTCGAACTGTTCCGCGGACAGGGCGTACACCACCCGGCCGAGGCCGGACCGGGCGATCGCGGTCGCGCACATCGGGCAGGGCTGGCAGCTGGTGAACATAGTGGTGGCGGCCGCCACGTCGGGGGCGAGTTCCCGAGCGGCCCAGCGGGCCAGCTTCAGTTCCGGGTGGGCGGTGATGTCCGAGTCGGAGACCACGGTGTTGTGGTCCTCGATCAGGACGGTACCGTCCGCATCGACCAGCAACGAGCCGAACGGCCGTTCGCCGGACGCCCCGGCCCTGCTGGCGAGTTCAATGGCTCGGCGGAGAAACTTCTCGTCATCGGGGGTCATCGGTCCTCCTGGGATTTGTGGTACACGGCCACGGCCGCAAGGGTCTGCCAGGCGCGTTCGGGCTGGCGGATCTCGGTCAAGTCGCCGTTGAACGGGTCGAGTACCACCGTCTCCGCGCCGAGCAGACGGAGTTGGTCGATGTCGGCGATGATCTGGTCGATGGTGCCGACACCGGCGAGCCGGTCCGGGGCGGTGACCACTTCTCGGGTCTCCAGGAGTTTGATGCGCGGCGTCAACGCGGGCACCGGGCGGCCGAGTTCATCGGCGGTGGCCTTCAGCCGCCCGGCTGCGTCCGCCAGCCATCCGGGCGTAACCCGCAGCGGGTGCCAGGCGTCACCGAGCCGTACCGCGCGACGGATGCCGGCGTCGCTGTTGCCGCCGACCCAGATCGGGATCGGGCCCGTATCGTAGTCGTCGGTGTTCCGCCAGGCTTCGTACATGGCGTGCAGGTACTCGTCGGTCAGCGCGCCGCGCCGCCGGAACGGCACGCCGAGCGCCTCGAACTCCTGCCGGGCCCAGCCGACGCCGACGCCGAGGACGAGCCGGCCGCCGCTGAGCCGGTTGAGGTTCGCCGCCATCCGTGCGGTGAGCAGCGGGTGCCGGTACGGGACGATGAGCACGGTCGTGCCCAGCCGGACCCGGCGGGTCACCCCGGCCAGCCAGGACAGCGTGGTGAACGGCTCGTAGAACGGCGCGGGATACTTCTCGGCCACGTCTGGGGTCACCGCGATGTGGTCGGAGACCATCAGCAGGTCGAAGCCGAGATCCTCGACCGTCTGCGCCCACTGTCGCAGCATGCCGGGGTCGGTACCCGGGGCGAAGTTCGGTACGTTCACGCCGATTTGCACGTTACCCAGGCTAGCCAGCTTGGATCCGGCGTGGAATACCTTGTTCCCTGCCTTTGCTGGCTTTCGCCGTGGATCCGCCGGTAGATTGGCGTAATGGCCGAGAATCTTGACGCCGTCGATTGGTCCATCCTGACCGAGTTGCAGGGCGACGGCCGCCTGCCGATCACCGAGCTCAGCCGCCGGGTCAAGCTGAGCGCCTCGGCCACCAGCGAGCGGGTCAGGCGACTGGAGACGATCGGTGTGATCACCGGCTACCGCGCCGAGGTCGACCTACCCAAGGCGGGCTTCGCCGTACTCGCGGTGGTGCGGCTGAAGTATCCCGGCAGCCAGCACGCACCGCTGCACCGGCTGCTCGAGCGACGGCCGGAGATCCTGGAGTGCCTACGCACCACAGGAGAGGACTGCTACCTGCTGAAGGTGGCCGCGACGTCGATGGCACACCTCGAACAGGTCGTCAACGAACTCGCCGCGTTCGGCAGCACCACCACCAACGTGGTCTACAGCGCCACCCTGCCCTATCGCGGCCCGCGCCAGACACCGCCCCACTCGTGACCAGGCGCACGAATGCCCCGCAGCGCGGGAACTACCGTAAAGGCGCCGCCGGCTACGGGCGCCCGCGGCGCCGCCGCACTGGCGCCGCCGCCGGGTCACACGTCGGCGGCGGAAGTCCCGTTACCTGTCCCGCAGCACGGAATCCAGACCCGGATCCGCGCGCCGGAGGGGCTGACCGCCAATAAGGCACCGCCGCATCGGGAATGGCGAGGTCAACGCGGTCGGGCTCGGCAACCACGCCGATGCCGAACGCCGCCGGTTCGAGCAGTCGTGACAACCGGCACTCTGCTCGGCCGGCAGCGGTGTGCTACTGAACGTCGACCCTGGCCGGAGCTTCCGGCGCGATCGTGTCGAGCCCGGTGTAACCGTGCGACAGGCAACGCGCCGACAGCAGCATGAGACCTGCGTCGGGTCGTCAAAGGGCGCACTGCCCGGCAGCAAGAGAGCCAGCTCGCTGCGGATCTCCGAGGATCGAGGCGCCTGCCGGTGGGAGGCAGCCGCCGCGCGGCGGGGCCGGGCCGGGCCACCCGGTTGTCGGACGTCGCAGGTCACCCGTCGGGTCCGTACGGCCCGAGCCGGTGACCTGCGACGTACCGGGCGGCCCGGCGAAGGGGTCAGCCCCAGATGGCGGTGGCCCACTCCGGGTGGTCGATGAAGGGGTTGCGGTTGCCCTGCCAGCGGTCGTAGATGACCTGGTTGCGGCGCTTCTCGAAGGCGTCCGGCGGGTCGAGCTGGTGCCAGGCGAGCAGCACCGACAGTCGGCCCAGGTACGGGGTGGTGCCGTTGGCGACGGAGTTGTTCATCTCCAGGTTCGGCCAGCCGTCGTCGCCCTCGTACCGGATCGCCATGTACATGATCATGCGGGCGACGTCGCCCTTGACCGCGTTGCGCGGCTCGAACGAGTCCGCGTCGGTGTAGCAGCCGGGGCACTGGGCGACGGCGCTGCCGCCGTTGTCGAAGTCCTTGTTGCCGCGCGTCGAGTTGACCGTGACGTCCTCGGGGCGCAGGTGGTGCACGTCCGTGCCCGGGCCGGTGGCGGTGCCGAAGTCGCCGTGCGACTTGGCCCAGACGTGCTCGCGGTTCCAGTCGTCGGCGGCGCCGCCGTTGGTGGCCTTGCTCTGCGAGCGGCCGCTGTAGAGCAGGATCACGTTGTTGGGGTTTGCCGGGTCCTGGTCGGTGTCCTTCAGCGCCTCCCATACCTGGTCGTAGGTGAGCTTCGTCTGCACCTTGGTGATCGAGTGCAGGGCGCCGCGCAGGGACGTACCCGTCTTGCCGATCGCGCTCGCGTAGTAGGTCGAGTCATACGGCCCGCCGGTCGGGGTGGGTGAGGCGGTCGGCGTCGGGCTGGGGGTGGTGCTGCCGAGGGTCATCGCGGTCGGGTCCTTCAGCCCGCCGTGGCTGAAGTACGCGGTCAGGGTGCCGGTCGCGGTGACCAGCTTGCCCCGCAGGCCCGGGTTGGTGAGCAGCCCGAAGGCGCTCCGGTATGGCGCGGTGACCTGGACGTAGAGCATCCTGCCCGTACTGGTCTCGCCGGCGGTGTCGGCGATGGCGATCGCGGTGTCGGCGGTGTAGCCGGAGGTGATCACCGTGTTCGTCGCCGTCGGTTGACCGATGACGTAACCGGTGACGGTGGCGGTGCGGCCGTCCTGGGCAGCCAGCGCCTGGGCGACGGTGAGCGCGGTCGCGGCCGACGCGGAGGTGCTTGCCACTGCGACGCCGGTCGCCAAAGCCACGGCGAGCGCGAACGCCGTGACCAACCGCCCGGATCGCGAGCGGGTGATGCTCTGTGAATTCATGGTCACCGATGTTAGCGGCGGCGGCGTGAACGCCGGGAGGGCGGTGGGAAGAATCTTTCGCCGACGTCAGCCGGACGGGCGAGGGGCCGGGATCAGCGATCCCGGCCCGTCCGGGTCGTCGACACCGGCTCGGGAATCGCAGGCGGACGCGCTGCCGCATGCGTTCGACCGGTTCGGGCGGGCCGACGCCGCACGGGGCCGCCGTACCGGAGGCAGTGGCCTCGGCCTCGCCATCGCCCGGCAGATCGTCGCCGATCACCAGGGCATCATTACGGTCGCGAGTGAGGTCGGCGCCGGGACGACATTCACTATCATGCTTCCCCGCGCCGACTAGCGCCGTACCTGACGGGAATGCCATGCCGCGGAGTGCGGCCGGGGGACCGGCGGGAGAGCGGTTCCGCGCAGGGCGCAAGGCGTACGCCGCGAAGCGGACCCGCTAAAACGCCGGGCGCCGCCCGTTGTGGGGAATCGGGCTGCGCCTCGCACCGGGTCGAGTCCCGGATAGATGCCTGGACGGAAGGCCCGGGGTCGTTGCCCTCGGCGATTCACTGCCTGGGGCGGCCCGGTGCAGAAGTCCTTCGGACCCCGGCCTTCCGCACGGCGAAGAGTATCGGCGCCCACTGACACTCGGGTGCCGGTTATGGCGGATTTAATCCGCCAATAAGCCGTCGATTAGCCGTGGTCGTTCGCTCATCGAGGTTCGCGGCGTGCCGATCGACGGGGAGTGGAGCGGCTCCCCAGTTGGTTGTTGCCGGGCAGGAGGTTTGCTGACGCGGCCGGACGTCGCGGCGCCGTCGGCATGGCGCCGAACGCGCGGTCCAAGCGTGGACGAACAGCAGATTTCTGAGCGACGGACCAGGCTCGACGGGGTCGGACGGCTGGGACAACGCGCAGGGACCGCCGCGACGCTCTTCGCCGTATCGGTGGCTTCTTGTCTCGCCCATATGACATGTCCCGGTTATCCCCATCGGTGAGGATGAGGGGCATGTCTGCATGGAACAAATGGTTGCGCCGGCTCGTCGCCGTCCTTGGTGCGGTCGTGCTCTCGGTGTTCGTGCCGGTCGCAGCGTGGGCGTCCACGGGGACCGGCGAGCGGGTGATCGAGGCCGCCGCGAGCAGGCCGCGGGGCGGCGCGGGCCTGGTCTGCTGCCTGGTGGTTATCGCCGTGGGCGTGCTGCTGGTGCTGTGGCTGATGCGCCGCCGCCGGGGCAGGCCGCGCTGACGCGGTCGGGCGGGACGAGGCGGCCCGCGCGTGGTCGCATCCGGCTCCCCGGCCACCGCTCCTTGATCTCCCAAAATATATCGAGCTGATCTGCGGGGACTCCGAGTCGAGCCGCAGGCCAATTCGCAGAACGGTCATCCGCCCTCGCTGATCTGCCTGGCGGATCCTGTCGCCGGCGCCTGCCGGATCGGCCTGCCCTGCGTGTGTACGGGCTGATCATGGTGCTGCTGCCCGGCGACCCTGATCACAGTCCAGGCGTCGGGTAGCACGCTCAGCGAGTGGAAGTACTCCCGGGACCGTTGTCGCTCCTTGAACTCCTCACTTTCCTGTCAGCGTTCCATCGGCTCGATCCGGAACCCGCCCCTGCCGGCGATCCGGACCTCGTACAGCAGGTCGAATCCATCGACCTGCCGAGGGCGTCGCAGCCGCTTGAGCGTGTCATACACCCCGACGTCCGGTACCCGAGCTCGATCCTCACGGGCGGCGTTGCGGGCGAGCGCCGCAGGCAGATCGGGCCGGAACCAGTACCCGACCGTCCTTGCCCCGTGGACGCGAGCGGCCTCGATCAGCGGTTGCCACTCCTGCGGTGAGGGATTGGTGTTGTCCACCACGACACAACGCCCCGCGGTCAGCGCCTCATCGACCAGACGCATCTGGCGGCGCTGACGATGGCGGGCATTCGGGAAAGCGTCCTTGCTGACCACCAGATGAGTGTCGGCCAACAGTTGCCGGCAGAACGTGGTCTTCCCCGATGCCTGCAGCCCGATCAAGATCGCCAGTTCCAGCCCGTCAGCCATGGACCGCCTCCGGTACCCGCTTCTCACGCACCGACAACGACCTGAACGTTGCGGGGCAAGCGACGACCCGAGGAGATGCAGCAGCCCGGTAGCGCGACAGCGTGGTGAGATGACTGCCCTCGTACACGAGCACTGCGCCCGAGCGGACCACGGGCCGTACGTGCGGTCGACCGCAGATCAACCTCCGAGGTCGACCTCGATTTCCACCTCGACGTCGTCACGGACCCTGAGCGCGCCGAGAAAGGCCGAGTACGGCTTGATTCCGTACGCCGACTGCGTCACCACCGTGGCGGCGCGGTACCGGTCGGACGTCACCTCACGCACTTCGATGTCGATCGGGCCGGCGGCCCCATGCAGCGTGAGGGTTCCGCTGATCGTGGCATGGTCGTCGCCGACGACAACGCGGCTGGACTCGAAGGTGGCCGTCGGATGGCGATCGACGTCCAGCGTCCGCCGGGCGTTGTTCTCGATCTCGCCCCGATCCTTGTCAGTCAGCGGTCGCGCACCGCCGGTGCCCTGCCGCACGGCCAGCGATCCCAACCCGACCTGGGCCGTCGCGGTGGCATCCGCCGGTCCAGTCTCCGGAACATCCAACTCCACCGACCAGTCGGTCACCTCGATGGCCAGGTCGTGCCCGACGGTCGAGCCGATCCCCGCGCGGCGGGTCCGCAGCAGCATGCGCCCCTCGTCCGGGCCGAGTCGCCACCGTCCGGTTCTGATCTCCACCCGCCAAGCGTACGCGGACATACCAGATCAATTCCCTCGCTAGCTCCGACGAGGGCGAGTCGGTGACCAGGCTCGTCGCCGGCCCGCCCGCGCCGGTGCCCGAAGGACACGAGCATGTTCGAGTCCATCCGCCAGGGCCGCTGAGCAGCGACCTCCGACGCGGTCACCGAACTGACGGGCCGCAAACCGGCCTCCCTCCGAACGGCGCGAGCCTGGGCGTAGGGAACCAACGACGTGATCCGCCCAAGCGTGGTCCGCGGCGTATTCTCGGTGGCTTGAGAGCTGCCACGGCCGGCAAAGGCGGAACGGATGCGCGATCCACACGACTTCGACCTCGAGGAGATCGCTACTGCGCTGGAGGACCAGAGCGCGTACGAGCACCGGTGGCTGATCGACCCGGCAACCGGAGAGGTGATGTTCTGGACCGCCGATGGCGGCATCGACGGTAAGACACCCGTCGACCTCGACGAACTCGATGTGGTGTCCATCGACTCGTTGCCGTCCTACGTGTGGTACGAGGACATGGTCGACTTCGCGGACCTGCTCAGCGACGAGCGCGCCAGCCGACGACTGCATCGAGCGATCGACGGCAGGGGCGCCTTCCGGCGCTTCCGGAACGAACTGTATGAGGAGTACCCGCACCTGGTGTCGGTGTGGCAGGACTTCCGCAACGCGCGTGCCCTCCGGCGAGCGATCGCGTTCCTGGCGGACAACAACCTCGTCGCGGAGGATGCGGCGGAGCGAGCCCGCGCCGAGCACCCTGATCCGGCGGTGCCGTGATCCCAGCGCCGCCGAATGATGTCAGGGGCGCCGCGAGTCGCTCGACTCCACGTCGATGGCCGCGATCAACGCAGCAGGGGAGTCGGACAACGCCGCCAGCATGCACCTCAGCCATCGCCTCGTCGCGACACCGGGCCCGCCTCAGCGGGGTCGGGTCGTTCCAGCGACAGCGGTCTCGTACATCGTCTCGACTTCCCGGTTCACCCGGATCAGCGAAGCCAGATAGTGCTGTGTCTCGGGGTCGGTGGAGTAAAGCATGGTGCCACGCATTCCCCGGGTCATCAGCACCTTGTACGTGTTCCGGATCAAGCGGTCCGCCTCGAAGTCGCTGAGTGCCTTGCGGCTGCGGAAGGCGGGGTCCTTCGACTCCGTTCGCCGGGTGATCAACCGGCCGTCGCGGGCGACCAGGTCCGGGCCGAGGATCACACCCGACCACTCGTACTCGAAGCCCTGCGCCGTGTAGACGCAGCCCACCTGGCCGAAGCCGTTCGGGTCGGTGGCCCAGAACGCGCTGCCCGGCGCGTCACCGACGCTGCGGTCGCTCTTGACGTTCCACGGCCGGGCCCAGCCGCCGACCCGCACGTCCGGCACCAGCGAATCGTCCGGGCGCGGGTCGCTCCACGGCCAGCAGTAGCCCGCCGACAAGCGCGCCGTCTCCCCGGCGGCCTGCTTCGCCGCCAGGAACGCCTCCATCGCCTCCGGCGAGTCCGCCAGCCGCAGGTCGAAGCGGCCGTCGCCGGTCCAGGCCGAGGGCTCGCCGCCGTCGAGGCCGAGCAGGTCGAGGACCCACTGCTCGTACGCCTCGCTACCGCCGCAGCGGAACTGGTCGTGCAGCGACACCACCTCCACGTCCAGGTTCAGCTGCTTCGCGTACGCGGAGATGACATCGACGCTGCCCAGCTCGCCCGGCTTGACCACCTGATGCTCGTCCAGCAGAAAAACCGGCACCCTGGCGGCGGCGATCAGCTCGTCGATCTGGAGGCGGGCTTTGTCCCGCTTCGCCTTCGGCGTGAAACGGTTGACCGACGTTTCCCGGATCCGGTGCGCCTCGTCGCAGATCAGCACGTCCAAGCCGTTGCGCTCGGCGGACATGAAGCTGTTGAAGTAGCCGAAGAGGTTCTTCAAGCGGGTCGAACCCTTGCCGGCGTAGCGCCGCAGCGTCTGCGTGAATGACCGCGAACCGGTAGCGTGCATGACCGCGCGCTCCTGCCGGGCCAACTCGCCGAGCACCGACAGCGCGATCACGCTCTTGCCGCTGCCCGGGCCGCCGGAGACCACCACGACCGACTTGCGATCCGCGGAGCGCGCCCGCTCCACGGCGTGCAGGACCAACTCGTACGCCAAGCGCTGCTCGTCGAGCAGCGTGAAGTGCGACCGCTGCTTGAGCTCGGCGGCGGCGTACGACAGAAGGTGCTTGCTCGGGCGGACGGAGCTGGTGAGAAAGCGGTCAGCGGCGGCCGCGCCCGACGCCGGAGCCAGGTGGGCCCGGAGATAGTCGAGGAACTGGCCGCGGCGCTGCTTGGTGAAGATCCGGCTCTGTTCGGTGGGCCACCGTAGGAACAGATCGTTCACGTCCCGGTCCACGGCGTTGTGCAGGTACGCGGCCCCGACGATCGGGCTGCGGTGGTGCGAGAGCACGCCGAGGAAGTCCGTCAGGTATTCGCAGTAGTCGCCGACCTGCACGCCGGGGTGCAGCCGCGGACCGCGGGCGTGCTCCACCAGGACCAGCCGGTCGGACCCCTCGTAGGACTCCGCCTGCGACCACTGCTTGAGCTCCACGATCACGTAGGAGTCCTCGGTGGTCTTCGGATGTAGGCCCGCGAGCACCACGTCGATCCGCTTGCTGGTCAGCGGCAGTTGGTACTCCACCAGCATCTCGACCTGCCCCAGGCCGGCATCGACCAGGTCCTGCCCGAGCACGGTGAGGCTGCGCTCCCAGGAGCGCCGTTCGGCGGCGCTCACGTTGTGACCGATGTACTCCGCGACCCGATCGGCCAGCGTGCCGCTGGCCGCGTAGCGGAGGAGACCATCGGCGGAGGTGCGGAACGCAGACAACACTTGCCCCCGGGCAGCACGAAGAGATCGTGCGCATGGGGGGCGTGTCCGGCCGCAGCCGGAAGCCCGTCGTTACGCGCCTGTACTTGGTGGACTGTAGCGAAGAGATCAACTCCTCGCACGCCTTGTTACCGCTTGGCGGCGGAACCCTTGGCCTGTTCAACGGGATAGCGGATGGCGACCTCCGCCAACTTGGTGAAGGCAGCCTCCTCCAGGTTGATGCCGAGGACGTCCGCCAGGCGGGTCAGGTAGATCATCACGTCGCCGATCTCCGACCGGACGCGCGCGCCAGCCTCGGGATCGTCCATCACCGCGGCGGTCTGCTCGGGGGTGAGCCACTGGAACTCGGCGAGGAGTTCACCGACCTCGCCGGCGAGCGCCATGGCGAGGTTCTTCGGCGTGTGGAACTGCTGCCAGTCGCGTTCCTCGGCGAAGGCCCGCACGCGAGCCGTCAGGTCGTTCACCCGAGCAGTCTTTCACGGCCGGCTCTACTGGCATTCGGGCTGTTCCCGCTATCGCGCCGGGCTGTCCACGAAGCCGCCGCCGTTGATCCGCTGCACGAAGTTGGCCCAGGCCGTCGGTGCGAACCTCAGGCGCGCACCAAGCTGGTCTTTGGAGTCGCGTACGGCGACGATGCCGGGGAGGTTGGTGGCGACCTCGACGCAGTTGCCGCCGTTGCCACCGCTGCGGGTGCTCTTGCGCCAGACGGCGCCGGTCAGGTCAGTCATGCCGCACCTCCCCGATGATCCTCTTGATCATGTCCGTCGATTGTGCCTCATCGAGCGCCATAGCCTCCAGGCTCTTCCAGGCGGCTCGGTAGGCGGCCAACTCATCAGGCTTGTCGAGATACAGAGCACCGGTCAGCGATTCGCTGTAGGCGACGGGTGGCTCCGGTGCCGCTCGTCCGCCCTTCGTGGCGGGAAAATCGAGGATCACAAAGGAGCCGGCAACTGCACCGGAGTGCGGTCCCGCGGCGAACGGGAGCACTCGGATCGACACGTTCGGCAACTCGGCGGCTTGGATGAGTCGGCTGAGCTGGCCAACCATGACTCCGCGGTTGCCGACGGTGCGGCGGAGCACGGCCTCGGAGAGCACTGCATCTAGCTGCGGCGGCCTCGGCAGGCGACGGGTTAGCAGGCTCTGCCGCTGCAAGCGCACCTCGACCGCTCGCTCCCGTTCCTCCTGGCTGGCCGAAGGTCGGTCGAGCCGGACTAGGCCGAGGGCGTACTCACGAGTCTGCAAGACGCCAGGGATGAGCGTCTCCTCGTACTGGCGCAGGTGGGCGGCGGCGGATTCCAGGCCGACGTACAGCTCGAACCAGCTCGGCACCGCGTCCCCGTACGCATGCCACCAGCCCTTCGATTTCGTCTCCGTGGCCAGGCCCTTCATCGCCTCGGTCATCTCCGCCGAGACCCCGTACAGCTCGCACATCGCCTTGACGTCGAGCACCCGGACCGCGCCCAAGCCGCACTCGATGCGCCAGATCTTCTGTCGGCTGTATTCGAGAGCCTCGGCGGCGGCGTCCAGGGTCACGCCGGCCTCGGTGCGGTACTGGCGCAGCAGCCGGCCGAGCTGCCGGCGCGGCACGGTCGATCCGATCTCCTCGGCCATCCGAACACTCCTAGATTCCGTCCTGCAACACTGCGTGACGTCGCTCTGCAACACGTACAGGTTTCAGTAAAGAAAGTCAATACATCTGGCGAGAAATCCGCTGTGGAATGTTGCGCTGCGGCTCTGCGGTGTCACACGCTGACCACAAGAGCCGTGCTGCCGTACTGCTGAGTGGAGCTGCGGTGGCAGGGCCGGGGTGGGTCCGCCTGTGCGGGGAGGGCGGGTGGCCCCACCCCATCCACCCACGACGAGCGAGGGAGACTGCGGGATGACCGTCCGCCACCAGCGACCGGCCCGGGGGAGCGGAGCGACCTACCGCTCCAGCGCGTACACCGGTCTGCTGCCCTGGCAGGTGCGCGAGCGCCGCTTCAAGCCGGTCGGGCTCGGACGCCGCGGCCTGAACCCCGACGACGTGTACGCGTTCCTCGACCGGGTCGCCGGCGACATGGCAACCGTCTACGCCGCCCTGGCCGCCAGCCGCCGGGAGACCGCCGTCGTCAAGGACGCCCTGCGCCGCTGGCAGTCCGACCAGGCCCGCGCCCGAGACGCCCGGGGACACGAGCGGTGACCCAGCGGTACGTCATCCACCTGCCGGTCGTCGCCACCGACCTGCCCGCCGCGCAGCGCCTGGCCCGGGTGGTCGGCCGCTGGTTGCTCGTCCTGCCGCAGACGGACCCGGGGGAGACCACCGTCTCCGTCGAGGACGACCAGAACGTACGCCATCGGGTCTTCTGTGACCTGCTCATGCCCGGTGGCCGGCGCTGCCTGCTCCGCGCCGACCACGACGGTCCCTGCACCCGCCGGCTACGCCGCTGACCCGCCGCAGCGCGCCTTGGCGATTCACCCGATGGGGATGAGGCAGGGTCACCCACCGGCGCAGCAAGGTGTTGGCAAGGCGCTGCGGCGCATTTGGGTCAGGGCTCGCGAATGGCCCTTCGACGGCGATCCGGCCGGAGAGGAGATCAGGGTGGAGTACCAGGATTTTGTCAACGCCGTGGCCACGCGGGCAAAGGTGTCGACCGATCAGGCGGCGACACTCACCGGCGCGACGTTGGAGATATTGGCGGATCGGATCAGCGCCGGCCAGGCTGATGACCTTGCCTATCAGCTTCCGGACGAGCTGGCCGATCACCTGCGCAGACCGCTTGGACGGGAACGGGCCACGTCGTTCGGGTTCGAAGAGTTCGTGCGGCGGGTGGGGGATCGCCCGGACGTCGAGCGTGCGCTCGCCGGTGCCGTTGTCCCCGCGGTGCTCACGACGCTACGTGAGGCTGTTTCCCGTGACGAGTTCGAGAATGCGATGGCCCAGCTTTCGAAGGAGTTTTGGCAGGTGATCGAACCGGTGGGTGCCGGTGGCGGGCGGCGTCCCGGCTCATAGCCCCCGCGCTGGGACACGGGCGGCGACCCAGCGGTATGTCATCCACCTGCCGGTCGCCGCGGACCTGCCCCCCGCGAAGTGCCTGGCCTGACGACCGCGGTTGCCCGCATCGACGGCCGTGGTTGCCCGCATCGTGCGGCTCCTCAACTTCACGCTTGCAGAGCCAGTATCGCCGAGGGCGGCACGCTCCGAACGGCCAGTCCGGCGATCATGCTTCGACAGCACGAGGGCCCCTCGGAAGCCGATTTCCGCCGTAGGGGATGCTTCCACTGGCCCTGCTCCTCGGACCGCTGCTCGTCGCGGGTATACAGTCGGTTGCGGATGGAACGACCTGCTCCACCTGTCGTAGGCGGTGTGTGGAAGGCGTTTAGCCAGCGGCTTTGGCGATGATGCGATCCATCTCCTCTCGACCGAAGGCCCGCAGGGTCGTGGTACGGACGTTGCCCGCCCCACCGAGCTGCAGGAACGCCGCGGTGGCGGTTTCGTCGTCGGGTGCCTCGACGACGGCCACGAGGTCGTACGGACCGACGGTCCAGTAAATGTTCAGGAGATTCGCCCCGAGATTCTGGGTCGCTGCGGCGAAGGCCTCGGCGCGCTTCGCCGTGTCCTTGTAGCCTCGGATCCCCTGATCGGTCCAGTTCAGCAACGCGACATACGTCGGCATGGCCTTCACCTCCATGAAGAGACCTCATCGTAGGTTGATTCCGGTCATAATGGGCGGAATCCGCATCAAGTGAGCAATAGAACGAGTGATGCGAGCGATCACAGAATCGACGGCCCGCTCGGCGAGCCAGGCCCAGTCATCGCTTCTAGGGCGGAGCCGGCATAACCTGTCCACCGACGGCGGACAGAAAGTGGACCGAGTTCACTGCCTCGCGTACCACCGACCGGGCCGTCGTGGCAGCGCGGCGCGGGCGGTCTGTGCCTGCACGCGATCATCCAGGACCCGCCGAACCGGGGCCGGATCTACACCGACATCTCGGCGGCAGTTGGGCACTTGTGGTGCTCGACGGCAAACAGCTGTCCGCCGTCGAGCGGCCTCGTCACCTGGCGACATCTGCGCCTGACCGCACTTGCCGCCGCAACCAGGACCGGCCGCGACAGCGGGCTTGCCAGCCGGCTACGAGTAGCGCACGGTCCGCCGAGCCGGACGGCAGCCAAGAAAAGAGGGCGGGGATCTGGAGGCTTGCCTCCAGATCCCCGCCCTGACTACATCTGGATCGTTATCCCGCTCGGCACGAGGCGAGCGCCCCCACGACGCCGACGCCCGGCGCGCGCAAGGGGAGCTTGGTCGAGGCCGCGGGGCACCGGGGCACCGCGAGGTCGTAGATGCCCCGACCGAACGAGGCCACACTCAACTGGCGGGTCGGCTCGTGGTAGCGCATGTACATCACGGCCGCGTTCGGCAGATCCGCGCCGAGGGAGGCCCACTCGCCGCCGTTCCAACCGGAGACGTACACCCCGACATCGGTTCCGACCAGCAGCAGCCCGTCCGAGGTCGGTACCACGGAGTTCACCGGTGCGTCGGGCAGGCCGCGGCCGATGTCCGTCCAGGTGCGGCCCCCGTCGGCAGTGACCATCACGTGCGGGCGGTCGCTGCCGGAGCGGAAGCCGGAGAACGTGGCGTAGGCGATGTTCTTGTCCTTCGGGTGCACCGCGACCCGGGTCACCCACGTACCCGGCAGTTGCGCCTGATCGACCCGGTTCCAGTTCTGCCCGAGGTCGTCGGTCCACCACAGCCGGCCGTCGTCCGTGCCGACGTAGAGCTTGTTACCGTCGGTCGGGGCGGCCGCGATCGTGCTGACGGTGCCCCACGGGTAGCCGGACGGGTCGTTGGGGCCGCCACCGGTGAGGTCCGGGCTGATCGCCGTCCACGTACGACCGTTGTCCGTCGACCGGTTGACGATGTTCCCGGCGTAGTACATGACGTTGGGGTCGCTCGGGTCGAACTGCAGTGGCGTCAGCCAGTTGCGCCGCTGCGACACCGTCTGGCCGGTGCTGATGCTCTGGCGAGGCGTCCCACCCGCGTTCTCCGACCGGTAGCAGGCGCCGTACTGGCTGCACCCGAAGACGATGTTCGGGTTCTCGGGGTGGATGATCACCTGGAGGCCGTCACCACAGCCGATGGCGTTCCACGCGCCACCCGGCCCGTTGTAGCCGCGGTTGCAGCCGTTGTCCTGAGCGCCGCCGACCTTCAGTACGGGGTCGGTCTCGGCGACATCCACCGTGTAGAACTGGGTGTACGGCTCGTGGGTCGACTTCACCCATCCGCTCGCGCCGTTGTTGTCGGACCGGTAGAAGCCGCCGTCGTTGCCCAGGTAGGCACGGTTGGGCGTCTTCGGGTCCCACCGCAGCACGTGCTGATCGGCGTGCGGGCCGCCGACGGAGGAGAAGCTCTGCGCGCCGTTGGTCGACCGCATCAGGCTGACCCCGGTGAGGAAGACGTGGTTGTGATCCTTCGGGTCGACGAAGAGCTTGCCGAACCACCAGCTGAAGGTGGACTGGGATGCCTGGTTGGCCGTGACCGGGGTCTGCGTCCAGGTGTCGCCGCCGTCGTCCGAGCGGTAGAACGCGCGGAACGGGCCGAGGGCCGTGCCGACGTAGGCGTACAGGCGCTGCGGGTTGCTCGGGGCGACCGCCAGCCCCCAGCGGCCCTGATCGGCGTCGGTCGGCAGGCCGTTGGTCATCCGCTGCCAGTTCTGGCCGCCGTCGTCGGAACGCCAGATGCTGGAACCGGGGCCACCATAGGTGCGCTGGTGCGGCTCACGCCGGTGGTCCCACATCGCCGCATACATGCGAGCCGGGTTGCTCGGGTCGATCACCACCTCGGTCGCGCCGGTGGTGTCGTTCGGCGCGGCAAGAACCTGGCGCCAGGTGTCGCCACCGTTCTCCGAAAGATAGACGCCCCGCTCACCGCCGGGGACGAACAGGTTGCCGGTCGCCGCGGCGAAGATCCGGTCTTCGTTGCCCGGGTCGATCGCGAAGCGGGCGATCGCGTGGCTGTCCTTCAGGCCGACGTGCTGCCACGTCGCACCCCGGTCACGGGAGCGGTAGATGCCGTCGCCGCCGAAGGTGATCGAGCCGCCGCCCGGCTGCGGCTCACCGGTGCCGGCGAAGAGCACCCCGTTGCTGGTCATGGCGACCGCACCCATGCTCTGGCCGGAGTTGCCCGGCCACGCGGCGGTGAATGTCGCACCGGCGTCGCTGGACTTCCAGATGCCTCCCGAGGCGGCGGCGATGAAGATCTGGTCCTCGACCTGGGGATCCACCGCGATGTCGACCACCCGGCCGCCGATGTTGGTCGGGCCGAAGAAGTTCCAGTTCCGGTCGGCCAGGTTGCGGTAGACGCTGCGGGTGTGCGCGGCGAGCTGGTTCGCCTCACCGCGTGCCTTGGCGTATTTGGCCGTGGACAGCTCCGTGCTGCCGTCGCTGAGCCGTTGGGCGGTCATCCATTCATCGGGCAGCTCCATCGGCCCGGTCGGCGTGCTCGTGGCCAACGATTCCTGGCCGTTGGCGGACGTGAGGGATGCCGTCAGCGCGACCGCGGTCAGCAGCGCCAGGCCTGCTGCCACCGTGAGGCCGCGACGACGTCGCAGGAGGGTTCGATTCATATGGGATCTCTCCCTGTCCGTCGGATGCGACCGGGATGACCGGTCGTCCGTACGCACCTTAGACACGGTGACGTCAAACGTCACCAAGCATCTGAAGGGATTCGTACTGTCGTCTTAGGACACCTGTTGAGCTGGTCCGGTGCCTAGTCGGTGTGGAACTGCGGCAGCCCCGCGTCGTCGGAGTCCGGGCCCACCACCGCGGTCAGGCTCGTGCCGTCCGCGCAGAGCGCGCCGGCCCGCAGGTACATCCGCCGCTGTGGCGTGCGGATCAGCACCTCGGCCTCGAACGTCTCGTCCTCGGCGCGCAGCAGGTCGATGTCGTCGCGGTTTTCGTAGTGCCCGCGTACGTCCAGTGGGGTCATCCGAACGGTGGCTTCAACCGTTGTCAGCACGCCCTGCTCGACCACCGAGGTGATCCGGGCACCGTCGGGCAGCACCAGCCCGGTGACGTCGGCGCTGATCTCGGGGTCGTCGTCGAGCGGCACCCGGTCGCAGCTGGGCAGGTTCGCGAGCATCGCGCGGCCGGGATCGGCGCCGCGGCGTGACTCCGCGCCGTCGCCGCAGCCGGCGAGCGACGCGACCGCGACGACGAGGGCAACCACCCGGACTCTCACCGACGCAGGATGTCACGATCAACGCAGTACGCGCCAGCGCCGCACCATCAGCAGCTGCAGGGCGATGATGACGGCGGTGACCGCCATGAGCATGATCGTGATGAGCGAACCGTAGGCGAACCCGGAGAACTCGAAGACCTGGTCGAAGATGTAGACCGGCAGGTACAGCGTGGCGTTGGCGGGCCGGCCGTCGGTAAGAACGTACGCCGGGACGAAGTTGACCTGCAGGGTGAGGATCGTGTCCCGGACCGCGAGTAGCACCAGTATCGGCGCGAGCAGCGGCAGCGTGAGTCGCCGAAGCTGACCGATCGGGCCGCAGCCTTCCAGCGTCGCTGCCTCGTACAGCCGGCCGTCAAGGAGTCGGCGGGCGGCGAGGACGACGATGAATCCCTCCCCGATCGGGAACGCCAGCATGAGGACGACCCCGATCCGCGCGGTCATCGGATCGGCCAGCCAGGTGTAGCCGGGGTGGCCGAACAGTCCGAGAAGTTGGTTCAGCGGGCCGTACATCGGGTTGAGCACCCAGAGGAACAGCACCGCCAGCGCCACGTCCGGGATGACCGTCGGC
The DNA here is from genome assembly GCF_040642675.1 of Micromonospora sp. NPDC047738. NCBI lineage: Bacteria > Bacillati > Actinomycetota > Actinomycetes > Micromonosporales > Micromonosporaceae > Micromonospora > Micromonospora sp. NPDC047738. The sequence goes on from NZ_JBEYSO010000054.1 coordinate 20,043, forward strand.
AGGTAGACAGCGGCCCGGAACAACCGACCGCCCGGGCGTGGTGCGGCCAGTAGCAGCCCGAGCCCCACGGCGGCGAGCATTCGGACCGGTACCGCCAGCGCCACGTGGAACAGCGACGCCTGCAGACTGTCGAGCAGGAAGCCGTCGGAGAGCAGACGACGGACGTTGGCCAGGCCCACGAACTGTGGATCGCGGGTGAGTCCGGTGTGGTCGGTGAAGGCGTAGCCCACATTGAGCAGGGCGGGAACCGCGATCAGCAACACGACCGCGACGGCGTACGGTGCGAGGAACGCCCAGGCGGTGAGGGGACGTCTGGCCCGGCCAGTCTTCACCGGCGCCGCCCATTGTCGGCATCGAAGCGGTGGATGCGGCTCGGGTCAGGGCGAAGTCGTACCCGATCGCCCGGCCGCACACCCGGCCGTGGCCCGGTTCGTACCGCCAGCCGGATACTGTCCGCACAGCGTGTGAGGACGATCGCCTCACTGCCGAGCGCCTCCACCGCCTCGACCGTGGCTTCCAGGGGCCCGTCGGCGTCGAGCGCCAGATCCTCCGGCCGTACGCCGAGTGTCACGTCGGCCGTGCCGCCCAGCACACCCCCGCCCGGGACCAGGTTCATCGGTGGACTACCGAGGAAACCGGCGACGAAGGTGTCGGCCGGCCGGTCGTAAACCTCCTGCGGCCTGCCGACCTGGCGTACCTGCCCGCCGTGCAGCACCGCCACCCGGTCGCCGAGCGTCATCGCCTCCGCCTGGTCGTGCGTGACGTAGATCGTCGCGGTGCCGAGCTCGCGGTGCAGGGCCAGCAGGTCGGCGCGGGTGGCGAAGCGCAGCGGCGCGTCCAGGCTGGCCATCGGCTCGTCGAACAGGTAGACGCGGGGGTCGCGCAGGACAGCCCGGGCCAGGGCGACCCGCTGACGCTGCCCGCCGGACATCTGGTCGGGGTAGCGGTCGAGCAGGTCCGCGATGCCCAGGCGCTCGGCGGCCTGCTGCGCCCGCTGTTCGGCCTCGCCGCGCCGGACCCGGCGCACCCGCAGTCCGAAGAGCAGATTGCCGCGCACGGTCAGGTGCGGGTAGAGCGCGTAGTCCTGGAAAACCATCGCCACCGCGCGTTGGTGCGGCGGGAGGGCAGCGACATCCTGACCGTTGACGAGAATCCGGCCGCCGTCAGGTCGCTCCAGTCCGGCGATCAGGCGCAGGATGGTCGACTTGCCCGAGCCCGACGGTCCGACCAGGGTCACCAGCTCACCTACCCGGACCTCCAGATCAACGCCGTCGAGGGCGCTGACCTTTCCGTACGACTTGGCCAGTGACTCCAGCCGGATCGCGTGGTGCTCGATGCTCACCGGCCGGTTCCCACCTCAAGGGTGAACAGTGGCCGGATCTGCTCCTCCAGTTGGCGCAGTCCTTCCTCCCGCCCAACCCGTCCGTAGAACACCTCTTCGAGGAGTTTGTCGGCCTCCCGCTCCACCCGAGCCCAGGTGGCAGTGCGTGGTGTGGCGCGCAGGTGCGGCTCGGCGTCCAGGAAGACACCCGACGAGCGTGGGGGCCGATCCGCGGCGAGAAACGCGGGGGAGTTGGCGACGTCGAGGCGGGAGGGTACCGTGCGGCCCGACTCGGCGAGAATCTCCTGGCCCTGTACCCCCATGGCGAACTCGATGAATCGCCAGGCGGCACCATGGTCCGACCGGCCCGCGCCCATGCAGTAGGCGTCGCTGTGCAGGATCGAGGCCGGTACGCCTCCTGGCGCCACCGGCAGTGACGCCGCATCCCATTCGAAGCCCTTGATGGTGCGCAGTGTCGGCACCGCCACCCGACTGTTCAGGTACATGCCCAAGCCGCCGCGCAGGAACCGTGCCTCGCTTGATTCGCTCTGCTCCTCGGCGTCCGGTGGCACCACATGGTGCACCAGTTGGAGGTCGAGGAACCAGTCGAGGGCCTTGCGCGTGGCCGTGTTGCGGGTGAGGGTCAGCGCGGCGGGCTGGTCCGTGTCGTCGACGAGTTCACCACCGTTGGACCACACGAACGGCGCGACCCGGGCGATCGACGGCGCCACACCGACACCGTACACACCGTCGCCGGTCAATGCCTGCGCCGCCGACAGGAAGTCCGCCCAGCTCCAACCCGCCTTCGGCAGCGGCACGCCCGCCTTGGCGAACAGGTCAGCGTTGTAGTAGACGACCAGCGACGACATGTTCTGCGGGAGGCAGGTCAACTGCTCCCCGTCGAAGCGGAAGGCCTCCAGGGCTCGCGGGCTGAAATCCTTTTCCTTCAGCACCTTGCTGCCGTCCAGGTAGGACTGGACGGGCTCGATCGCTTTCTGCGCCGCGAACTGACCGTAACGGCGGTAGTTCAACAGGAAGACATCGGGGGGATTCCCGCCCGCGAACGACGTGGTCAACCGCGCCATCAGTTCGTCCTGCGTGGCGACCGGGGAGAGGGTGACGTCGACGCCGGGATCGGTCTTCTCGAAGGCGGCGACCAGGCTGCGGTAGCCAGCTATCTCCTCGGCGTTGCCCGCCAACACCACGGTCACCCCCGCCCCGTCGTCCGTGCTACCGGCGCCACCGCAGCCGGCGGCCGAGCAGACCATCAGGGCCGCGGTGGCGAGCGCCACCCACCGCCGTACACCGCCAGTCATCGGCGACCTCCAGATCTCAATGCCGTCAACGGGTTGTCGTTCAACAGGATCCGTTGGGCCAGCAGGAACACCGCCGCGCACGGCACGGTCGCGATCACACAGCCAGCCATCAACAGCGGCCAGTCGGTGGGATTCAGCAGGCGCAGGAACTGCAAACCCAACGGATAGGTGTAGCGGTCACCGTTGTGCAGGTACAGCAACGGGTCGATGAAGTTGGACCAGTGGAAGGTGAAGGCGAGGACCGCCACCGCCATCGTCGCCGGACGTACCTGCGGCAGGGCCACCCGGCGCCAGACGGTCAGCCACCCGGCGCCTTCCAGTCGAGCCGCCGCCAGCTGAGTGTCCGGTATACCGCCGAAACTCCAGGCATACAGCAGCACAAGAAACGGGCTGCCGGCGAGCACCGCCGGGGCCAGCAGCGGGACATACGTGTCGACCACGCCGGCCAGCCGGAACAGTTCGAAGCGGGTCGCCCACACCCCGGTAACCGGCACGAGGAGCACCACCAGCAGACCCAGAACCACCCGCCGCCGGGCCGCCGGCGTGAGCAACCGGAGACCGAAGCCGGTCAGCGAGGCCACGAGGACGGTCAACGGAACGGCAAGTGCAACGACCAGCGCCGAGTTCGCCAGGTAGGTGAACAGAGGTATCAGCCTGGGTAGCCGAGCATAGGCGGCCAACGTCGGCTCGGGCGGGAACAGTTCGAGCGTGCGTGGCGGGGGCAGGCCGACCGGTCGCAGTGAGCCAACCACCATCAACCACAGCGGAGCGGCGAACAGCGCTGCGAACAGAGCCGGCACGACAAAGCGCCCGATCACGCGAATCCCAACCGTAGGCCCCGACCCGGGAACGCGCGTCCGCAAGCGAACACCAGCCTCTCTTGCCAGCGGTCACAGGTGGGCGGCTTCGCCTGCCGGCTGACCGCCGCCGACAAACACCGCCCCGGTCCTCTGCGCCAGTCAGAAGCTACCAAGCGGCTGTGCCAAACCTACGAATTGGCGGCTCGCCGATCATCGGGCAGCTGTTGAAGAACAACAGCGGTAGCTCCTACGCCTGTCGCGCTCCCGCCGACCGACGTTGCCTGCTTCGCGCCGACCGCGCCGACCGCGCCGGCTCCCGCGCCCGCCGCCTGCGCCGCCGATTTGCCGGCAGAGCGGCCAGGGCGCGGCGCCGGGCCGGTACCGAGCCGCCTACCTGCAACGGAATCTCGTGCAGGATCCGCTTGTCCCGCAGGTCCAGCAGGGCCAGTCCGCCCAGCTCGTAGGTTCCGCCATCCGAACGCGGCAGCCATGCCGGAGCGGATCTGCTTACGCCAGCCGCTGTTCGAGGAACCTATTGGCCGCCTCAGTCGGCGCCGGTGAGGTAGCGGTCCAGGGTGGGGCCGACCTGGGCGGCGAGCTCGTCCGGCGTCATCGCCACGACGGGCGGTAGCTGCACGACGTACCGGCACAGGGCGAGGCCGAGGATCTGACTGGCGATAAGCCCGGCCCGCCGCCCGGCCTGGGCCGGGTCGGGGCAGCCGGCGGCGACGGCCGGGGTGACCTGGGTGGCGAAGATCTGCCGCATCCGCTCGGCGGCGGCATTGTTTGTCACGGCCGCTCGCAGCAGCGCGGCCAGTGAGTCGTCCACCTCCCACCGGTGCAGGAAGTGGCGGACCAGCGCCTCGCCCAGGTTCTCCCGCGGGAGTTGGCGGGCGTCGGGCAGGTGCAGGTCAAACTCGGCCGCCGCGGCGAACAGCTTCTCCTTGTTGCCGTAGTAGCGCATCACCATCGCCGGGTCGATGCCGGCGTCGGCGGCGATCGCCCGGATGGTCGCTCGGTCGTACCCGTCGGCGGCGAAACGTTCCCGGGCGGCGCGCAGGATCGCCTCGCGGGTCGTGTCGGAGCGGCGGGCGCGGCTGGGAGCGGTCATGTCAACGAGTGTAGGTCAACAGGTGTTGACTCAATCTCCGGACGGGCCTACCGTCAATGTCAACGATTGTTGACTTACGGGGAGTTGTCATGATCAGCCAGCAGAACGACGTCGTGATCGTCGGCGCCGGCCCCACCGGGCTGCTGCTCGCCGGCGACCTGGCCGCTGCGGGCGTACGCACCACCGTGTTGGAACGCCGGTTGGAGGAGTCCAACCTCACCCGCGCCTTCGCGGTGCACGCCCGCACCCTGGAGCAACTCGACGCCCGGGGACTGGCCGACGAACTGATCAGCACCGGCGCCCAGGTGCCGTCGCTGCGACTCTTCGGTGGCGTCCGGGTCGACCTTTCCTCGCTGCCGAGCCGGCACCCGTTCGTTCTGATCACCCCGCAGTACCAGGTCGAGCGGCTGCTCCAGCGGCGGGCCGTGGCGGCAGGGGCGAACCTGGTGCGCGGCGCCGAGGTCACCGGCCTGCGGCAGGACGCCGACGGCGTCGACGTCGACGTGACCACCCAGGATGGACCGGTGACCGTGCGGACGTCGTACGTCGTCGGGGCCGACGGCCTCCGCAGCCGCGTCCGGGCGGCGCTCGGTCTGCCGTTTCCCGGCAAGGCCGTGGTCACCTCGCTCATGCTCGCCGACGTACGGCTGGCCGAACCGCCCCGGGACGTCCTGATGGTCAACGCGGTCGGCGACGCCTTCGCCTTCGTCGCACCGTTCGGCGACGGCTGGTACCGCGTCTTCGCCTGGAACCGGCGCAACCAGCAGCCGGACGGCGTGCCGGTGGACCTCACCGAGCTACGGGAGGTGACCCGCGAGGCGCTCGGCACCGACTTCGGCATGCACGACCCGCGCTGGATGTCCCGCTTCCACAGCGACGAGCGGCAGGCCCCCCAGTACCGGGTGGGCCGCGTCTTCCTCGCCGGCGATGCGGCGCACGTGCACTCGCCTGCCGGCGGCCAGGGCATGAACACCGGCCTGCAGGACGCGGCGAACCTCGGCTGGAAGCTCGCTGCCGCGGTACAGGGCCGTGCGGCGGACGCGCTGCTGGACACCTACCACGCCGAACGGCACCCGGTCGGGCGGATGGTGCTGCGCGGCAGCGGCGCGATCATCCGGTTGGCCCTGATCCGGTCACGGCCGGCCCAGGCGGCCCGCACCATGATCCTCCGCACCGCGCTGCGGCTCGGACCCGCCAGGCGGCGGATGGCCGGCATGATCTCCGGTGTCGGCATCCGGTACGCCGCCCCGCGCGGCGCGCACCCGCAAGTCGGCACCCGCGCGGAGGACCTACCGCTCGCCGGTGACCAGGCCGGCGGACGGCTCGCCGAGGCGCTGCGCGGCGGCATGTTCGTCCTCGTCGCGCCGTCAGGAGCCGATGCGGCGGCCGCGCGAGCCTGGGGCGACCGGGTCCGCGTGGTCACCCCGACGGCGGCCACCCCGCTCACCCTGGTCCGCCCCGACGGGTACATCGCCTGGGTATCCGAGGAGTCCGAGCCCGGCCGACGGGATGAGCAGCTACGCGTCGCGCTCGGCGAGTGGTGTGGCGCGCCGGTGGTGTCGCAGGAATCCGATGCGGTCCGGTCGGGAACCGGGCAGAAATGACATCCTCGCAAGGCGGGAGGTTCCCGCTTCAGCGCTGAACGTCGCCGACGCTGGGTGGGTGGTCGACAGGACGCCAGCAACGGCTCGATCCACGCCCACTGGGCATCCGCCAACAACATCCACACAACGATCAGACGATCTTCATGGCACGATCCAGGCGCCGCCTCGGAGGCGTCACTGGGCGCGCGGCAGCGCGAGCCAGTCCTGCCAGGTAATGTCGCGGCCAAGATAACGGGGCTGCTGGAAGGGCCAGTCCGCGGCGATCCATTGCGGCACCAGCGCGTCGAGCGCGCGCTCCACCTCGCCGCCTACGAGGTCGTCCACCACCCACCAGGAGACCTCTCCGTCGGAGCCGGTGCGCTCGGGCGGGTCGATGTAGACGCAGCCGAAGATCGCCGTCTCCTCCTTGTCCAGCAGCGCGTAGTTGAAGGACTGGTGCGCGGCTATCTCCTTCTCGTGCCGCAGCAAGTCGATGCGGTTTTCCTCATAGGTCATCGTCTCCTTGGGCCAAGCCCAGGCCGGGCCGAAGATCTCCCACAAGCGCTCTCGGGAGCCCATCACGGCGGGGTAGTCGCGCGGGGCGTCCGCCTCCCGGATCGGCCGTAGGTGAAGCGTGGTGTTGGGCAGCGGCACGTAGACGGGGTGGACGTAGTCCTCAGGCAGCCAGCTCATGGGGGTCGAGGCTATCGCCGATCGGTGCGGGGTGATCCAGGCGGCTGGATCAGGTGATCCAAGCGACAGGCCCCCGGGCGGTATGGGTGGGTTCTAAATGCTTAAGCGGAAAGGACTCCTTGCTGCTGGCGAGTGCCGGCCCGAGTAGGTGGTCATGCGGTTTCGCGGGTGAGCGCTGCGAGGAAGTCGTCGACGAGTCGGGTCTGTGTCGCGGCCGGCAGCCGCTCGGGGTCGAAAAGTGCCTGGACCACCAGGCCGTGGGTGAACGACAGCACGATGGTCGCGAGCCGACCCGGGTCCCCGTCAGGAAGTTCGCCCATCTGTCGTGCTTCCTCGATGGAGGTGCGCAGGCCTGCGCGGATACGTTCGTAGCGAAGGCTCTGGGCGGCGAACAGGTCGGGGTCGGACAGGGCGACGTCCCAGGAGCCGACCCAGATCCGGTTCATCGCCGCTGCGGCGGGGGTCAGCGGGAGGATGTTGAGCATCTGCGTGCGTAGCGCCGCCAGCCCGGGTGCGGGAGCGGCCTGCCGGGGGCGGTGCGCGGTGCGCTCCTCGAGGATGTCGAGGGCGTGGGCGATCAGTTCGCGCTTGCCCGCGAAGTAGTGGGTGACCAGTCCGGTCGAGGAGCCCAGGGCTGCTGCTACGGCGCGCATGGTGAGGCCGCCGAAGCCGTGCTCGGCCAGGACCTGCCAAACCGCCTCCGAGACGTCCTGGCGGCGGGAGTCATGGTCGGTGCGTGCGGGACTCATGGCCTGCTAGCGTACATGCCAAACGTTTGTTATGTACGGAGGTCATGATGTTCGCGCTGCCGCTCGCCGACTCGGCCGTGCTGCGCCCGCTGGAACCGTGGCAGGCCGAGGAGTTTCTCGCACATCTGGACCGGGCGCGCGAGCACATCGCGCCGTGGGTCTCGCCCGCCTTCGTCGCCCGCGACGTCGGCGAGGCCCGCGCGGTGCTGCAGCGTTACGCGGACAAGCGGGCTCAGGACGGCGGCGGCATCTGGGGCATCTGGCTGGACGACCGCCTGGTCGGCGGCGTCATGTTCGTCTCCTTCGACACCGCGCTGCGCGTCTGCGAAGCGGGCTGCTGGCTGGAGCCCGGCGCACAGGGCCGCGGGCTGATCACCCGCGCCGCGGAGCGGATCATCGACTGGGCCGTCGAAGAACGCGGCATTGCTCGCGTCGAGTGGCGCACCAACGCGCGCAACGAGCGCAGCATCGCGGTCGCGCAGCGGCTGGGGATGAGCCGCGACGGCACGCTGCGCCAGGTCTACCCGGACGGCGCGGGCGGACGGATCGACCTCGAGATCTGGTCCGTGCTGGCCGACGAGTGGCGGGCCCGCCACGCCGGCCGACCGGCCCCTCTCGCCACCACGGGCATCATGTCCGCTGCCGTGAAGGCCGAACTCGACGGCCTCATCGCCACCTTCCTGGGCGCCTTCGCCAACCCCGGCGGCGTCAGGCCGAACGTCGAGGCGATCTACGAGGTGTTCATCCCCGAAGGAATGATCATCAACAATGTGGGTGCGACCCCGGTGATCTACAACCTGTCCCAGTTCGTCGAACCTCGCCAGAAGATCCTCACCGACGGGACGCTGACCGAGTTCCGGGAATGGGAGACCGCGGAGACCACCGAAATCTACGGCGCGATCGCCCACCGGTTCAGCGAGTACCAGAAGTCCGGCTATCTCAACGGCGAGTGGTTCGAGGGCCGGGGCATGAAGACGACCCAGTTCGTCAAAACCCCGTCGGGCTGGAAGTTGAGCTCACTGGCCTGGGACGACGACCCCGCCTTCGAGCCCGCCGCGACAGATTCTTGAGCGCGACGGAGCACGGAAGCGGCTGTCGCGGCCGGCCCGGCCGCGACCGGAGCGGCCCTACCGGATGTTTCCGGTGTGGCCGAGGGAGTAGCGGCCGGGTTGGGGCCAGATGGTGAGGCCGTGTGGGCCGCGGCCGACGGGGATTCGGGCTAGTAGTTTGC
>NZ_JBEYSO010000055.1:0-25539 GCF_040642675.1 Micromonospora sp. NPDC047738
CGGAAGGCGGATGACCTTGGCGTCGGCCCAGTCGGCGTGATCGCTGTTGTTGGTGTTGCCGGCGTCGGTGACTCGCAGCACGAGTCGCTCGATGCCGAGGATGTCGAGCTCGACGCGCTGCGGCGGTGAGTACGGCTGCGCGCGCATGAGCCCGCTGTCGTAGACGACCTTGCCGTCGGCGAGCACTTGGAAGGTGATCGATGCGTTCGGCGAGTTGCGCTGCACGTCGTCGATGCCGACGGTCGCGACGAACCTGGTGTCCGCCGGTTCGAGGTCGTAGACGATCTCAGAGTTGGCGTGGGTGCCGATGCCCTTGGCGTACTCGGTGCCGTTGATGCGGATCGGGTTGCCTGATACGGCGCGGTCCTTCTGCACCGTTCGCCATCCGGCGGTCGCCGAGACCCAGTCGCGGTCGCTGAGGTACTCGACGGGGCCGTCGGCGGGTGCGGCCTGCTCCTCGGCGATCGTTCCCGGCCCCTCGCCCACCTCGTTCGTCGATGTCACCTTGTACCGGTAGGGCCCGCCGGCTGCGCCGCGGTCCAGGTAGGAGGTGCCCGTCTGGTCGGTGGCGATGGCCGTGAAGTAGTCGCTTCCCGCCTGTGCGCGGTAGATCGTCGAGGTCAGTGCGCCGTCGGACGCTGTCCAGGTGACGCCGACGTGGTTCCCGACGCGGTACGCGCCGACCGGGGACGGCGCGTCCGGCACCGCTGTGGGCATGGTGCGGAAGCGCCACTGGCCGCCGGGCGCCACGAGCTTCTGCCCGGTGCGGGGGTTCACGGCGGTGACCTCCCAGTAGAAGGTCCGCCCGGCATCGAGTGAACCGATCGTCGCGGTCGGCTCCTTGACTGTGGCCTCGGCGACGACGTCGGTCATCGCCGCGTTCCGGGCGATGCACAGGTGGTACTCCCGGGCGTTCACCGCGGGCTGCCAGGTGAAGGTCGCGCCCTTGGCGGGCACGCGGGTCACGCCGTTGGCTGGCGAGAGCAGCGCGAAGTCCTGCGGATGGGTGAGGATGAGGTCGCCGTGCCGGTTCGGGTTCACGTCGCCGCTGGTGGTGACGGTGACCGACCGGCCGACGGGAACGGTCAGCGTGACCTGGGAGAGCGCTCGGCCGTTGACGTGCACGTATTCGGGCTCTACGGGCGTGCCGTCGACCTTGAGCTTCGGCCAGCCGCCCGGGAACTGCACGGTGACCGTCAGCGGTTGCGGTCCGTCGTTGTGCTTGACGACCGTCTTTGTCGTGCCGTCGTGGCGGACGCCGAAGTCGTGCGCGCCGACCTGGATGTGGTCGAGGTCGAGCCATCCGATCTCGGCGGGCAGGTGTGAGCGCACCGACACGGCGTGCTCGGGTGCGTTCGGCCGGACCCCGGCGAGTCCCTCGACGGTCTGGGATACGAGCGTGAAGCTCGTTTCGGGGTAGTCGCCGTTCGTGCCCTGGGTGGGGACCTCGTGCGGGAGGTGGAGTTTGGAGATGATGTCCTTCATCCAGGTCCACGCCTGCACGTCGAAGCCGTAGTTGAACAGCGCGTCGGGGACGTAGGTCGTCGCCTCGATGTTCGGGGGCCGGTCCTCGACGTACATGCGGTCGAGGTATTCGAGGTAGTCCCACGTGCGCTTGTCGTGGGCGTCGATGAACTCCTTGACGGCGTAGAAGACCGAGTTCTCGCGTCCGAAGCCGGCGTACGGTTCGTTCGCTGGGCCGCGGCCGCGCACATACTCCCAGGCGTCCCGGGTGACGCCCCATTCGTCCTCGAAGTACCGCTTGAGCTCCGCGGCCTTGCGCTCGAAGGTCGCCGCCGTAGCGGCGTCGCCCTTCTGCTTGGCGAGGTACGCGTAGGCGAGGTACGCGCGGTACTGGGAGGCGAGCCCGTCGCCGGCTTCGATGACGGCGTGGTCGCTGCGTTCGTTGTAGCTCGCGGCGCCTTGGAAGATGCCACGGCCGGTGCCCTCGGCGATGCCGTTGGGCAGCTGCGTGTCGTGGAGCGCGACGAAGTCGGTGACTGCTTTGGTGTAGTACCGCCAGAGCACGGGGTCGTTGAGGTAGTCGGCGTCGCCGGTCCAGCGGTACTGCTCTTCGGCCTCCTGCACGAGCTCGAACACCGCGGGTACTTCGCGTACGAAGTTCGTGTCGCTGCGGTAGTCCACGTTGTAGGGGCTGCCGTCGAAGTTCAACGCCCACAGCGGGTACCACTTGCGCGCCTCGTTCGCGCTCGCCGCGAACGCGGTGAGCATCGACTTGTTCTCGGCCTCCAAGCCGAGTAGGTGCCCGCCTGCGGCCTGGTGGACGAAGTCGCGCGAGTAGAAGGCGGTGCGGTGGGCGTAGCCCGCCCAGTACGACGGAATGTAGTCGGCCTCGCCGGTGCCGGGGTTGCTGCCGTTCCCGTTCACCGGGCCGTGCTTGCCGGTCTGCACATGCTGCCGTGCGCGCGACATGGCCCAGTTGACGGCTTCGGCGAGCTGCGGCGAGGAACTCGCGGCGGTGAGCGTCTCCTCGTCGGGCGCGGCCGTGGTTGCGGGGACCGCAGCGCTGGCGGGGACGACGCCTGCCGGTGCGAGCAGCAGTGACGCGGACACGGCCAGCGCCGCGCAGGTGGTACGTCGCCTCGACGGCGACCTGCCTGATGGTGGTGTGCGCATGGCTCTCCCCTCGGGAACTCGCGGGTGCGGCTATGGCCGGTCGCAGGTGGTGAGGTTCGCGTGCCAGCGGCATGCCAGGCCGGCGAAGCCGCCGTTGGCGATCACCTCGACGGGCAGGGTGTCTCCGGCTTGCACGACGCGCTGGCTGCGCACGAGCCCGCTGTCCCCGTCGGTGATCAGTTCCACCAGCCACGGCCCGGCCGGCAGGTTCAGCGGTACGTTCAGGGTCCGGGCGGTACCGGAGGTGCTACCGCCGAGGAACCACCGTTGGCCGCTGCGACGGGCGAAGACGGCGTTGTCGGCGGGACGGCCTGCGAGCAGTTTGGTCTCGTCCCAGACGGTCGGCACCTGTTCGAGGAAGCGCACCGCCTCCGGCCGCGCGTCGTATGACTCCGGGGTGCCAGCGAGGTTCTGCAGGCCGGACTCGAAGACGACCGACAGCCCCAGCTCGTGGGCGTCGGAGGTGGGCCGGTTGCGGTGGAACGCCATCGGTGTGTAGTCCATCGAGCCGACCACGTTGCGGGTGAAGGGCAGCGCGGTGATGTGGCTGGTGGTGAGGCTGCTCTTTTCCGCGCCGTGAACGCCCTCCATGGTCATGACGTGGGGCCAGACCCGGTGAATGCCCTTGGGGATGTTCGAGCCGTGGAAGTTCACCAGCAGCTCGTTGTCGGCGGTCGCGGGCAGGATCTCGTCGTACCACCGCAGCCGGTCCTGCGACTCGGAGTCCATAAAGTCGATTTTGACGCCCTTGACACCCCACTCGTGCAGCGTCGGCAGCCACTCGGACCGTTCCTGCGCGGTGTCGAGGTCCCGGAAGTGGATCCAGACGATGATCTCGACGTTCCGCTCGCGCCCGTAGCGCACAAGCTCGGGCATCCAGCTGTTGGTGCGCCAGTTCGGGTCGGTGACGTCCCACTGCTGGGGGTCGAAGTACCAGCCCGCGTCGACCGCGACGTACGGCCAGCCGCGCTGCGCGGCGTAGTCGACGTACCCCATCTGCCGGGTCAGGCTCTGCCCGGCGCCGCGCCCTCCGGCGAGCCAGGTCCAGAGCACCTGGCCGGGGCGGATCCACGAGGTGTCGGTGAGCCGCGACGGCGGCGCCAGGTCGTCCACCAGCGTCGAGGTGGCGATCGTGTCGAGGTCGCCGACGACCATCACCCGCCAGGGCGTCGCCAACGGCCCGTCGACCAGGACGCTCTGGTCCCAGAGCTTCACCCGATACGTGCCGGTGCCGTCATGCACCAGGCTGCCGCCCGAGTAGCGTCCGTCGAGGTTGGACTCGGCAAGCATCAGGTAGGTGCCGTGGACGTCGAACAGCGCCGGGGCGAGGTACTCCCGGGCGGCCGCGGCCGCGGCGGTGGTCTGGACGTAGGGGTTCTCGTAGTCCCGGCGGTGGTTCGCCAGCCACGCGGTGCTGTCGGCGGGAACGGTGAACGCGGACGCCTCGCCGAGCACCGACCCGTAGTCGTCGAGCAGTTCATACCGGTAGGCGACGCCGTCGTCGGCGACCCGGACGACCAGGTCGACCCGGGCGTCGCCCGCGCCGGCGAACCGGAATCGCGCCTCCCGGAAGATCGCGAGCCGCTGCACTTCCTTGCCGACTGTCGTCGTGTAGCGCTCGACGTCGGTGCGGTCGCTACGGCCGAGGAACCGCAGCCCGCCGGTCAGGTCGGCGTCTTCGGTCCGGATGCCCAGCGGGCTGGGCGGCAGGACCGTCCGACCGCCGCGGGACACGGCCAACGAGATGGTCCCCGCCTCCGTGTCGTGAGTGACCTGCGCCGTCGGGCCGTCGGCAGCGAAGGTAGCCGTGACCGTCCACCGGGCGGTCTCCGCCCTGGCGGGTGTGGCTGCGAGAGTTCCGGCGAGTAGCGCCGCGACGAGGGCAACCGTGAGGGCCACGATCCGCGACGTCGAGCAGCGCGCGGTAGCCGGCCAGGTCAGTCGGAGTGGTACGTGCATCACAGACTCCTCCTCGGATGCGGCGGAGAGACCGGTCGGTGGACGCGGCGGACCTCGGGCGCGCCCCCGGCACGCTCAGGCTCGTCCACATCCGGTGGCACCTGGGACTGCTGCCGGACATGGGGGTCCTGGTCGGCCTTGCTCCGGGCAGGAACGTTTCCGCGAGATTAACGACCGCAACAGGACCGATCAAGTATGGACATGAATGAACATCGGATGTATAGGATAGCGGTCCACGGCTACGCGCCCTAGGCTTCGCGTCGCGAGGGCCATGAGGGCGCTCGCACAAACGGCACCCCTGTTCGCCGGTGTTGGATTTTGTGAACGGACAGGAGGGAGGTTGGCTCCTCACGCCGGCCACACCCGGCCGGCTCTTGCCGTCGTAGGCAACGCGACCGCGGTCAGGTTCAACGGGTCCCGCAACTCGCGGCGCAGGCACAGGCCTCGCGTCGATCACCTGCCACATCGTCGCCCTGGCACGTGCCTGCTGCTTCGGCATCCGCTGATCGAACCTGCATAGAAGGGATGATCTATGCGTGTGCACAGCTCGTGGCATCGGCTCATCGTTCGCTGCGTCGTACCCATACTCGCCGCCGCTACGGCGGCAGTGGCGGCCAACCCCGCCACAGCTTCGGATACCGCCACCTGGGCGATCGGTGCTCCGTCGCCGGTAACGCCGATATCGGCGACGGTCGCGCTCGACGCCGACGGCGCGTTGTCGCTCGCCGTCGCCCACCAGGGCAAAACCGTGCTCGCGCCCTCCGCTGTCGGCATCGAGACCACGGCCGAAGACCTGACCAGAGGCCTGACCTTCCTCCGCCGCACCGACCGGACAGTGGCGGAGAACTACATCATGACCACCGGAAAACAGCGCGTCCGCCACGCCACGCTGGCGGAAACGGCGCTCTCGTTCGCCGGTGCCCACGGCACGCGGATGGACCTCGTGGTCCGCGTCTCGGCCGACGGCGTGGCCTTCCGGTACGTCCTTCCCGACGCCGACGGCGTCACCGTCAAGCGGGAGGCATCGTCGTACTCCCTGCCGAGCGGCGCACCCGCGTGGCTGCTGCCCTACACCCCCAACTACGAGGGGACCCGGGTCGAGACGACCGCCGCAGCGGCAGCAGCGGGCGACTTCGGCTTCCCGGCACTGTTCGACATCGAGAACACCTACGTCCTGCTCACCGAGTCGGACGTCGACGGGCGATACTCGGGTGGCCGCCTCACGCACCATGCGGGATCGGGGAACTACACGATCAAGCTCGCCGACGCGGAGGTCACCTCACCCGGCCCGCTGGCCACGCCCTGGCGTACCGCGATCGTGGGCGACCTGGCCACGGTGACCACCTCGACGCTCGTCGACGACCTGGCACCGGCGTCGAAGGTGGCCGACACCTCGTGGATCCGCCCCGGCACGGTCGCGTGGTCGTGGCTGTCGGAGCACGACAGCCCTCGGGACCCGGTGCGCCAGAAGCAGTACGTCGACTTCGCCGCCCGCAACGGATGGTCCTACGTCCTGATCGACGAGGGCTGGGACCGCAGTTGGGTACCGGACGTGGTGCGCTACGCGCGCGCTCGGGGTGTCGAGGTGCTGCTGTGGTTCCACTGGACGGCCCTGGACACCGCACAGGAACGAAACGAGACGCTCCCGCTCATCAAGTCCTGGGGTGTCGCCGGCGTAAAGGTCGACTTCATGGACTCGGATTCCCAGGCGCGCTTCGCGTGGTACGACGACATTCTCCGCAAGACCGCCGACCTGCAACTCATGGTCAACTTCCACGGCGCGACCATCCCCCGCGGCATCCAACGGACGTGGCCGCACGTCATGACCGTCGAGGCAATCCGCGGCGCGGAGCAGTTCCGTACCCGGGCCGCGACCAACACGATGTTCCCGTTCACGCGCAACGTCGTCGGTGGCATGGACTACACCCCGGTCGCCTTCGTCGTCTCCGACCGCGACACCACCGCCGCACACGAGGCGGCGACGTTCCTGGTGTACGAGTCGGGCTGGCAGCACGCCGCGGACAAACCCGAGAACTACGAATCGCGCCCCGAGGCGCTCCGAACGCTGAACCAACTCCCGACGACCTGGGACGAGACGCGCCTGCTCGGCGGACGCCCAGGGCAGGAGGTCTTCCTCGCCCGACGGGCGAATGAGCGCTGGTACCTCGGCGCGATCTCGGCCGTGCCGGCAAAGACGTTCGAGACGCCGCTGAAGTTTCTGGGCAAGGGCCAATGGCTCGTGGAGACCCTCCGCGACGGCCCGCACGGCCTGATCCGGGAGGCCCGGATTGTCGACTCGGACGACCGGCTCGCGGTGCCGGTAGCCACCAACGGAGGCTTCGTCTCCATGGTCTGCAAGTACGCCAAGGGAATGTCGACCTGTGAACAGCCGGTGCGCCGGGTGCCGCAGACAAATCTTGCGGTGACGCCCACCCAGGCGGAGGCACGGCCAGGCAGCACCATCGACGTACGCGGCACGTTCACCCTGCCCGCCGGCGCGCCGATCACCGACGTCACGCTGCGGGTGACACCGACCGCGGGCTGGAGCGTGAACGGCGCGCCAGTATCGACGAAGCGCCTGCGGGCCGGCGAGTCGATCAGTGGCGCGTGGACGGTCACCGCCGCGGAGGATGCCGCCCCCGGCTACGTCGACGTCCCGGTCGTCGCCACCTACCGCTTCTCCGACGACCCGCAGAAGCGCCCGGTGCATGTCGAAGAGGCCGTCCGCGTGTTCGTTCCGCCGCCCAGCCCGAGCGGAACAACGTACGTGAGCGACCTGCCGTTCCTGAGCGAGAGCAACGGGTGGGGGCCGGTCGAACGCGACAAATCCAACGGAGAGACGGGTGCCGGTGACGGGCAGACCCTGTCCATCGGCGGCAGGACGTACGCCAAGGGCATCGGGACCCACGCGCCGAGCCAGCTCACCGTGTGGCTGGGTGGGGCCTGCAGCCAACTGCAGGCCGAGGTCGGCATCGACGACGAGGTCAGCCAGTCCGGCTCGGTCGTGTTCCAGGTCCTCGGCGACGGCCGGCAACTCGCCGACACCGGAGTCGTCCGGCGTGCCGACGGAGCACGCCCACTCGGCGTCGACGTCGCGGGAGTACGCATGTTGACCTTGAAGGTCACCGACGGCGGAGACGGTAGGAACTTCGACCACGCCGACTGGGGCGAGGCCCGCGTGACCTGCGGATAAGCCGTCTCAGCAGAGCCACTGGCACCGGGAAGGGCCGGGAGGGCGCGGTCAACACGCCACCCTCCCGGATCCCTTCCCCACCCTCGATTGAGGGACCTTGCGACGACCGCTGCCGCCCTGGCAGTGGCGCAACCGGCCCTCTCGGTTCCTCGTACAGTGACCTTGCGCTTGACATCCTCCCGGCCCTGAAATGCAGCACCGAGGGCGTGACCCGCTACGGCTCGGTGCGGCCGTTCAGGATCCAGTTGAGGTTGAACTTGTGGAACACGATGATGTGTGCCTTCGAGCCGGTGCCATCGGGGTTGGATGAGTCGGCCTTGCTGGCTTCGATGAGCGCGGCGACGTGGTAATCCGACGTCTTGGCCATACTGGAGTAGCCGCCCTCGACCGGATCATCGCCGCCCCATCCAGCCGGGCGAGGGATGAGACGCGACATCTTGTCCCAGGTGGCGCCGTTGTCGTAACTGATGCTGATCTTCATGTCCCGGCGGTAGGTGGGATGGCTCGGGTGAAGAAACATCAGCCGGTGCCTGCCGTCGAAGTTGTAGCGGAGCAGCGAGCCCTGACAGCCCTGGGCCTGGGTCGGCTCGGTGAGCGTGTCGTGGACGCCGTTGTGCCATTGGTACCCCGTGTATCCGCCGGCGAGGGTCCCGCTCAGGTAGGTGCGGTAGGGCTGGAAGCCAGCCGCGTTCGGGCGGTCGTTGCGGTAGAGGGTGCCATTGGTCTTCTCCGCGACGGTCCCTTCGATGCCGTTGCGGCTGGGCAGGGTCGACTGGTGCCAGGTGACCCCGCCGTCCCTGCTGTAGAAGCTACGGCCCCAGGCGGGGATGACCAGGGCGCCCTTGTCCGGGCCCGCTTGGGTGAGGCGGATGCCGTTGCCGGGGCCGACCGCATCCCACTTGTAGCTGGACGGCTTGAGCGTGGAGTTGAGGTTCTTGAACGTCCACGCCCCGCTGGGCGCGCCGTCCGCTCCGACCGACTTGGATAGCGCGAAGACCTCCCGATTCCCCCAGGTCACCTGCGAGACATCGGTGATGCTGCCGTCGGTCCGCTGCGCGAACAGCCAGATCGTCCCACCCGTGGCCGGGTTGCTGTTTGGGTGGTAAACCGGAGTCGGGTTGCCCCACGTGTCTGTGCCCGCCGTCGCGACCGGCTGCAGCCCGGACCAGGTCGCCCCGTTGTCCGTCGAAACCTTCATCACCAGGTCGATGTCGCCCCAGTCGCCCTCGTTGTTGCGCCGGCCTTCGGCGAACGCAACCAGCGTGCCCGGCGTGGTGGCCACGATGGCCGGAATCCGAAAGCTGTCGTAGGTGACACCGTTCAGCGTTTCATCGGCGCCGAACAGGGTGTACCCCTCAGGACTGGGCGCGACCGCGAAAGCGGGCCCGGCGGACAGGGCGGTCGCGGTCATCGTCAGTACCACCGCGGCGACAGCCGGCAGCCGTACCACTCTGGAGATTCTCATAACTCGTCCCATCGATTACCTTCGACACGCTCAAGGTTGCCCGTGCAGAGCCGCCAGGCAGGGCGCGGCTCGCTCACCTACCCTGACCTGACCTCTGACACGGTGCCCGTCAGTAGACTTCCATTCCGTACCAGGAAAGGGCCGGGTTGACCCGCTGGTAGAAGCCGACGCAGTCGTGCCCGCCGGAGTGGATACCGATGGCGGCGTCACGCCAGAAGACCGGACCGCCGCTGTCGCCGCCCTCCCGGCAGTAGCTTGTGGCGACGAGGTTGTAGACGTTTCCGTCACCGTAGTTGGCCGTTATCCCGGTCTGGGTCACGTAGCCGCACTGGTATCCGGAGGCATAGCCACTGTGGCAGACCGGCTCGTTGACGGACGCGTCGCGCGAATAGACGATGTCCTGGTATTCGCCGTTGTGCAGGTAGACGTTGCCCGGCTTGCTGACGTTGGCGTTGTAGTGCCGGATCAGACCGTGGTCGCGCTCCGGGTAGAAAGCGCCGACGTCGTAGCCGAGGTACGTGGCGTTCGCGTCGCGCCAGTCGTTGTCAACGATGCCCTTGGTGCAGTGGCCGGCCGTCAGGAAGTACAGCGAGTCGGGGTTGCTCTTGTCTCGCACGTTGAAGCCGGACGAGCAAGTGCCGCCGTCGTCGGACTTGATGTACCGGCCGCCACTCAGGTCCTTCTGGAGCTTGCCCTGGAATCGACCGACATCCATTGCGGAGCCGAAGCGGGCCGCGATCGCCTGCACCTTGGCGTAGTCCGTGTCGGAGACGGCGCTGCTCACTCGGACCTCGATCTGGTTGTCGACCGAATTCGTGCCCCAGTAGCTGCCGGGCAGACTGATCGACTCGTTGAGCGTAGTGGTGATGGCGTCGAGCTGGGAGGTGCTGTAACGCACGACCCTGGCGATGCCGCCCGCCTCGCGTACCTCCTGGGCGGCGGCATCGTCGGTGACGGCGACGACGAGGCGCTGGCTTTCCCGATCGAGGTAGGTGCCGCCGGTACGCGCCTTGCCGAGCCGGTCGACCAGCGCCGTCGCCGCCTTGCCGCTGATGCCGCCAGCCACCTGTACGTCGCGCACGGGGGCGTTGGAGGCGGGCTCCGCCTGCGCGCTGGACGGGAGCAGCAGCCCGCTGATGACGAGCATCCCGGCCGCTACGCCGGCGGCAGCACGCCGCCACTGCGAATTCCTGAAATTCATGGAAGCCCTTCGATCAAAAAGAACGTGGAGGGGGTAATGATCTTCATCCCGACAGGGTTCACGCTATGACGCGGCATCCTGCCGGAGCTACCGTGCACGATGCTCAGATTCCTCTGCGAGGTGTGCACAGTGCCCCTCTCACCGCGAGGAGGGCGTGCACGAGGTCATGGATGCGGCCAGGGGAAGCCATCTCTGCCGCGACATGAGCAATGGGCTTGGCTTGCAGCGCTCGACCAGCCACCGGCGTCCCTCGATGCTCAGCGACGCGTTGGCATGGCGCATGCGTCCATCGCGTACGACCGGTCCATCAGGTCAGTCATCGCCTGCTGGAAGTCGCGGCGCCGCTTCTCATTCCAACCTGCGGTCAGCTGGTCGAAGACCTCTCCCTGCCACCGGTGAGCCTGCTCCAGCAGGGCCCGGCCTGCGGGTGTGAGGGACGCTTCGCGTCGCCGGCCATCAGCCGAGGAGGCCGCCATGGCCAGGTATCCCGCCGCGGTGGCACTCTTGATCAGCCGTGAAGCTCCGCTCTGGTCGATCCCGATCTCGTGTGCGATCGCGTTGACCGTTGGAGAGATCCCGCGCTCGGTGAGGGCGAGGACCGCCTCGCTGACCAGCACGAGTCGTCCTTGCTCGGCCCCCGGATCCCCCGTCACGGATCGGCGTGACCAGTGCCGCACGAAGCCGAACAAGACCTGGCCCGGCCCCGGGCTGGTCACTCCGATGCCCCCATCTCGCGGCAGATGTAGGCCAGCTCGAGTGCCGACTTGAGGTCGGGCAACCGCAGTGAGGCAGTCACCTTGCCGCCGGAAACGCGGAAGACCGTCGCCACGCGCGTTGGCGCCTTGCTCTCCGGCCAGGTCGCATCCTCCTCCACCACCATGAGCCGCTCACTGATCGGGTGCCACGACCGCGGGACCAGCTTGATCCCGGAACGCTCCACCCACTCTGCGAACTGCTCAGGTGTGATCGGGCCAGCGCCCTTCGGTCCCAGCACGACGATCGGATCACCAACAGCCCTCGCCGACCGCTGCAGGTCCCCGTCATTCACACTCGCGTGCCACTCGTTGATGGCTGCTTCAAGGCTTGACCCCATGCCCCAACTATATGCGAAACGCATAGATCTGCGCGATCCCGGGAGCGCCAGCAACCTCCGGTCCCGCAACAGCCAGCCGGGGGAGCCACGCCACTCCACATCGATCAGCACGCCGCGCACCTCGGTGAGCGGGCCACCCGGCACGTCGCAGATCACCCGCTCGGGGCCGTACGGACCCGGCGGGTGCGGGTACGACAACCGGGTGGCCCGGCCCGACCCGACCCGGCCCCGCCGCGGCTGCCTCCCACCGACGGGCGACAAAGCGGCCCGGGATCGAGCATCTGCGAAGTCCAATCACTTCGCTCCCGAAGATTGCCGATGACCGACACTCTCCGTCGACGGTCTCGGCCGTGGACACGCTCCGACCCTGTCGCGCAACTGGGGCAGCGTCGTCTGCCTGGTCGTGCACGTACCGAAACAGATTTTTTGCACCGCGCACGGTTCGCCCGCCCCCGGCCGCCCGTGAACGTCCCCACCTGCCCCGGCGTTCCGGGCGGCACCCCGACCGCCACGCCGGAATGGGCGACGGGGAACATAGGGCATGCTCGAAGGCCTTGACGACATCGAGTGGCGGCGGCTCGGCCACGCCTACGGGGCGGCCGACGATCTGCCCGGCCAGATCCGCGCCCTGCGATCGCCCGATCCGGCTGAACGAGATGACGCCCTCGGCACCCTTTACACCAACATCTTCCACCAGGGCAGCCGGTACCAGGCGAGCGCCTACGCAGTGCCGTTCCTGCTGGAACTGCTCGCCGACCCCGCCACCCCCGACCCGGCGGCGATACTCGCCCTGCTGACCTCCCTGGCGGTCGGCTACGACGAGAACTTCCTGCCGGACGGCTTCCCGGTGACCGACTACCGCCGGGCCGCCGAAGGCGGGCGAGAGCTGCTGGCCGCCAAGCCACTCCCCTGGACCGGTGAGGACGACGCGAAGCAGGAGTACGTCGAGTACGCGTACGTCCAGTCCCTGGCCGCAGAGGAGCAGAACCGGCTGTGGTCGTACATCGAACTGGCGGTGTACGACGCGGTACGGGCCGGGGTGCCGCTGTTCCGCATTCTGCTGGGCCACCCTGATCTGGGGGTGCGAATCGGGGCGGCGCACGCCCTCGCCTGGTTCCCCGAGGAGGCCACCGGCAGCCTGCCCGCGCTGACTCACGCGACCGCGGCCAGACTGGAGCCCGACCGGGCGGAGACCGTACCGGAGCCCGGTGCGGTGGCCACCATGCTGGTGGCCACGGGGTTGCTCGGCACCGCGCCAGACATCCGGTTGCTGGCCGACCCGCACCCGCTGGTCCGCTGGGCCACCGCGATCGGACGGGCCCGGGTACTGGGTGCGGAGGCTGACCAGGCGACCGTTGACGAGCTGTTGGCCTGGGCAGCCGCCCCGCCCGATGACACGGTGAACTCGCTGTCGGACGCGGGGTGGGTGCCGTTCCTCAATGGGGACCTGGGTGGGTACGCCGGATTCGCCCTGCGGCAGCTCGGCCCCCAGCACGCGGACCGCGCCTTCGACGCGCTGCTCCGCCGGCTGGCCACCGTCAGCGGCGACCAGTCGTTGACAGTGCTGGGAGAGGCGTTTCGCCTCGCGTTCCCGGACGGGCCGCTGCCGGCGGCGACGCCCGCTGCGGCGTTGGCGCCGCGACAGCGACGGCTCGTCGAGGTGCTGAGCCGGTCACCCGATCCCTGGCTGATCGACGGGCAGGACTTCGGCAACGTCGCTATGCTCGTTGACGAGTACGGGCTGCCGGACAGCCGCAAGGCGCTGCTCGCATACCTCGCGCGTCTGCCGTAGACCGCCGCGCGCCCCGCGTAACGGACCCGGACCCGAACATCGTCGCCCCTGGGCGGCCGGGTCCAGTCGCTCGACGAGCTCGAGGACCTCCTTCGCGAAGGTCAGGTCTCCTGGCAGACCACGACTACCTGGAAGGCCTACACCGACCCGGACTTCTTGGCGGAGATGCACCGGATCCTGGCGTTGTACGACACCCCGCCGACCGGGCGGCTTATGTGCGTCGACGAGTTCGCCCATACCCGGCCGGAGCTGCGTGACGAGCCCCCCGACAGCCGGTCGCTGCGCTGTTGTCGCAGCCAGCGAGATCAAGTAGCGTCGTCCGACGTGAACACCGGACCGGCGCTACGCCACACACGGATTGGCCACCCGGTGGAGGGCTGATCGCACGGTGGGTGCGGAGAAGGCACCCCAGTTCGGCACGCGGACCTCCCAGCGCTCGCGCACCGCGAGCCCGTTCTTCGTGTCGAGCAACAGCGAGGTCAGCCAAATGACAGTCAGGTTCAACCACACCATCATCGCCGCCAAGGATCGCAACGGGTCGGCTCGGTTCTTCCGGGAGCTGTTGGAACTTCCGGAAGCACCGTCCTGGGGTCCGTTCACCAACATCCAGCTCAACGATGGGGTGCTGCTTCAGTTCGCCGAGCCGCCGGTGGAGATCCAGATGCAGCATTACGCGTTTCTGATCGACGACGATCTGTTCGACCGGGCGTATCGGCGGCTGTGTGATCGCGGCATCGCGCACTGGGCCGATCCGCAAATGCGACGTCCCGGTGAGATCAACAACGAGCACGGCGGTCGAGGGGTCTACTTCAAGGATCCCGCCGGTCACGCGATCGAGCTGATCACCCGCCCATACCTGTAACCGACGGAGGGCCTGGTCGGACGCCCGAAGCGCGGCGCCCGACCAGGCAACCGGCGCGACCAGTTGCAGAGCGCCACCGATGATCGCACAAGCCGGCGCCCTCAACCGGGGTCTTCAGGTCGAAGTAGCTATCGCAGGAGCTGGTCAGCCCGGTGATTGCAGGCCGGCCACCGTGCCCCGGGCGCAGAGATAGAGCTTCTGGTTTCGACTGCGGCCGTGTTGGCGCCTCAATCCCTTGGCCGCCTCAAGGTTTGAGAACGACCCGCGCGGTCACTCTCTGGCACCCACACGCCCCGAGACCCAGGCGTGGCGGTGCTCCCCGATCACATGTGGACCGGGGAGCACCGCAGGGCGGCTGCGGGGTCAGCCCTGGCGGCGGTTCCAGGGGCCGGTGACGGCGTACGTGATGCCCGGGTTGTAGACGTTAAAGAACATGGTCCGGCCGTCGGCGGAGAACGCCGCTCCGGCCAGCTCGCCGTACTCCGGGTCCCCGGCGGTGCCGACGTTGACCCGGTTGCGTGCAAAGGCGAACACCTTGCCGTCGGCGGTCGTACCGAGGATGTGCTGATCCCCGACCCCGTCCTCGCACATCATCAGGCCCCCGTACGGCGACATGCAGATGTTGTCCGGGGCGTCGAACTCCGGGTTCTCCGGTGCCGGCGTCGGACGGGTGAAGATGGTCTCCAGGCGCAACGTGTTGGCTCGCGGGTCGAACCGCCAGACCTGGCCGTCGTGGTCGCGGGCCGAACCCAGCTCACGCCGGGCGAACGACGAGACGAAGTAGGCGCAGTCGTCCTTCTCCCCCCACCAGGCGCCCTCGATCTTGTACCCACCGGTGATCGGCTTGCGGTAGTCCTGGGCACGGACCGACTCCGTCGTCGCCAGTGGGTCCGGCACGTCGAGCCACTCGATGCCGGAGAAGGACGTGCCCGCCGTCGTCACCACCGACAGGTCCGGCAGGTCCGGGACGTGCAGAGCCTGCAGCACGCCGCCTGCCCGCAGGCTCCCGTGGCCGCCGAGCGGCCGGTTCGGCAGGAAGCGGTAGAAGCTGCCCAGCGGCGCCACGAACGCGTCCTCGGTCTCGTAGACGATGCCGGTGTGCGGGTCGACCGCGACCGCCTCGTGCTGGAACCGACCCATCGCGGTCAGCGGTGTCGGATCGGTGTTGCGAGCATCGTCGTACGGGTCGACCTCGAAGATGAACCCATGGTCCTTTGTGTACCCGCGGGCACCCGCCTTGTCCTCGGTCTCCTCACAGGTCAGCCAGGTATGCCACGGCGTCCGGCCACCGGAACAGTTGATGGCCGTGCCGCCCAAGCTCACGTGCTCAGAGACGGCGCGGTTCGACGCATCGACGGCGAGCGTGCTGGTCCCACCCCCGGCGGCCGGATCGTACGTACGTTCCGGCGGAGCCACGACCTTGATCTTCGCCGTCGGGGAGCACTCATGGTTACGGACCAGGCGAGCGCCGCGCGCCGCGTCGGCGAAGGCACCCATACCGTCGAACCGGCTCGGCACGATGCCACCGTCCGGCCGGACGGTGCCTTCGCGCGACAGCACCCTGTAGCGGAAACCCACCGGCAGGTCAAGCATGCCGCCCGGGTCAGGCACGAGCGGACCGTACCCGACCTCCGGGCCGGACACCCCCAGCGCGGGGGCCGCCGTGAACAGAGCGTCGACCGAACCGACCACGGCCACAGCAAGACCGGCGCCGGCCGAGCGGGACAGGAACTGGCGGCGAGACATAGACACGGGCAAGCCTCCTAGACGTCACAGACCGTAGCGAGCCGACGTGGACCGCGGCGGACGGATCAACCGGCCGACCGACATCGATTCGAGCCGCTCGATCAACTACGTCACATCCCGCCCCACCCGTCAAGATGCCGATCGATTTGATCCCGCCAACGGTGACAGCGACTTGGCTCAACCCGGTCAAAATTTCGCAAACCAAGCGAAAGCTAAGGGAAGCCTCGCAACTCCGATGCCTGTTCACCGAGGACGATTACCGAGGATGCCCTCTGCACCGGTCGTCGGCCGTCGTTGCCGGCTCGAAGTGAGGCCGCGGAACGTAGGTCACGGCGGGTGTTTGTTTGCCGTCTTTGGCACCGGGCCTGCGTCACAATCGTCGGACGGCTGCAATGCGCATCCGATCTCCACGGCGTCGCTCCGGCCGGCCCGCCTGGTCCGGCGACGCCGAAGGTCATCCGTGGGCCTTCCTCCTGTCCGGCATCGCCACGGTGCTGGCCACCCGGGCAGGTCTGAAGACAACCGGTTACCCGAAGATCGGCGGCGGCATGACCCGTCCCGCAGGTCACCGACGGCCACCCTACGGCGGACGACTCTCGCGCACAATCCGTGGTTGATCGATCACGCCGACCACCTCTTCTCAAGATCCCTACCGTTCGTCTTTCCGCAGGTGGTGCTATACGGTCAGCACGTGAGAATCGAGCGTCATTGGTGGAACGGCGACCGGAGCCTGCGGGGGCGCCGCGACGTCTACATCCGCACCGACGGCCAGCTATGGGAAGTAGAGGCGCAAACCGGCGGCATCGCAGGCCGGTCGAAGCTACACCACTGCCCGAGCCGGGCGTCGGCAAAGATCCTCGCCGACGCGTGGCTGGGTGGCCGCCCGGAGTGGCGGGAAATGGTACCTGACAGCGAACGTCAGGAGCAGTCCCGGCAGACCTCCCGGCCCTCGGACCGCGCGGCGAGCTGACTGCGATGGTGCACCAGGAAACAGCGCACGCATCGAAACTCGTCCGGCTGCATCGGCACGACAGCCACGGTCAGTTCCTCACCGGCCTCTCCCGCTTGATATTGGTGTCACGACGGTGACCGCGGGGGGATGTCGTGGTGCTCAACAGCGGTGTGGATGAGAAGAGGAGTGATGACCGCTGCGATCGCGGCGGCGCCGGCGTCGTTGGGGTGCAGGTGGTCGCCGGAGTCGTAGGTTGGCCGCAGCGCATCCCGATCAGCCGGGTCGGCGAGCGCCCGGTCCAGGTCGGCCACCGCGTCGTACTCGCCGCCATTGCGGATCCAGGTGTTCACGGCGTCGCGGACCGCCTCGTTGGCGGGCGTGTCGTAGCCGAACGCGTCCTTCATCGGCAGCATGGTGGCTCCGATAATCCGCACGCCGCGGGCGTGCGCCGCCCGGATCAGCTGCCGATGCCCGTCGATGATCTGTTCGGCAGTCACCACGGGGGACGCACCGCAGCCGAAGTCGGGGTAGCCGCCGCCACCGATGTCGTTGATGCCTTCGAGAACGACCACAGCGCGGACTCCCGGTTGGTCCAGCGCGTCCCGGCCGAACCGGGACACGCCCGCCTCACCGAAACAGGTCGAGTCCGCGAGCAGTTTGTTGCCGTTGATACCGGAGTTCACGACGCTTACCGGGCGACGACCGGAGGCGAGCCGCTCGGCCAGCTCATCCGGGTACCGGTTGTTGGCGTCGACCGTGGTGCCGTACCCGTCCGTGATCGAGTCGCCGAACGTCACCACCACGCCGTGGGCGTGTTCCGGCTGGCCGGCCGTGTCGATGCCGGCGAGGAAGTACCAGGATGTGCTGGTCTCGGCGAAGGCGTCGGCCTGGGGATCGAACCGCCGGTCGCCGGCCGTTCGGTAGGTGGTGGCCGTCGCGTTCTCGTGGACGGTCGCTGGGCCGGTGGGGCCGGCGAAGTACAGCGTCACGGCGAGGGAGTCCAGCGCGCGCGTCGGCAGCGGCGCGGGATCGGAGGTGAGCTCGCCTCCGGGTGGAATGGTCGCCGTCCTCGATCGGCCGAAGGTCAACGAGCGGAGGCTGCCCGGTTGTACGGCCGCTCCGCCTGCGGCGAGCGCGATCGTTGCGCCGGTCACCTTCAGTGGTCGGTCGCCGAAGCGGTTGGACAGTCGTATCCGCACGGTCGAGCCGCCGGCGCTGACCCGGACCACCTGTCGCAGCGACTGGTTTGCAAAGCCGTTGACTGACCAGTTCGGCGTCCCGAACCCTTCGAACGGGTGGTGCGCGGCGGCAGTCCACGCCGCCCGCCAGTCGGCGGAGGAGGGTGTGCCGGCGTGGCCGGTCTGCGCTGTCGGCGCCTGGGCGGTCGCCGCTTGGGCGGGCGCGGTCAGGAACAGTGCTGCCGCGATGCCGGCTGCGAGCGGTTGAAACTTTGGATGTCTCATTGGGTGTCCTTTGCGGGCGTTGCTGATGGGGATGGGTGCTGGCCGGGCCGGCGTGTGGGCTACGCCGACCCCGGTGTGGTCAACCGGCGATGCCCGCGCCGGTTTCTAAGAGCGACTTGAGGTCGCTGAGCACGAAGGACCAGCCGCCGCCGGTGCCTGGGGTGGCGCCGGTGACCAGTGCCGCGGTGTGTGGAGCCCCGGTGAGGTCGTGCGTCACGGTTAGGGTGGTCAGTCCGCGCTCGTCCTGGCCGATGTCGTACGTGAGTCGGGTGGGTCCTTCGGTCGCCATGGCGGGGTCGGCGGTCATCCGCCAGGTCAGGGCGAGCCGCCGGTCGGGTTCGGCCTCGATGATCTCGCCCTCGATGATGACCATGTCGACTCCGCTGCCTACCATGGCCTCGCTCGCGTAGCCGCGGTAGGCGCCACCGGGGCGCGGGTCGATGTCGATCCGGCCGCCGTACCCGTAACGCTTGGTCAACTCGGAGCGGGTGAGCGCGGCCCAGACCTCCTCGGGGCTGGCCTTGAGATAGATGCGGTGAACCACTTCACCTGGGTGCTGCACCGTGCCCGTCATGGCCACTCCTCTGATCACGAACGCCGGAATGGCGTTACCGTCGGTGATCAGCCTCCGCCGTCCGGCTCGCCGGCACATCCGTGGCCACACGGATTCGACCACGGAACGCACCACGGAACGGGGACGGCGGTCAGCCCCTCATTGCCGTGAGACCCAGCGACCTCAGCTCGGCTCGGCCCTCGGCTTCCCGGCCGGGCAGGAGCGCCAGCGTGCAGGCGTACTCGATGCGGGCTCCGGCCTGCTGAAACCCGGCCAGCCCCGCGGTGAGCGCCTCGACGTCCCCAGTCAATCGCCCCCGAGCCCGGGCCAGGCAGGCGGTCGCCCACGCGTTGTCGGTGATCGCCTCCTCGGCGACCGTGAGGCACCGCGCCGCGCCCGGCAAGCCGGCGGCGACCGCCAGCTCCGCGGCGGCGGCGCGGGCGTACGTCTCGTACCGGTAGCCGGGAAAGGTGTTGAATGCCAGCTCGACCAGCCGGGACGCGTCGTCGAACTCGCCGAGGTGAAGGGCGGTGCGACAGTCCGCGTACACCGCCGACGCGAGTGCGGACAGTTCGATGCCGGCGGCGGAGGCGCTCGCCGCCAGCCGGTTCCGCCACCGCGACAGGCTGTCCCGATCGCCTCGGAACCCGCACGCCAGCATGGCGAACGCCATGGCACCCGCCACGTCCCCCGTCGGTGGCCGGCCGACCCGCTGCCACCCCTCCCACAAGGCCTCCGCCTGCGCCAGCGACTCGTCGAGTTCACCGGTGAGCGCCAGGGCCGGCACGAGGGTGCCGATGGCATGAGTACGGCCTCCGAGCAGGTCGTCGTCGATCATCCGTCGCGCGACATTCAGTGCGGCGGGCAGGTCACCGGCCTGGAACGCGACGGTGGCCGCGACGTGGAAGGTGTCACCGATCTCGGGTGCCGCCTGCGGGTCGGTGGGGTCGAGCGCACTCAGCAGCGCGAACCGCTCCGCCCCGATCCGCCGCGCCTCGGCTGGTCGTCCGGCCTGCGCCGCGGCCGTACCCAGCAGGTCCAGACCTGCGCTGACCAACACCGGCACGCCACAGCGGCGGGCGGCCGCAGCGGCGACGGCGGCGAGATCCGGGTCCGGGTGGAACCGGCGGCCTCCGGCGTACCACGCCTCGGCGATCGCCACGGCGGCGGCGACCGCAGGATCGGCGGGGTTGCCGGCGGCTCGGGCCCGTTCCAGCAGGACGGTCAACCGTTCGCGTGACATGTCGCTGCTGATGCGGCCGTCGAACCGGTGGACCATCTCGACCACCCGGGCCAGGGCAAGCGCCTGGGCGTTGCCGTCGCCGGCCGCCCCGGCAAGGTCGGCGCAGGCCAGCATCAGGTCCAGCACCTGCTGTCCGGTCGCGGTGCCCACCAGCGCGCAGTCCGCCGCGTTGCGCAGGTCCGCCACCGCCTCGGTGGGGCTCGGTGCCCGTGCGGCCGCCTGCCGGTAACAGTCCAGGGACGCGGCCAGGAAGCGACGGGTGAAGGTCAGGCGACCGAGCGCCCGAGCCAGTTGGTGCGGGGCCGAGCCGACGCCACTGCGAGGCCCGAGCAGCGCTGCGCGCAAATCGTCGGCGACGAGGTCGAAGTCCTCGCGCCACGCGCCGTTCAACCGCTCGACGAGTTCGGTGGCCGTCGATGTTGCCCATTCGAGGTATCGGTCGTACACCTCACCCCGGGTCGGGTCGGCGACGAGTTGTTCCCGCGCGAACGCCCGGACGGTACCCAGCATCCGCCAGCGACGCATATCCCGGTCCCGGGTCACCAGGCTTTTCTCTACCAGTCGGCCGAGCAGGTCGGCGGTCCCGGCCACATCGCCCACCAGCGGCACCCGGGCCGCGGCGGCCAGGTCGAACCCACCCACGAACACGGAGAGGTGCCGCAACAGCGTCTGCTCGGCTGGGTCCAGCAGGCCGTAACTCCAGTCCAGGACGGCCCGCAGCGAGCGGTGCCGCTGATCGGCGTGTCGCGCGCCGGTCAACACCCGCAGCGGATCGGTGAACGCCGCGAGCAAGCCGTCCACTCCCAGCGAGGCGCTGCGGGCAGCGGCAAGCTCGATCGCCAGCGGTACGTTGTCGAGCTGGGCGCAGAGCTCACCGACCACCATCGGGTCGCCGGGCACGTCGGCGCCGGCCGCCCGGGCGCGGTCGTCGAAGAGGGCCCGTCCATCGGGCTCGGGTAGCGGCAGCACCTGCACGACCTGCTCCCCGGGCACGCCCAACCGTTCCCGGCTGGTGGCCAGCACGGTGACGCCGGGGCACCCGTTGAGGACCTGCTCGGCGAATGCTGCTACCGCGTCCAACAGGTGTTCGCAGTTGTCCAGCACCAACAGCGACCGTTGCGCGCCGAGTTCGTCCTTTATTGCCTCGGACAAGGGCTGGCGCGGGGTGGGGGTGAGGCCGAGCGCGGCGGCGACGGCCTGGGGCACGGAGCCGTCGCGCACCGGCACCAGGTCGACGAAGGCGCCGCCGGCAGGAAACCGGGACACCAGATCGGTCGCCAGTTCGACGGCGAGTCGGGTCTTTCCCACCCCGCCGGTACCCACCAGTGTGACCAGCCGGGCGTCGCGTAGCGTTCTGGACAGTGACTCCCGTTCCTGTCGGCGACCGACGAAGGTGGTCCGCGGTGCGGGGAGTCCGGCGACGACGGCGTCCGCCGGGTTCGTTGTCGCCAGCGGGGCGGTCGATGTCAGTGCCGACAAGTCGTGTCGGTCGGCGACGCCGTACTTGCGCAGCAATGACGAGACGTGGCTTTCAACGGTGCGAACGGAGATGAACAGCCGCTGCCCGATCTCGGCGTTGCTGCACCGCTCGTTCAGCAGGGCGAGCACCTCGGCTTCCCGTGCCGAAATCTCGATCTCCACCGTCACAGCCCCCTCACCGCCTCATCCTCGCCGATGCCGGCTCGATCCGTCACGTCCGGCCATGCCGCGGAGCGGGCCGGCGGCGGGAGGTGCCGCACGCGTCGGTACGGCCCGGGATTCAGCAACTGGCGGCACCGGCGCAGTCGCGCCGCGGTGGTCGGGAAACCGTCGCCGAATCGCCGGCGAACCGCCTGTCCGGAGCGAGGCCGGGCGGGAGTTTGAGGCGAGTGAGCGGCGGTCGCTGCTTGGGCGAATGAAAATAGCTCCGATTCGGAATAGTCAGCTCCAGCGGATCTGGCAGATATCGGCCTCTACGCGCGGCGGGCAGCGGAGCAGGAGGGCCGGCGGTACTCTTCGGCGGGTCGACCCGTCGTCGAGGTCGCCCCGCTCTGTGGGCAACCGATCGCCGAACCCAGGCGTCTTGTCAGATGTTCGCCGAAGTGATCGAGTTAGGGGTACCGGTGCGAAGGCTCTTGTCACTCTGCGTCCTTGCGATGTTTGTGGCCTCCGCTACCGGCTGCAGCGAGCCGAGCGCGCAGGCGGAGACGCCTGGTCTCGCGCCCCGCGGCACGACCATGACCACCGTGCAGCCCACCCGCCAAGACCTTGCCAACAAGGTGAGCCTGTCCGGCAAGGTGACCATCAACCCGGTATTCGGGATCGTGGCCCCAGTCGCAGGGCAGGTGCGGTATCGCGATGTCACGCCGCCGCAGAGTACGCCGACCAAGCCGACGAGGGTGGCGAGCGTCTGGGCGTCCGGCAAGGCGCACCGCATCGAGGTCCCGGCGGGTGCGGTGTTCGCCGGCCGGCTGGTGGACGACGGCTCCAAAGTGACGGCCGGAATGCCCATCGTTTCGGCGAAGAAGGTCGGCTACGGGCTCGTCGCCGAGATCGACGGCGCGCAGGCCTACCAGATCTCGGATGCACTCGCGACGGTCCAGGCCCAGATCAAGAACGGCCCCGGGCCGTTCCCGTGCAAGGTGCTCGGCACCATCGCGGCCCTGCCCGCCGGCACCATCCCGGACCCGCCGGCCGCACCCCCGTCCGCCGCGCCGTCCGGCCAACCGTCTGCCCCGCCGGTCGTCCAGTCGCCGCCAAGCCAGCAGGAGCGGACCGAGCCGTCGGAGCCGACCGGGATGCGCCTGGTGTGCACCGCACCCGCCAACGTGAAGCTGATCAACGGCGCCAGCGCCACGCTCGAGGTGGTGACCGCGAGGGCCACCAAGGCGCTGGTACTCCCGGTCGAAGCGGTCGCCGGCGGGCAGGGCCGGGGCAAGGTGGACGTGGTCAAGCCGGACGGTAGCCGGGAGACCAGGGATGTCGTGCTCGGGCTCAGCGACGGCAAGGTCGTGCAGATCAAGTCCGGTCTCACCGGCGAGGAGACGGTCGCCGTCCCTGGCCCCAACCTCCCACCCGCCAAACCAGGCGTAGAGGGCGACCCGTCCGCTCCGATGGGTGGAAAGTGACGGCGTTGCTGCAGCTCCACGGCATCACGAAGACGCTGAAGGGTCAGAAGGCGCCGCGCGTCATTCTCGATGGCACCGACCTGACCGTCGACAGTGGTGAGAGCGTGGCCATCCTCGGACGGTCGGGATCCGGCAAGAGCACGCTGCTCAGCCTGATCGGCCTCTTCGACCGGCCCGACGGTGGACAGTATCTGCTGGATGGCCGGGACATCACCCGGCTGCCGGAGCGGAAGGCGGCAGCTCTGCGCAGCGCCGAGTTCGGCTTCGTGTTCCAGCGGTTCTTCCTGCTCAAGCACCTGACCGCTGCGCAGAACGTGGCGATGGCCCTGGTCAACGGCCAGGGCTGGCTACCGCGCCGCAAACGCAGGGCCCGGACCCTGGAGGCCCTCGACCGGGTCGGCATCGCCCATCTCGCCAAGCACCGGCCGGCCCGCCTGTCCGGCGGTGAGCAACAGCGGGTGGCGATCGCCCGGGCGCTCGTGCGGGAGCCGCGTCTGCTGCTGGCCGACGAGCCCACCGGCGCGCTGGACACGGAGACGGGCAACCTGGTGATCGAGGTGCTGCGCTCGGCGACCGACCGGGGCTGTGGACTGATCCTGGTCACCCACGACTGGGACCACGCCAACAAGATGCAACGCGTGCTGCGCCTCAGCGACGGAAAACTCCACCCAGCTACCGACACAAGGAGCGTGCCTCAGTGAGCGGGCTAGCACGGCACACAGCGGAGGTCGGAACGGTGCGGGCCGATGCTGAGCGCAGCGGGGTGGCCGCGTGATCCGGCTCTCCGGGCGGTTCCGCTCGGCACTGATCATCGGGGGTCAGGGCATCCGGGCCCGCAAGACCCGCACCCTCCTGTCGATGGTCAGCCTGTTCCTGGGAGTGATGGCCGTCGTGGTCGTCCAGGTCGGCGCCGAGACCGCCAAAAGCGCCCGGCTGGCTGACCTGGAACTGCACATGGGCAAGGACGGCACCCGGCAGACCTACCTGCCGGGCAACGCCGACACCATCCAGATCAGCCAGGACACCCTGAAAGGGCGGACGGACGCGGTCGCGGTCTCCACCACCCAGGCGATCATCGGAGAGCCGGGCGTCAGCCCGGTCAACCCCGGCGCGGCACCGTTCGACCAGCCGGGCGGCGGACAGTACGCGGGCCCCGGTGGCGGCGACATGTACTGCGACCCCCGCGGCTACTGCCAGCCGATGAAGGCGGCCGGCGACGCCCCAGCCGTTCCCGTGCCCGGCAAAGCCATCGAGCTGAGCCTCAACGCGCTCACCGGCGACATCCGCCAGTTCCGGCCCTTCCGGCCGGTATCCGGCCAGTGGCTGGACTTCTCCTCCGACCCGTCGCTGTCCCCCCGGATCGTCATCAACCTCGAAGCAGCCAAGGGCTTCACCCGCCACCAGGTACCAGCCGAGATGCGCGTGGAAGGGGCCACCGCCAACCCGACGCCACGCATCATCGGCGTCATCGACGACGGCAACCCGCAGCCCACCGCCTACACCCGAGCCGATGAGCTACAGAACTGGGTACCCCGCGCGAGCAACGGCGGCGACTACGGCCCCGGGCTGCAAGTGATGCTCGCGCCCACCGCAGCCGACGTGGAGCAGCTACTGCGGATCCGCCTCACGGCCAGCGGGATACCCGCCGAGCAGATCCACTTCGAAACGATCCAGGCGCGCAAGGACATCGCCAAGGAGCTGGCACTCATCCGCTGGATCTTCCTCGGCATGGCCGGCCTGGTCCTCCTCATCGGCGTCGCCGGCATCCTCAACGTCGGGCTCGCGACCGTCGGAGAGCGGGTCGAGGAATTCGCGCTGCGGCGCGCGGTGGGCACCTCACGGTCGCTGCTGGCCGGCATCGTCCTCGCGGAGACACTGTTGACCGGCCTGCTCACCGCAGCCGCCGCCATCGGACTGTCCGCGCTCGCACTCACCGCGATCAGCACGCTGTTCGGCGATCGGGAGCAGCTCCTACGCGACCTCGTGTTCCCCTGGCAGGCAGGGGCCGCAGGCGTCATCGCCGGCCTGATCGCCGGACTGCTCGGCGGCCTCGTCCCGGCCATCCGCGCCGCCCGCATCCCGATCGCCACCGTCATGCGCGCCTGAGCAGGTTTGACATCCTCCCGGCCCTGATGGGCCGGGATTCTCACGGTCGCCCGTGAGGTTTCCTGTTTCATCGCCGACTGCCTTTCCGGGAGGATTTTCCCTTGAGGTCTTCTGTCAGCTCCGCAGGCGTTTTACCTCTCCGCCAGCCCGGCGGCGAGGATGTTCTT
>NZ_JBEYSO010000056.1:0-22782 GCF_040642675.1 Micromonospora sp. NPDC047738
GAAAATCCTCCCGGACAGGCAGTCGGCAATGAAACAGGAAACCTCACGGGCAACCGTGGGAATCCCGGCCCCTTCAGGGCCGGGAGGATGTCAAGACGTCATGTCCAGCAGCAACTGCGGTGGGGTGCTGGACTCGCGGCTGCCGTAGCTGCTCGACGAGGCGCCGCTGGAGGTCATGCCAACGGTGAAGGTACCGGTCCCGCTGACCAGGGGCGTGAC
Organism: Micromonospora sp. NPDC047738; assembly: GCF_040642675.1. NCBI lineage: Bacteria > Bacillati > Actinomycetota > Actinomycetes > Micromonosporales > Micromonosporaceae > Micromonospora > Micromonospora sp. NPDC047738. The sequence goes on from NZ_JBEYSO010000056.1 coordinate 220, forward strand.
GTCGAGGGTCACCCAGGTGGCGCTGGTGGTCCGACCGCTGGCGGCGATCGACGTGTCGCCGATGGTGGGTGCGTTGTCCCAGTTCGTCAACGACTCCGACCAGGTGGAGTCGGCGACCGGGCGGACCACGAAGCCGCTGGACGACCCGGCGGCGACCCAGACCTTCAGGCGGGCGCGCAGGACCGCGCCGGTCTGCCCGGACACGGTGAACTTCAGGTACGCGTTGGTGACCGGATCTCCGTCCACCCGCACGACCGACGTGCTTCCGTATCTGCTCGTGGGGCTGGACGCCTTGACGTAGGTGTCCGCCACCGCCGCGATGGGCGTGGCCGCCGGTGTGGTGACGATGGCGGGCGTACTCGGACCGGAGGAGTTTCCGGACGCGTCGAAGGCGGAGACCCCGTACGTGTACGAACTTTCCGACAGGGCGGTGCTGTCGGTGAAGGTCGAGCCTGTGGTGGTCCCGAGGACGGTTCCGTTGCGGTACACCGTGTACCCGGCCACGCCGAAGTCGTCGGTCGCGGGCTCCCACGACAGCAGCACCTGGTTGGGGCCGGCCGCTGCGGCCTGCAGGTTGGTGGGCACCGTGGGTGGGCTGCCGTCCGCGGTGGTCACGGTCACCGTGTTACCTGGTGCGGAGGCGTTCCCCGCGGCGTCGGCCGCCGTGACGTGGTACGTGTACGAGGTGCGGGTGTTGCCGACCGTGTCGTCGAGGAACGTCTGGCCCGAGGAGGTTTCCGCGAGCAGGGTGCCGTCGCGGAACACCCGGTACCGCGCGACCCCGATGTTGTCCGTCGACGCATCCCAGGCGAGGCCGACCGCGCCGGGTGTCACGCCGGTGACCCGGAGGTTCGGCGGGGCGGAGGGTGGCAGTGTGTCGCGAACCGCGGTGACCGGGTTGGCAGCAACACTGACGTTGCCGGCTGCGTCCACCGCCCGCACGGTCCAGACGTGCGATTCGTCCGGCGGCACGGCGCTGTCGGCGTACGTCGTGGCCGGCACGGTCGCCACCACCGTGCCGTCACGGAGCACCTCGTACCCCGTGACGCCGACGTTGTCGCTCGACGGCGACCAGGCGAGCGTCACCGCATCCGGGGACGCGGTGGCGACGAGGCCGCCCGGAACGGACGGGGGCGTGGTGTCGGGGCCGAGGGTGGTCACGGCGACCGGCAGGCTGCGCACCGACCGGTTGCCGGCCGCGTCTGCGGCGTCGAGCGTGTACTCGTACCGGGTCGCTCCGGCAACGGAGGTGTCCGTCCAGGCGGTCGCGGTCGCCGGCAGGTCGGCCACCGCGGTGCCGTCGCGGTAGACGCGGTAGCCGGTGACGCCGTACGTGTCGGTGGCCGGGGTCCAGGCGAGGCTCACCGACGGGGTGGGGTTGACGATCGCGGTCAGCTCGGCGGGTGCGGTCGGGGCGAGCCGGTCCGTGCCCTTGCAGGAGATGGTCGACGAGTCGACCAGGGTCGTGCCGGTGGCGCCGGCCGCGTGGTAGTGCAGTTCGGCGCGGTTGCCGTAGAGGTCCATGCGCATCGCGCCGTAGCTCTTGTTGGTCTTGACCACCCGTGCGTCGGAGCTCAGGAAGCCCTGACTGGAGTGGCCGCCGCCGCCCACCACGAGCTCGACGATGCCGTCGGCGGCGGGCACGCCACCCGCGCCCATCGGCGTCCAGCGCTGGTAGTTGTGGTCGTGGGCGGTGACGAGCATGGTGACGTGCTGGGCGGCCATGAGGTCCCACATGGCCTGCATCCGCGGCGCCGGGTCCTCAGAGCCGACGCTGAAGAGGGGATGGTGCCAGAACACCATCGTGCACGGGCTGCGGTTGGCGGCGAGGTCCGCCACCAGCCACTCGTACTGCGGTGAGCCGGGCGCGACCTTGTTGTAGTTGCTGGTCGAGTCGATGGCGACGAAGTGCCAGCCGTTGGCGTCGTAGCTGTAGTAGTGCGGGATGTTGTCCCAGAAATTGAAGTAACCGTCCGCCCGGTTGCCGGTGTACTCGTGGTTCCCGACGACGGGGGTGGTGACGTCGCGTAGCCGGCCGAAGAAGGCGGTGGGGCCGCCGTACCAGTTCTTGAACTCCGTCAGGGTGCCGTCCTCGTACACGTCGCCCAGGTACAGAAACAGGTCCGGGTTCCATCCGACGAGCGCATTGGTGACGTTCACCGCGTTGGTTTCGCCGCCGGCGCCGTCGCCAACGGCGGCCACGACGAAGGGTTCCTGCGGGCCGCGGGCGCGGATGGGCGGGACGGACCACTGCCGGGTGTTTTCTGGAGGGGTGACGTTGCCGTTGGCGAAGGTGACGGTGATGGCCGTCTCCGGGGTGGCGTAACCGTCGCGCATCTTCGCCGCGACGCCGATCGTGTGTGCGCCATCGGCGAAGTCGGCGGAGGAGAGGGTGAACTGGTGCGGCGACTGGAAGTCCGTCAGCAGGTACTGGCCGTCCAGGGACCATTCCGTCTTGCCGACGCCGGGGCTGGTGCCGGCCGTCACGTTGACGGTCGCCGTGACCGTGGTGTCGCCCACGAGCGCGCTGCCGCTCGACGGTTGGGTGAGGCAGACCAGCACCGTGTAGGCCCCGCTCGGCGCGGTGGACGCGTGGCACGTGGGGGAGGCGCTCTCCGCGCGACCGCTCAGGATCAGGGTCAGTCCGGCGGCCATGAACACGGCGACGACTGTGGACCCGGCGGACGACCGGGTCGCTCTGCGCGGCTTCATTGGGTGGACCTCCAGCTTGTGAGTGCGGTAACCGCCGCGCCTCCCCAGGAGCGGATGATCGTCAGAGGTCGGTGGGGCCGCCGGGCGGGTCGGCGCCGGTCGGCCGGCCCCGGCGGGCGGCGGTGGGGGAGCGACGTCGCTGGAGGAGCACGCCGAGCGGCAGCAGCACCACCGCCGCGCCCGTGACCAGCAGCGCGCCCCACGCGCTCAGCCCCCGGTGAGGGCCGCCCGGCTCGCTGCTGTCCACCGGTACGTCCACGTCGACGCGCACGCCGAGCAGGTCGGCCAGCACGTTGATGTCGGCCGCGCCGAACCGCTCGCTCGGCTCGATGTGGGTGTTCTCGCTGAACTCGTTCCAGCTGATCAACCCGATCGCGTCGGGTTGAGACAGGCGGGCCGCAGCGAAGGAGGCCCGCAGCGTGTCGCCCTCGCGGCGCGGCACCTCCCGCTTGCCCCCGACCAGGCGGGCGTCGAAGCCGGGGGTCACCGGGGCGATCCACAACCCGCCCCGCTGGTGCACCGCCCGGGACATCTCCGCCAGCTTGCGTCCGCTGGCACCGGCCACCGGGTCCACGGATGACCAGTAGTAGGCCTGGCCGTCGAGCACGCCCTGACTCGACTCGACGTCCTCGAGACTCTTGGCGTTGCCGAGGACCAGCAGCTTCCCGCGTACGCCGCCGACGGTGGTCTGGATCTGCGCCGGGGTGAAGCGGTCGCTGCCGGTCCACACCACCACCGGCCGGCCGAAGATGTCGAACACCGGGTCGGTGGCGTAGCGGGTCGCGAAGAACGACAGGTCGGTGCGGACGGTGTCGAAGGCCAGCGGGGTACGGGCGAAGTCGAGCCCCTGGTACACGATGCCCAGGTGGAAGTTCTCCTCCCGGGCCACCTCGACCAGCTTGGCCAGGCGCTCGTCGAGTTGCGGCGTGTGTTTCCACGACACCAGGAACCCGTTGATGCCGGCGGACTTCGCCATCCGTACGTGCCGTCGCATGATCTCGACGTCGTCACTGGAGTAGCGCCCGAGCAGGGGATAGTCGATCTTCGCCCGGTTCCAGGACGTCGGGTTGAACCAGATGTAGTAGTAGGCGAGCACCGGCACGGGAGCCGTCGCCGAGGACGGGTCGGCCCGCCGGTGACCGACGTCGGCGCGGGCGGCGCCGGCCGGCAGCAGCGCGCCGGCCAGCGCGGCGACCAGCAGCAGCAGTGCGATTCCGCCCCCCACCGCGGCCGGCTGGCGGTCCTCGTCGGCCGGGGCGTGCGGCGGGCGGTTGAATGCCCGCCGCGTCGGCAACCGCCGGCGGTGCTTCGGTCGCGGGCGCGGGCGGGCCCGCTTCCCGGCTGTCCCGGCGCGGCGTAGCCGGGTGAGCAGATGCGGCCGTCCGAGCAGCACCAGGCCCACCGCGACGACCAGCACCGCGAGCGTCACCAGGGCCAGATCGGCGCCGCTGATCACGGTGAGGGACACCACCTGGTCCTTGCTGATGCTGACCGGACGCCCGAACGACACGCCGCCGCCGAAGACAGTGATCGTGTAGGTGCCGCGCGGCAGGTCGGGCACCAGCGCCGTGCCGTCCCGGCCGAACGGCAGCCGCTCGACGTCGCCGTCGGCGCGGGTCAGCTCGATGCCGTCGCCGACCTGGCGGGTGAAGAACATGTCCGTCGCCGTGAACGAGACCCGGAAGAAGAGCAACTGCACCACCCACGCCTGCTGCTCCCACGGCACGAACTTCTGTCCGGCGCGGTTGACCACGGACGTGCCGTCGACCATCGCGCTGTCGACCACGTAGTAGAGCTGCTTGGAGGCCAACCCCTGCGGGCCCTGCTGGGTGCGGCTCTCGGCGACCCAGCGCGGCTGGGCCAGTTCGGGGCCGCTCAGGTCGTGTATCTCACCGGTGTTGCTGCGCAGTCGCATGGCGGTGACCCGGTCGGGCGGCACGGCCCTGCCGAAGCGGTCGATGAAGCTCCACGAGACCAGCCGGGAGGTACGCAGGCCGAGTTCCACGACCTTGCCGCGCCCGCCGGCGTCGACGTTGCCGCGGAAGCGGTCGAAGACGACCTTGCGATCCGGGCTGATCAGGGTCTCCGGAACGACGAGCCGCTTTTCGAGGTCGACGAAGTCGCGCACGCGTACCTGGATCCGACCCTTGGCGTCGGACCGGGCCACCTGCCCGTCCACCTTCACCACCACGCCCCCGAGCGGCGGCACCGTCTGCAGGTGCAGCTTTCCCGGCCTTGTCGACGCGGGTCGCGCACTCGCGGCGGCGGGCAGTACGACCACCGCCAGCACGGCCGCGACCAGCGACAGCAGGGCCGCCGGCACGATTTTGTGGGTCATGTCCATCGCCGCCGCCGAAGCGCCGCGACGCCGACCAGCGCCGTCACCAAACTGCCCGTGACGGCGTACGCGGTGTACACCGGGACCGGGTTCGGTCTGTTCACCACCGGGGGTGTGCGTTCGGTGCTGAGGAAGACCGCCGGCCGTGGTGGTCGGTCGAAGTCGAAGGCGTCGAGGAACGTGTTCGCGTTGCGGTCCCGGTCGGCCAGCGGCTTCAGTCGCCAGTTGACCTCGATGAACTTCAGGGCGGAGGTGAAGTCGAGCGTGGTGGAGTCCACGTACCCGCGTCTGGCGTAGGGGCTGACCAGCAGGGCGGGCACCCGGAAGCCGTAGCCGTACCGGTCGATCTGCGGGGGCGCCACGTGGTCGTACCAGCCGCCCCAGTCGTCGTACGACCACAGGAACGCCGACGAGTTCCAGTTGGGTGAGCGCATCAGCTGGGTCAGCAGCGTCCGGACGAGGTTCTGACCGGCCCGGATGCTGCCGGGCGGATGTTCGCTGTCACCGGCCGGGGCGATGAAGGAGACGGCGGGCAGTTGGCCCTTGGCGGCGTCGTCGTAGTACTCGTCCAGGTCCACGATCTTGCCGAACAGTCGGGGATCGTCGACGTAGCGCGCGTAGGCGAGCAGCGGCACCCAGATCACCTGCGCCCCCCGGTCGATGTCCTCCTCGCTGGTCCGGGACCGGAACGTGATAGTGGGGTCGTAGTTCTCCACGTAGAACTTCCAGCTGATCCCGGCGGCCTCCAACCGGTCGAAGATGGTCGGGATGTCGCCCCACCCGTTCGCCGGGATGGACTCCGAGGCTCCGGTGGCGCCCGGGCCGCCGGTCACCCGGAACATGTGGTTGCGGATGCTGCCCGAGTTGGACGAGCTGAAGAAGCGGTCGAACAGCACGTATTCGTCGGCGATGTTCCAGTAGTACGGCAGGTCGCGGTCGTCGTAGTAGGCCATCGCGAGCTTGCCGTCCTTGCCCTGCGTGCTCACGCCCTCGACGAAGCCGTCCATCCGGCCGTTGTTGTACTGCACTCGGAAGGCCTCGGCGGTGTGGTCGAGGTCGAGGCTGCCCAGCTCCCCGAGGTGGAACGGCTTGACGCAGGGTTCGGCCTGGCCGCGGCGCACCGGCATGCAGGTGCCCGGAGGGATGCCGTCGACCCCGGGCCGGGTGCCGAAGTAGTTGTCGAAGGTGTGGTTCTCCTGCATCAGGAAGACGAAGTGGTCGATCGGGGTGGTGGGGTGCGCCGGGGGCGCGGCGTGCGCCGCCGTGGCCGGGCCGGCGAGCGCCAGCAGGCCGGCGGCCAGCAGCGCGCGGATCAACAGCCGACCGGCGTGCCGGCGGCGCGGGTGAGCAGAGTCGGTCACGGACGCACCTCGTAGATGATGATCACCGGGACGGGGATGCGGGCCCCGGTGGAGTCGGTCCTGTCGACGTACTCGGTGTGCACGACGCGGCCGTGGTAGCGGCGGATCAGGACCATGAGCCGCTCGGAGAAGAAAGCCGAGCGTCCGGCGGAGAACGAATCCCAGACGACGTACTGCAGGTCGTTGTGGCGCAGCCACCAGTCGGGGTTGGGCAGTGGCTCGTACGACGGGTTGCGCCGCAACGGGTTCGGGCTGACCGACAGGCCGTAGCTGCGGCGGTGGCCGTAGTACTGGATGATGTTGGCCATCGACGGGCCGAGGGTGAGCACCACCGACCCCTCCGGGGTGTTCGCGGCGAGCCACCGGCCGGCCTCCCGGCCGCCCGGCACCCCACCGGACCCGGCGAGGAAGGTGGAGTTGTCGGCCCGGTTGACCGCGTTCAGGCTGGGTACGAGCATGCTCAGAGCGACCACGGCGATCACCGCGGTCCGCACCGCCCGTACCGTGCGCGCCGGCTCAGCGCTCGCCGGGTGGTGGACTCGGCGGAGCAGACGGCGGACCAGCTCCGGCACCGGCAGCTGGGCCAGCGCCCGCGCGGCCAGTACCGCGACGGGCGCCGCGGCGGGCAGCAGGTACTGGAAGCCCTTGACCGGCCACAGCTGAAAGAACACCACCGGTGCGGCGATCCACGACAGCAGCAGGGTCTCCCGCCAGGAGCGGTGCCGGCGCAGCCACCAGAGGCCGCCGACGGCCGCCGCCACCACGAGCAGCCCCATCGCGGGCGGCACCGTCTCCAGGTAGAACCCCATCGAGTGGTTGGGCCGCCGGAACAGCTGCCACACCAGATAGCTCTTGCCGGTCTGGCTGCGCCCGGCCAGCGCCTGCGAGACCGGGTGGGTCAGGAAGACCGCCACCGTTGCGGTGAGGGCCAGCAACGACATCCGCACCGGCCGACGCACCATCGGGGTCAGCGCCAGGAACGCGTAGACGCCACCGGCCAGGACGATGCTCGTCTCCTTCGTCAACATCGTCACGCCCAACATGGCGCCGGTCGCGACGTACCAGAGCACCTGCTGGCCTTGCACGAACCGCACCAGGCAGTACAGGGTGAGCGTCGCGAACAGGACCATCGGCCCGTCGAGGAGCACCTGGCGGGTGACGACCACGTGGTACGGCATGACGGCGACGAGCAGCGCCGCGATCAGCCCGACGCGCCGACCGTAGAGCCGGGCGCCCAGCAGGTGGACGGCCAGCACCGTCACCATGCCCAGCACCGCCACGACCAGCCGCCCGGCCAGGTCCACCTCGCCGGTGCGGAAGAACGGCGACAGGATGGTCTGGAAGAGCATCGGATGAGCGCGGAAGACCGGAAAGAACGGCGCGTAGTTCGGGTTCCCGGCCAGCGAGGCGGCCTGTCCGGCGTAGACGGCCTCGTCGCTGTTGAAGCCGAGCGCGTTCAGCTTCCATACCCGCAGGAACAACGCCAGCGCCGCGATGGCGACGAGGGCGCCCGGCACCGCCCACCGGCGCCACCCGCGTCCCTCGCCGCCGTCCGCAGCCCGGGACGTCGCGCCGGGCGCGGAAAGCTTGACGGGGTGGAGCACGACCGTCGTCGCGAGACGGTCGTGCTCCACCTCCTCGACCGGAGATCGGGTAGCGCTCACGCACGAGCTCCGCTCGGGGCCGGCGCCCCGCTCCACCGCGGCCAGGCCGGCAGGACCACCTGTGGCTCGGTCGGCAGGTCTCCCCGTTCGGCATGCAGCAGACGCGGGATCTCGTCGGCCCAGCCGAACCGGTCCGAGGCGACCACCCGACTGCGGACGTGGGACAGGAAGCCGGTCAGGATCTCCCGCTCCCGCTCCCGCAGCTGCGCGTACCCCTGCCCGTCGATGGTGATCGCCGGTGCCAGGTAGCGGAACGGCGGGAACCCGTACGCGTCGTCGGTGTTCTGGATCATCCGCTCCAGCGTCTCGTCCTTGCCGAGGTCGCCGATCCGGGGCGTGCCGCGCTCGATGATGAACAGCTCCTCCACCCTGGTGCTGGTGCCGATGCGGCAGGGAACAAGCCGATCGACGCTGTACTTCGGCGGCGGGACGAGCCGCTGGGTGAGGGCGTTGATGCCCATGATCGGCACGTTGAACCTGCTCAGGGTCAGCGCCAGCGAGCGGCCCCCCTTGGAGTGCAGCCGGCTCTGGAACTGCAGGCGGCGCCACTCGGCCGGGGTGAGGTCCCTGGCCTGCACGGCACGCAAGGTGTGGGCGCTGATGGTCAGCGGCTTGGGGAAGCACGTCGCGACGCCGTCGGCGTTGACCAGGGTCATGTCGTCGGAGAGGAAGAGCCCGCCGTGGTCGCGTAGCAGGCGCAGCACGGTGGCCGTCTTGCCCGTGTCGGTGAGGGCGGAGAGCATCACCCCGACGCCGTTCAGGCTGACGCACGCCGAGTGCAGGAGCATGTGGCCCCGCGACACCAGCACGAACCGCAGCAGCGCTTCGACGATGTTGGTGTAGACCACGTGCGGCGAACGGGCGAGCAGCGGACCGACCTGGATGTCGATCGGCGACCCGAGTCGGATCCGGAAGTTCGCGCCCAGCCGACCCAGGTGCTCCTCGTAGCGCAGGACCGACTCGTTGGCGTACTCGGTCATCGCGGCCCGGCGCCGCGGCCCTCGGCCGCCCACGTCGCTGACCCGCACCGCGATGTCGACGTCCGAGTCCGCGACCCACTGGGCGCGGAAGAACTCCAGCTCCGGCAGCATGATCTGAGATCCGATGGTGACCACCCCGGCCACGTCGTACCGGTACTTCAGGTACTGGTACCGCTTGCGGGAGGGGGTGGCGACGGCCTCGGGGGCCTTCAGGTTGACGAGCATGCGCACCGGATCCCGCCGGCCGACGCCGCCCGGGGCGTAGATGACCCGATCGTTGATCAGGAACCGGACGAGGAAGAGCGCGACCAGCGTCAGGGCGTTCGCCGTCAGGATTCCGAAGCCGGCCCAGACGAGGGCCTGCAACGCCGGTAGGCGCAACAGCAGCAGCGCATTGTTCAGCAGGAAGAAGCGTGCGGCCCGGCCGGTCCGGGAGCCCTGCCGGTGGCGCCGGTAGATGAGGGCGTCGATGAGGGCGAAGTTCCACGCGGTCGACAGCTGGGTCGCCAGCGTGGCGCCGAGCAGGTGGTGCAGCTTGGCCGGCTCGTAGAAGAACCACAACGCGGCGGTGTTGACCACCATCCCGGACAGACCGACCAGTCCAAAGGCGATCATCCTGGTCAGCTCCCGCAGCCGGTCGCGGGCGGCGGCCGGGCGTTCCCGCATCTGGCCGATCAGTCGCTGGCTGCGCAGCCGCCACAGGTGCCGCAGGAAGGTCAGCCCCTCCCGCAGCGACGCCTTGGAACGGCCGGCGTGCCGGGGCGCCATCTCGTACGCGACCTCGGCGACCCGGGCGCCGGGGTGGCGGACGAGCAGTTCGAGCAGGACCTTGAAGCCGATGGGGTTCACCCGGTCCAGGTCGACGGCCGCCCGGCGGAAGGCGAACAGGCCGCTCATCGGATCGCTGACGGTGGTCAGCCGGCGCGGGAACAGGCTCTTCGCCAGTCGGGTGGCCCACGACGAGGTCACCTCACGGGCCATGCCGTCGAGGCCTCCGTGGGAGCCCTCGCCGGCGTAGCGGGTGCCAATCACCAGGTCCACGTCGTGCCGCATCGCGACGGCCGCCAGCCTGCCGGCCGATTCCGGCGGGTGCTGCAGGTCCGCGTCCATCACCAGGACCCACTCGCCGCGGGCGTGCCGCGCGCCGAGCAGCACGGCGCCGCCCAGCCCGCCGCTACGCGCGTGCGGCGGCCGGTGCAGCAGGCGTACGGCGACCGAAGCCTCGGCTGCGTGCCGCGCCAGGACGTCCACAGTGTCGTCGTCGCTGTCGTCGACGACGATGATCTCCGCAGGCAGTGGTGCGAGGGCCGGTCCCAGCCTGGACAGCAGCGCGGGGATGTTCTCCGCCTCGTTGCGGGTCGGCACGACAACGCTCAGCCGTACCTGCTGATCGGCTGCGGGCGAGTGCAGGTCCTGCGGTGCGAGGTCTGCGGTGCGCCGCTTCTGGCGCCGCCGGAGATCGCCGCCCGGGCTCCCGGCCTCTTCGTCGTCCTTGCCGGTCGAAGGCGCCTGTGCGACTTCGGTCATTCGACCCTCCATCAGTTGCGCTTCCGGGCAGTGACGAGCCGCCGGAAATCCGGCTCAGAAACAGCGACGGAAGCCAGTCCGAAATTGCGCCGGGCGGGATCTGTTCCCGCCCTGGCACCGTGGGCGTTGAGGGATGTCCGCGGGTTGGCCTGAGACTACGGATGGCAAACGCGAGGTGTCTAACAGGCAAACAGTCGTGAAGGTGACAGGAGTTCACCCGGCGCTCCGGTCGCTGTATCACCGCTCCTGACTGCGCCAAGTACGGCTAGGCAACCCTCACGTTGCACTGAGTGATCGCTCGGTGGAGACGGCGGAAGGATGCCGCAGCCGGCTCCGAGTAGGCCGGAAAGCCTTTTGAGGAACGGCGGACGGCAGTCCACGCGAACAGATCAGTGGCCGACGACGTGATCGTCTGTCTTTACCGCCTGCAATGGTCAGGAATTGTTTCGGGTGACGGCGCTGTGGCTGTTCGGCTGAGTCTTTGCTTCGTAAAGTATCTGCCGGCATCCACCGGGCCCTTCGAGGATTTCTCCGAACGGCGTGGGGGGTCTACCGGTTCGCCGCCGGCCGCGATGACTGAGCAGACCATTGCCGGCCGGACCGCTCGTGCGATCCGGGCACCTGACCGGCGGGCCGGACCACCTCGTCCGGTCAGCCCAGGCAGCCGAGCGGCCGACCGGACGGGCCGCCGAACGGGTGCGTCGGGTCGCGGCGGCAAGACCGGGCGGCACCACGGCGAGCGGTCAGCCACCACACCGGACGCATCCGGCGCTGCCGGGCCGTTCGCGGCCCGGTCCGCTCAGGCGGATCCGGCGACCACCGCGTCGCGCACGAGCGTCCGCAGGCCCTCCATCGGGTCGCCGTCGCCCGCCCCGAGCCGGTTTCGCACCGCCGCGACCGTCAGCCCCAACGCCGGGTACGCGAACGCCAGGCTCCCGCCGCTGCCGGCCGTGCCGAACGACCCGTCGCCGTCGACCGCGTACCCGAGGCCGAAGGTCACTTCCTGCCCGAACACCCAGTCCTCGCCGCGGGCCGCCACCGCCGACACCTCCGCCAGGCGCTCCGGTGAGATCAGCCGTACGCCGTCGACCGGGCCGAGCAGGGCCGCGTACATCCGGGCGACCGCGCGGGCGCTCATCGTGCCGACCGCCGGCACGTCGGCGCGCAGCACGTCGGGGCGGCTGCCGATGGTCGCGTCGGGTCGGACGCCGGGCGGAGCCACCGCGTCGAAGTTCGGCAGGTGCGCGCTCGCGTACGCGATCATCGCGGTCAGGCCGGCGTCCTCCAGCCGGGCCAGCCGGGGCAGGTCCGCCTCCGGCACCCCGAGGAACAGCTCCCCGGCCACGCCGAGTGGGCCGGCCACCTCCTCGGCGAGCACCTGCGAGATCGGCCGGCCGGTGACCCGCCGGACCACCTCGCCGACGATCCAGCCGAACGTCCAGGCGTGGTACGCCAGCCGCGCGCCCGGCGCCCACAGCGGCTCGGCGTCGGCGATCACCGCACACATCCGGTCCCAGTCGGTGAAGTCCTCCGGGGTGGTGTCGGCCGGCAGCGTGGGCAGCCCGGCGGTGTGGGTGAGCGCGTGCCGCAGGGTGATTCCGTCCTTGCCCCGCCGGGCGAACTCCGGCCACACGTCGGCGATGCGCAGGTCGTAGTCGAGCAGCCCGCGCTCGGCCAGCACGTGCACCACGGTGGCGGTGAGCCCCTTGCCGGTCGAGACCGCGTGGATCGGGGTGTCGGCGGTCATCGGTCGCCCGGTGGCGGGGTCGGCCAGGCCGGCCTGCTCCTGCACGATCGGCTCGCCGTCCAGGTAGGCGGCCACCTGCACCCCGACCTCCCGGCCGGAAGTGACCAGCTCGTCGATCGTCGTGCGTACCGCGGCCCGCAGGCCGTCCCAGCGTCCGTCCACGACCGGTCACCCTGCCAGGCCGTCGGGCGGGTGTCGCGGGCTTTTCCGGGACCCGGCTCGGCCGGGTCGGATGCTCGCGTCGGCGGCCGTACCGGGTAGGTTGCCGGCATGGCGGACGACGTGAGCGGCAGGGTCGTGGAGATCTGGACCGACGGGGCGTGCAGCGGCAATCCCGGCCCCGGCGGCTGGGGTGTCGTGCTGCGCTGGGGCGACCACGAGCGCGAGCTGTGCGGCGGCGAGGCGACGCCGACGACGAACAACCGGATGGAGCTGACCGCCGCCATCCAGGCGCTGGAGAGCCTGACCCGACCGGTCACCGTGCGCCTGCACACCGACAGCACGTACGTCCGCAACGGCATCACCGGCTGGCTCGCCTCGTGGAAGCGCAACGGCTGGCTGACCGCGGCGAAGCAACCGGTGAAGAACGCCGACCTGTGGCAGCGGTTGGAGGCCGCCTGCGCCCGGCACGACGTGACCTGGCTGTGGGTGAAGGGCCACAACGGACACCCGGAGAACGAGCGGGCCGACGCGTTGGCCAACCGCGGCATGGCCGAGGCGCGGGCGGAGGCGGTCGCCGCCCGCTGACGCCGACGGGTTGTGTCGAACCCCGTCGATGAGTAACGTGGCGGATCGATGCCGTCACGGACAGTCGCCCCCGGAGGTGTCCGCGTGACCGTTGCGCCGCTCACCGACCTGCCCCTGTGGCCGCCGATCAACCTCGACCGCGACCCGCTCGTCCCGCTCGACGCGGCGGAGCGGCACCGCTTCTCCGGGCCGGTCACCCGGGTCCGGCTCCCCACCGACACGACCGCCTGGCTGGTCACGCGGCACGCCGACGTCCGGCAACTGCTGCGCCACCCCGGCTTCAGTGCCGACCTCAGCCGACCGGGCTTCCCGCTGCTGCGCCGGGTGGCCCCCGGCACGCCCAGCGACCGGCGGGGCGGCTTCATCCGGATGGACGGAAGCGAGCACTCCCGGCTCCGCCGGATGCTCACCGCAGAGTTCATGATCAAGAACGTGCGGCGGATCGAGCCGCTGATCCAGCAGACCGTCGACCGGGCCCTGGACGGGCTGCGCGACGCCGGCCCGCCCGCCGACCTGGTGGCGCACTTCGCCCTGCCGGTGCCCTCGATGGTGATCTGCCACCTGCTCGGCGTCCCGTACGCTGACCACGACTTCTTCCAGGAACGCAGCCGGACCCTGATCGACCGCGACGCGCCACCGGACCGGGTCCAGCTGCACGTGCGGGAGCTGCGCGACTACCTGCACCGGCTGGTGGAGACGAAGGTGGCGGCCGGGGACCGCACCGACGACCTGCTCAGCCGCCTGGCCCGGGACCGGGTCGACACCGGCGAGCTCGCCGTCGACGAGTTGGTCGGCATGGCGGTGCTGCTGCTCATCGCCGGCCACGAGACCACCGCCAACATGATCGGGCTGAGCACTCTGCTGCTGCTCCGCCACCCCGCCCGGTACGCCGCCCTGCGCGACGACCCCGGGCACGCCGACGGTCTGGTCGACGAACTGCTGCGCTACCTGAGCATCGTGCGTACCGGCCTGCCCCGGCTCGCCTTGCAGGACGTCGAGATCGGCGGGCAGCTCATCCGGGCGGGGGAGGGCGCGATCGGGGTGCTCTCCCTGGCCAACCGGGACCCGGGGGTCTTCGACGCGGCCGACGAGTTCGACCCGTACCGGCAGGCGCAGCAGCATCTGGCGTTCGGGTTCGGCGTGCACCAGTGCATCGGCCAGCCCCTCGCGCGGGCGGAACTGCGGGTCGCCCTGGTGGAACTGGCCCGACGGTTCCCCCGGCTGCGCCCCGCCACGGAGGCCGGGCGGCTGCCGACCCGGGACACCTCGGTCGTCTTCGGCCTCGACGCGCTGCCGGTGACCTGGTGACCGAGGCGGCGGCCGTGCGGATACGAGTGGACCGGGACCGCTGCTGCGGGTCGGGCAACTGCGTGGTGACCGCGCCGGCGGTCTTCGACCAGGACGATGACGACGGCCTCGTCGTGCTCCGCCGCGCCGAGCCCGCGCCGGACGCGGCCGACCGGGTCCGGCGGGCCGTCGACCTCTGCCCGTCCGGCGCGATCAGCCTCGACCCGCCGTCCCGGCCGGATCACTCCACGTTCGGCAGCTCGCCGGTGCCCGAGACCTGGTCGACGTCGTAGCCCGCCCGGCTCGTCTCCCGGGCGGAGCGTCGATCCTCGGCCGGCAGGTCGGCGAAGTCGTCGCCGGTGTCGTCGGTGGTGTGCAGGGATTCGCCCGGCGGTCGCAGCGACGCCTCGTACGCGGTGGCGCCGTCCGGTTCGTCCGTGGGCGCGCGGCCGAAATGCTCACTCGTCATGTCGAACTCCTGCCCGCGTCGCTCGTGGGTAAACGCCCCGGTCAGCGGGGCGCATCCGGGTGCGTCGGCATCGACGAGCCGCCGGCGCTGGTGCCCGACGACCCGCCGGCCACGCCGGAGCCGTCGTCCTCGGTGACCACGTCCGGCTTCGGTGTGCCCGGCTCCGGCGCCGGTACGTCCGTGTCCGCGTCGACCTGGACCAGCCGGGCCTGACCGGCCTCGTCCTCGGCGTGCGCCGGATCGACCGGCTGCTCGCCCTGGCGTACCCGATACTTCACCCGTCCGCCTCCCGTCGGTGCCGCGTCACCCGCGTCGCCCGAGGTGACGCCGACTCCGGCTACCCCGCTCCGGCGCCCCGAAACGTGCGGCACCGCCCGGCCGGCTCCCCTCGGCGCAGGGCGAACGCCGTGTCCGGGGCGAGCAGTTCCGACGTCCCGCGTGATCCACTCGGTGTGCGGCAGGGCGCGGGGTCCGCGCGGTGGGACGGCCCGGGATGCCGCATCCGGAGTCGGTCAGCGCCGGCGGCGTGCGGAGCCGGGCCGCCCGCGCGAGGGCTGGACCGGGGTGACCGCCAGCGACCAGTGCGCGGGCCGGCGCAGGCGGGGCGGCAGGACGGTCCGCTGGTCGCCGCGGGCCGCCTCGAGCTGCGACTGGTGCACGAAGAGACAGCGCCCGAGGTCGGTGCCGCGCAGGTCGGCACCGCGCAGGTCCGCCCCGGTCAGGTCGGCCGCGCCGAGGTCCACGCCCCGCAGGTCCGCGCCGATGAGGCAGGCCCCGCGCAGGTTCGCCCCGGACAGCCCGGCCCGGCGCAGGTCCGCCCCGATCAGCACCGCCCCGCGCCGGTCCACGCCCTCCCGCCCGGCCCGGGCCTGCGCGCCGGCCCGGGACAGCAGCTGGTTGACCCGGTCCCGCTGGGCGTCGACGTCCAGCGCGAGCAGCTCGTCCGGTGTGCCGTCGGTGAGCCGCCCAGTCTCGGCCAGAGCAGCCGCCAGGTCGTCCCGCAGGGGGCCGGCCGGGGTCAGCGCCAGGGCCTCGGTGAGATACCAGAGCAGCTCGTGCAGCGGTCGCATCACCGCGAAGGTGTCGAACATCCGCCGGGCGCTCGCCGGGTCCGCCCGCCAGTCCCGCCCACCGAAGGTCCCCTGCGCCACGTGCTGGCCCGCGCCGAAGCAGTCGAAGACCGTGCAGCCCGGGAAACCCCGCTGCCGCAGGTCGCGGTGGATGCCGCAGCGGGAGTCGGGGCGCAGGTTCGGGCAGGGCTGCCCGGCTGGCTTGTCGATGGCGAAGTCGGCGGAGGCGGCGAACGCGGGCGCGACGCAGCAGATTCCGAAGCACCGGGCACAGTCGGCCTGCAGCTCCCGCCCCCCACTCGCCACCGCTTGCCGTTCCGCCGCCTCGGACACCCTGCCCGGCCTCCCATCGTCTCGCCACCACCGGCCACCGCCGCCGCATCCGGATGCCATTGTCCCGCCCTGGCCGTGGCTGGACGGCGGGCGGGGCGACACCCTGCCCGTTCTGCCCCGGGATGCGGCGTTGCTTCGTATCGTGGAGTGACGAAGGAGGCGGCGGGGATGGACGAGCAGGCGCGGGAGCAGGCCCTGCTCACCGCAGTCACCACCGAGCACTTCGTGCTCCAGACCTCCCGCAGCGCCACCATAACCGAGTCGGTTGGCCGGGCCACGATCTTCATGTCGATGCTCTCGGCCGCGCTGATCGGGCTGGGCTTCGTCTCCAGCAGCGGGCATCTGGTGCGGCCGTACCTCGGCGCCGTGCTGCCGACCCTGGTCATCACCGGGCTGCTGACCTTCGCCCGGCTGGTGCAGAGCATGGTGGAGAACGAGGTGGACCTGCAGCGGATCCAGCGCATCCGCGCCTGGTACCACCGGCGGTTCGCCGACGACCAGGACTTCTTCGCCGACGCCCTGACCCAGGGTGGCGGCACGCGGGCGGAGTGGGCGGCAGTGGGCAGCCGGCCCGGCCGCCGGCACATGCTGCTCACCGCGGCCGCGTTGGTCGGCGCGGTCAACGCGCTGTTGATCGGGCTCGGCGCCACCCTGCTGAGCGGCCTGTCCGGCGCCGCACCCGGCCTGGCGATCGCGGTCGGCGTGGTGGTGGCGCTGGCGGCCTTCGCCGTCCAGGTCGGCTACATCAACCGGGCCTCCATCTCGCTCGGCCGCTGAGCCGGGCGGCGCCCGGGTCCCCAGGGCGTCGAGGTCGCAGGCGACGCTGCCGGCGAACTGGCTGGCGATCGCGGAGTCGGGGTGGGGGAAGCCGGGGAATGTCCGAACGGGTGACAACCGGAAGGCGCGCCCGCCGCAACGTATTCGGAAACTGCTGGGAAGATGGCCGAACGGATGACAACCAAATCGGTCCGTTATTGCACCGAGTCATTCCGTAAATCAGATCGTTGTCAATGTCCGACAACCGATCCGACCGTTACCGTAACGATTCAATTCGCCGTTCCCCAGCGGTTTACCGTCGGGTGGCAGGACGTTTTCGTCGCCGTCGGGAGGGCTCCTCATGAGCGACATGTCCCACCCACCGTCGTTGACCGCGCCCGGTGACCCGGCCGCCCCGGACGTCGCCGTCGAAACCGAATCCCCGGCCCAGGCCGGCCGGCGGGAGATTGTCGGCCGGTCGCCGAACCAGCTCGCCTGGCTGCGGCTCAAGCGGGACCGGACCGCCCGGCTCAGCGCCCTGACGCTGGTCGTCGCCGCCCTCGTCGCCCTCTGCGCGCCACTGCTCGGCTGGCTCACCGGAATGGACCCGACAGACAAGTTCGTGGATCGGCTCAACGATTTCGGAATGCCGATCGGCTACGCCGGCGGCATCAGCTCCGAACACTGGCTCGGACTCGAACCGGGCAGCGGTCGGGACATCCTGCTCCAGTTGGTGTACGGACTGCGGACGTCATTGTTCATCGCCTTCGCCTCGGCCCTGCTGGCGTCGGTCATCGGGGTGACGGTGGGTGTGGTGGCCGGGTGGGCGCGCGGCTGGCTGGACAGCGTCGTCAACTGGCTGGTCGACCTCACGCTGGCGTTCCCGTTCCTCATTTTCGCCCTGGCGGTGATCCCGATCCTGCAGGACCGCTTCTACACCGAGCGGGAGGCGCCGCCGCCGGCCTTCCGGGTCGCCCTGATCATCGCCACCTTCGGCCTGTTCAGCTGGACGTACACGGCCCGGCTGGTCCGCGGTCAGGTGATCTCCCTGCGCGAGCGAGAGTTCGTCGAGGCCGCCCGGGCCGCCGGCGCCGGCACCGGACACATCCTGTTCCGGCAACTGCTGCCGAACATCTGGGCCCCGATCCTGGTCACGGTCTCGCTGAACGTGCCGCAGTTCATCGCCATCGAGGCCGCCCTGGCCTTCGTCAACATCGGCGTCACCGAACCTACGCCTGACCTCGGCCGGATGATCTACAACAGCATCGGCTACGTGGCCAGCGACCCCTGGTACACCCTGTTCCCCGGATTGACGATCTTCCTGCTGGTCCTGGCGTTCAACCTCTTCGGTGACGCCCTGCGCGACTCGCTGGATCCCCGGTCGACCCGGTAACCCCCCGGCCATCAAACACGCCCGGCCGGCGGGGGCCGCCGGGCGGGAAGGGAGCACACCGTGCGAGCACGAACCCGGACACTGACCACCGGTGTCCTCGCCGCGGCGCTCGTCGCCGCCGGTTGCAGCCCGACCACCGAGAGCGGTGGTGGCGGCGACGGCAAGACGAAGACCCAGACCGGCTCGGTCTCCTACGAGCCCGCCGACAACCAGGGCCCGGCGAAGGCGGTCGACGGGGCCGCCCGCGGCGGCACCCTCACCATCATGCAGAACTCCGACTTCGAGCACCTCGACCCGGCCCGTAACTACGTCAACGTGCAGCAGGTCACCGGCGGGCTCCTCTATCGCGCGCTCAACGGCTACAAGGAGGACGGCACCGGCAAACTGCTGCTCGTCGGCGACCTCGCCACTGATCCGGGCAAGGACGTCAACAAGGACTGCAAGGTGTGGGAGTTCACCCTGCGAGAGGGGGTGAAATACGAGGACGGCTCCCCGGTGACCAGTAAGGACGTGGCCTACGGCATCGCCCGCTCGTTCGCGTCCAACCTCAACGAGGGGCCGCACTACATCCAGCAGTGGCTATACCCGGGTGGGGCGTACAACGCGAAGTACCAGGGGCCGTACGACGGCGGCAAGCCGGCGCCGGACGGCATCGAGACGCCCGACGACCGGACCATCCGGTTCACCTTCCCGGAGGCGCACTGCGACCTGCCGTACGCGGCCGCGCTGCCCACCAGCGCGCCCGTGCCCGCCGCCAAGGACACCCGAGCCAACTACGACCTGCGGCCCTTCTCCTCCGGGCCGTACAAGGTCAAGTCGTACCAGCGGGACGTGGCGCTGGAACTGGAGCGCAACCCGAACTGGGACCCGAAGACCGACCCCATCCGCAACGCGTACCCGGACGCCATCCGGATCACCTTCGGCCTGGAGCAGGCGCAGATCGCCGAGCGGCTCGTCGCCGACGCCGCAGCCGACCAGGCCGCGCTGAGCTGGACCGACGTGCCGCCGGCCGTACTGCCCCGAACCACCACGGCCGGCGTCGTCGAGCGGGTCGTCAAGGGCCCGACCCAGTACACCTGGGTGCTGAACATCAACACCCAGCGGGTCACCGACCTGAACGTCCGCAAGGCGCTGAACTACGCCGTGGACAAGGACGCCGCGCTCAAGGCGATCGGTGGGCAGGCGGCGGGCTCCCCGGCCACCACGCTGATGTCGCCGACCACGGCCGGCTGGAAGAAGTACGACGTCTTCAACGCCCCGGTCACCGGCGACAAGGCCAAGGTCACCGAGTTGCTCGCCGGCAAGCGCCCGAAGCTGGTCTTCGCCCACTCCAACACGGAGCTGCGGACCCAGCAGGCCGAGGCGATCCGGAAGAACCTCACCGACATGGGCTTCGACATCGTGATGAAGCCCATCGAGAGCAGCAGCTACTACGACGAGATCGGCCGCAAGAACAACCCGTACGACCTCTACATCAGCGGCTGGGGCTCGGACTGGCCGACCGGCTCGACCGTCATCCCGCCGGTGTACGACGGGCGGGAGATCGTCGCCGAGGGGAACAACAACGTCTCGTACCTCAACGAGCCGTCGATCAGCGCCGAGGTCGACCGGGTCCGTAACCTGCCCGCCGCCGAGCAGGACGCCGGGTGGATGGCCCTGGACGAGAAGATCATGCGGGAGTACGTCCCGGTCGTGCCCTGCTACTACGACGCCGCCTACGAGCTGCACGGGTCGAAGGTCGGCAACGCCTTCCTCAGCGACGCCTTCGGGATCATCTCGCTCAACGGCATCTACGTGAAGCAGTGACCGCCGTGGGGGCGGCCCTCGTCCGGGCCGCCCCCACCGTCCATCGGGGAGGTGTTCCCGTGTTCCGTTTCGTCCTCCGGCGGCTCCTCGTCGCCGCGGTGACCCTCGCGGTCATCAGCCTGGTCACCTTCGGTCTCTTCTTCGCGGTGCCGAGCAGCCCGGCCAAGGTGATGTGCGGCAAGAACTGCACCACCGAGGACATCGCCCAGGTCGAGCAGCGGCTCGGCATCGACCAGCCGTTGCCCCGCCAGTACGCGGACTTCGTCAAGGGGGTCTTCGTCGGCCGCACGTACGGCTCGGGGGACTTCCGGCAGGACTGCCCGGCACCCTGCCTGGGCTACTCGTTCCGCAACAATCAGCCGGTCACGGAGATCATCACCCAGCGCCTCCCGGTCACCTTCAGCATCGTCTTCGGTGGCGCGGTGCTCTGGCTGGCGTTGGGCGTCTCGCTGGGCATGGTGTCGGCGCTGCGCCGCGGAACGGTCTTCGACCGGGCCGCGATCGGCATCACCCTGGCCGGGGCGTCCATGCAGGTCTACTTCTTCGGGCTGATCCTGCTCTACCTGCTGGTGTACGCCACCGGGCTGCTGCCGTTCCCCAGCTACACCCCGTTGACCGAGAACCCGGCCCGGTGGGCGGTGGGCCTGCTGCTGCCCTGGATGACGCTCGGCTTCCTCAACTCGGCGCTGTATGCCCGGCTGTCGCGGGCGCAGATGCTGGAGACGCTGTCGGAGGACTTCGTGCGGACCGCCCGGGC
This sequence comes from Micromonospora sp. NPDC047738, assembly GCF_040642675.1. NCBI lineage: Bacteria > Bacillati > Actinomycetota > Actinomycetes > Micromonosporales > Micromonosporaceae > Micromonospora > Micromonospora sp. NPDC047738. The sequence goes on from NZ_JBEYSO010000056.1 coordinate 21,167, forward strand.
CAAGGGGCTCTCCACGCGGCAGGTGCACACCCGGCACGCGCTGCGGGCCGCGATCACGCCCATCGTCACCATCGCCGGCCTGGACATCGGCACCAGCCTCGGCGGGACGTTCATCACCGAGACGATCTTCGGTCTGCAGGGGCTGGGCAAGGCGACCGTGGAGGCGGTGCAGTTCCTCAACCTGCCGGTGGTCATGGCGACCGTGCTGCTGGCGGCGGTGTTCATCGTGGTCGCCAACATCGTGGTCGACGTGCTCTACGCGGTCATCGACCCGCGGGTCCGGCTGAACTGAACGGAGGGATCGAGATGGTGAAGCTACCGGCGCCCCGCTCGGGCGAGGGTCCCTATCTGCGGGTCAAGGATCTGCGGGTGCGGTTTGACACCGAGGACGGTGTGGTTCGCGCCGTGGATGGGGTGTCGTTCTCGGTGGAGCGGGGTCGCACGCTCGGCATCGTGGGGGAGTCGGGTTCGGGTAAGAGTGTCACCTCGTTGGCCATCCTCGGTCTGCACAACGCCAAGCGCACCACGATCAGCGGGGAGATCTCGGTGGGTGGCCGTCAGTTGGTGGGGCTGGCGGAGGAGGAGGTGCGTCGGCTGCGGGGCCGGGACATGGCGATGATCTTTCAGGATCCGTTGTCGGCCCTGCATCCGTACTACACGGTGGGTAGGCAGATCGCTGAGGCGTATCGGGTGCATCATCCGAGGGCGGGGAAGCGGGAGGCCCGCGGCCGGGCGGTGGACATGTTGGGTCGGGTGGGGATTCCGCAGCCGGGGAAGCGGTTCGACCAGTATCCGCACGAGTTCTCGGGTGGGATGCGGCAGCGGGCGATGATCGCGATGGCGTTGGTGAACGATCCGGATCTGTTGATCGCGGATGAGCCGACGACGGCGTTGGATGTGACGGTGCAGGCGCAGATTCTGGATCTCCTCGAGGACCTTCAGCAGGAGTTCCGGTCGGCGATCATCCTGATCACCCACGATCTGGGTGTAGTGTCGCAGGTCGCCGATGACGTGTTGGTGATGTACGGGGGGCGGGCGGTCGAGCACGGGAGTGTGGAGCAGGTGTTGCGGCGGCCGCAGCATCCGTACACGTGGGGGTTGTTGTCGAGTGTGCCGTCGTTGCACGGTGACGCGGACGCGGACCTGGTGCCGATCAAGGGCAACCCGCCCTCGCTGATCAACCTGCCCTCCGGGTGTGCCTTCCACCCGCGCTGCCGTTACGCCGACCGCAACGGAGACCGGTCACGAACCGACGTGCCGGAGTTGCGCCAGGTGGTCGAGCGGGGGCATCTGGTCGCCTGCCACCTGCCGGAGGCCGCCCGGCAACGCATCTACCGCGACGAGATCGCCCAGGTGGGGGTGGCGAGATGAGCACGGTCAACGGCCGGCTGCCGGCCGCCATCGTCGGCGAACCCGAGCCGCGCGCACCCGAGGCGCTGCTGCGGGTGCGCGGCCTGACCAAGCACTTCCCCGTCCGGGGTGCCCTCGGCAGCCGCGCGCTCGTGCGGGCGGTGGACGGCGTGGACTTCGACGTCCGGCCGGGGGAGACGTTGGGCCTGGTCGGGGAATCGGGCTGCGGCAAGACCACCACCGGGCGGATGCTGGTCCGGCTGCTG
>NZ_JBEYSO010000057.1:0-20760 GCF_040642675.1 Micromonospora sp. NPDC047738
ACCCGCCTCGGCGGCGACGTGCCGCATCCGGTCGACGATCTGCCCGCGCACCTGCTGGGACAGGCGCGTGTTCAGGGTGGCGCCCATGCCCTTGGATTCCATCGACCGCAGGTCTTCCACATAGATCACGCTCGCCCCGGCGGCGATCGCCTGATCCACCGTCCAGCGGGCGGCGGCCCAGGCAAGCGCAGCGTTCAGGTTTGCGCGGCGCTCAGACACGTGGCGGATCTCGTCGCGGAGCACCGCATGCTTACCGACGAGTTGATGCCGCTCGGCATCGCCGATAAGCCGCTGGTACTGCTCGGCCTTGGCGTGCAGCCGCTCACCGTGACGGCGCAGCCGGTGCTGCTTCGCGAGGACCCCGGCGGCCCGGAACTGAGCCCCAGCCCCCAACGCCGTGATCCGGCCGTCCTCCTGGAGTCGGAGGGCTCCGGCGGACATCAGGGTGTTCAGGCCCCAGTCCACACCGAGCGCCACCGCGTGACCGGCGCGGCGGGTTTTCGGTACGGCGTGGGTGAATGCCACATCGGCGCGCACCCTGCCACCCATGACACGGACAGTGGGCAGGTGCAGCACCGCACCCGCAGGGACCGTGGGCGGCAGGATTATCGGACAGGCAACCCACGTCCAGTCCCCCGTACGCTCGCGGATCCGGTCGTGAGGGCAACTGCAGCCGCAGTAGCGCTCTGCCCGGGTCGGTGTCGCTGCGTTCGAGGGTGGCCTGCTGCCGATCACACGCGGCCAGCAGCAGCATCCGCGGGATCTTCGGCGTGCCTTCGAGTTCGAACACGTCCACCGGCAGCCGGCCGTTGGCGTTGAGGAACGCGACGGCCTGCCGGGTCCGGCCCTTGATGACGGCAGACGGCAGATGCTCCCCGCCAGGGATCGACGCCCGAACCTGCTCCCACTCGACGGGGGTGCGCTTGCGTGGATCGGCCGGCCAGGTCGCCAGGACCCCGGCGGTTACATCGGTACGCCACCCCGCCGAGCGAAGAGCACGCCCGGCCTGCTCCTGGACCATCCGCACGACCCGGTCATTGACCTTCACACCCTCCGGGGCGGTGATGGTCCACCCTAGGCGCCGCAGCGCCATCCACGCGTGCGACGGAAGTTTCCGGCCGCCCGCGTCCTGCCCGGAGGTCAACACCTGCACATCCGCAGTGTTCCAATGCTCACCGATCAGGGCGCCCACCATGCCGGCCACCAGATCGGCACACCAACCGACCCGCTGCGCAAGCACCGGCTGAGACAGCACCTCACCGGTCTCCTCGTCCACACCCCCACGCACCAGAGTGCGGACGCCCGCGGTCCGGGCAACCTCGCCGTCGGCCAGCGGCAGCCTCCCACTCACCGGCTCGCCGCCTCGACACCAATCCACGAGAACCGGCGCTCACGGTCGACCCACGTCACCGGAATCCTCCCCGATCCAACCCAAAGACCAAGCGTCACCAGGTGAACACACCCAGACGCTTCACGACCTTTGAGAGCCGAAGAAATTCCACACGATCAATCTACGATCACTAACGATTCCTAATCAAGTTGGTGAGCCTGTCGGAGCCGTTGGTCAGGCGATCGAGCAGGTGTTGGGGGTCGGCATTCCCCAGGAGGCCGACTTCATCAAGAAGGACATCGTCAACCGGACCGTCGTGGAGCCCGACGTGCCGCTGTGCCGGGACTGATCGGGCCCAGAGTTCGGCTGGCATCCCGCCAGGCGCGGGGCCGGCGGATGCCTCTGACCATCACCCCCGGGGCGGCTGTGCCGCCGCCCCGGGGGGGGCGGGTGTTGGCTCAGAAGTCGTCGTCGAAGGTGACCGCCCCGCTCACCCCGACCTGATAGGCCGACACCCGGCGCTCGAAGAAGTTGGACAGCTCCTGCACATCCTGCAACTCCATGAAGGCGAACGGGTTGGTCGACCCGTACACCGGCGCGATGCCGAGCTGGGTGAGCCGCCGGTCAGCGACGTGCTGGAGGTACTGGCGCATGTCCGCCAGGGTCAGGCCGGGCACGCCCTGGCCGAGCAGGTCCTCGGCGAACTGCGCCTCGCAGTCGACGGCCTCGGCGAGCATCTGCCGGACCTGGTCGGCGAGGTCGTCATCGAACAGGTCTGGCTCCTCTCGGCGGACCGTGTCGACCACGTCGAAGGCGAACGCCATGTGCATCGACTCGTCGCGGAACACCCAGTTGGTGCCGGAGGCGAGGCCGTGCAGCAGGCCGCGGGAGCGCAGGAAGTAGACGTAGGCGAACGCGCCGTAGAAGAACAGGCCCTCGATGCAGGCGGCGAAGCAGATCAGGTTGAGCAGGAACGCCCTCCGGTCCTGCTTGCTCCGTAGCTCGCGTAGGTCCTGCAGGGAATCGATCCACCGGAAGCAGAACTCGGCCTTGCGCCGGATCGACGGGATGTTCTCGATGGCGGCGAACGCGGCGGTCCGTTCGGTCTCGTCGGGTACGTAGGTGTCGAGGAGGTTGAGGTAGAACTGGACGTGCACCGCCTCCTCGAACAGTTGCCGGGACAGGTAGAGGCGGCCTTCCGGGCTGTTGACGTGCTGGTAGAGGTTCAGCACGAGGTTGTTGGCGACGATCGTGTCGCCGGTGGCGAAGAACGCGACGAGCCGGCTGACCAGGTGCCGCTCGGCGGGGGAGAGCCGGTCGAGGTCGGTCAGGTCGGCGTGCAGGTCGACCTCCTCGACCGTCCAGGTGTTGCGGATGGCGTCGCGGAAGCGGTCGAAGAAGTGCGGGTAGCGCATCGGGCGGAGGTTCAGATCCATCCCGGGGTCGAGCAGCATCGGTGTGGTCTCCGTGGTGGTGTCGGTCGGGGTGGTCACTGGCAGGCCTCGCACGCCTCGGGGTTCTCCAGCGAGCAGGCCAGCGCCTCCGCATCGAGGCTCACCGGTGGAACGACGGCGGACACGGTGGCCTGCTGGATGCGGGTGGCCGGTCGGGACCGCAGGTAGTAGGTCGTCTTCAACCCGCTCTTCCAGGCGTACAGGTACATCGAGGAGAGTTTGCCGATGGTCGGCGTGGCCAGGAACAGGTTCAGCGACTGGGACTGGTCGATGAAGGGTGCGCGGGCGGCGGCTAGGTCGATCAGCGCTCGTTGCGGCAGCTCCCACGCGGTGCGGAACAGCTCCCGCACCTCCGCGGGCAGCTCCGCGACATCCTGGACCGACCCGTCGGCACGTTTGATCGCCGTCCGGATCTGCTCGGTCCACAGCCCGCGAGCCTTGAGCTCGGCGACCAGGGCAGTGTTGACCTGGAGGAACTCCCCGGACAGGGTCTCGCGTTTGAACAGGTTGGACACCTGCGGCTCGATGCACTCGTAGCAGCCGGCGATCGAGGCGATGGTGGCGGTCGGGGCGATCGCGACCAGCAGTGAGTTGCGCAGCCCGTGCGCGGCCACCCGGTCCCGCAGGGCGTCCCAGCGCGCGGTCTGGCTGCCGGTGACGCCCCACAGGTCCGGTTGCAGCTGCCCGCGTGCCGCCCGGGTCTGCGCGAAGGCGGGGTGCGGGCCGTGCCGTTCCGCGAGGTCGGCGGAGGTCTCCAGGGCGGTCAGGTAGAGCTCTTCGCTGATCCGGGTGGACAGCTCCCGGGCGGCGGGGGAGTCGAACGGCAGCCGCAGCGCGAAGAACACGTCCTGCAGGCCCATCATGCCGAGGCCGACCGGCCGCCAGCGGGGGTTGCTCGCCGCCGCCTGCGGGGTGGGGTAGTAGTTGATGTCGATCACCCGGTCGAGGAACGTCACCGCGGTACGTACGGTGGCGCGCAACCGTTCCCAGTCGATGCCGTCGCCGGTGAGGTGGGCGGCGAGATTCACCGAGCCCAGGTTGCACACCGCGGTCTCGGCGTCGCTGGAGACCTCGATGATCTCGGTGCAAAGGTTCGACAGGTGCACCACGTTGCCGGGCTCCGCGGTCTGGTTGCAGAGCCGGTTGGCGGCGTCCTTGAACGTCATCCACCCGTTGCCGGTCTGCGCGAGGGTGCGCATCATCCGCCCGTACAGCTCCCGGGCCGGCACCTGCCGCACCCAGCGGCCCTGCGCCTCCGCCGCCCGATACGCGGCGTCGAACTCCACACCCCACAGGTCCGGCAGCTCCGGCACCTCGTCCGGGTCGAACAGCGACCACATCCCGTCCGCCTCCACGCGGCGCATGAACTCGTCCGGGATCCAGTTCGCCAGGTTCAGGTTGTGCGTACGCCGGGCGTCCTCGCCGGTGTTGTCCCGCAGCTGCAGAAACTCCTCGATGTCCGGGTGCCACGGCTCCAGATAGACGCAGGCGGCACCCTTGCGCCGGCCGCCCTGGTTCACCGCGGCGACACTGGCGTCCAGGGTCCGCAGCCACGGCACGATGCCGTTGGACCGTCCGTTCGTGCCCCGGATCAGCGCCCCGCGGGAGCGGACCCGGGAGAACGCGATGCCGATGCCGCCGGCGAACTTGGACAGGTTGGCCACCTGCGCGTACCGCTGGTAGATGGAGTCCAGCTCGTCGCGGGGCGAGTCCACCAGGTAGCAGGACGACATCTGGGTGTGCCGGGTGCCGGAGTTGAACAACGTCGGCGAACTCGGCAGATACGCCAGGCTGGACATCAGCCGGTAGAACCCGATCGCCTCGTCCGGCGTGTGCGACAGGCCGCACGCCACCCGCAGCAGCCAGTACTGCGGCGTCTCCAGCACCAGCCGGCTGGTCGGGTGCCGCAGCAGGTACCGGTCGTAGACGGTGCGCAGCCCGAAATACTCGAACCGCAGGTCGCCCGTCGGGTCGACCGCCTCGTCGAGGATGCGGGCGTGGGCGGCGACGAAGGCGGCGGTGTCGTCACCGATCAGCCCTTCGACGTGGCCGCGCCGGATCCCCTGGCTGAACGAGCCGATGTCCTGCCCGCGTACCTCCTTGTCGACGTATCCGGCGAGCAGACGGGCGGCGAGCCGCGAGTACTGCGGCTCCTCGCCGATCAGCTCGGCCGCGGTCTGGATGGACAGCCGGTCCAACTCGTCCGTGCTCGCCCCGTCGTACAAACCGCTGATGGTGCGGGTCGCCACCCGCAGCGGGTCGATGTCGGTGAGGTCGGCGCTCCACCGTTCGACCGCCCGGACGATCCGGTTGACATCGACGGGTTCGAGGTCACCGTTGCGCTTGCGGACGTGCATCTGCACGCGCCGCTGCCCGGGCAGGGCGATATCGCCTGGTAGCCCGTCGGTGGTCGGGTGGACCTTGGTGCCTGTCACTACTCACTCCTCGCGAGCTCGAGACCGGATGGGCCTCGGCGCGCGGGGTGCAGACACCGAGGGACACGCGCCGGCATCGGCGGTGTCCCGTGGGCGTCGGCCGTCCCGCGCGGCCTCGGACCGTCACACGCCCGTGCGGGGCGTGCGACGCGCTGGCAGGTCTTCGGACTCGTGGGCACAACCGGCGGAACCGGTCGCCTACTGGCCGTCGCTTCCCAGGCCATCGGTGGCCCAGTGCTGATGACGGCGGTCGTTCCCACTCACCGCTGCGGGGCAGTCCCGGATTTCCACCGGGTTCCCTCTTGCCTCGGCCGTCCCGTGAGAGGCGGCCGAACCAGCTGCGCCAGACACCATATATGGCCGTGCGGGTGCCTGGGCAACACCAGATGTCGCGTCGGCGTGTCAGCTGCGTCTCACCTCGGGCCCGGCAGGGCTCGGCTGTTCGGCCCGTTCGCCGTCCGATGGGACGCCGCCGTGTCAGTCGTCGCCGACGGCGGCAGCCGGTGCGCCGAGTGTGATCGTCAGGCCCGGGGCGCCGCCGCACGGGCGCGAACGGTTGTCCTCCTACAGCGTGTCTCATTAGTCCGTTGGGTCATGAGACACCGCCCTTCTCGGGCGTCCCTGCCGTCACGGATGTTCGTGGCGGCGGGGTTCCTCCGTCATCGGGGCTGGTTTCACCGGCGCGTGGGCGCCGGCCAGAGCCGTCCCCTCGGGAGGCGTTGATGACCGGGCCTCGTGCTTCGGGGTCCCGGGTCTGGGCGTGGTGTTGTTCGGCCCAGACGGCGAGGTTGACCGCCGCGTTGACGTCCCGGTCTGCCGTGTGCCCGCATTCGTCGCAGCGGAAGATGCGTATGGACAGGGGTGGGGCGGGGCCGATGGTGCGGCAGGCGCTGCACATTTTGGTGGACGGGTACCAGCGGGGTGCCATGGTCGCGAACCGAGCCGCCCCCGCATGACGGGCCAACACCACCACCTGCGACGGCGACGGATCGACCGTGAACCGGAACGCGGTAAACCTCCCCACAACCCCACAGCATGCCCGCCACCTACGACACTTCTGAAACACGCACTAGCCGCGTCCAAGTCGCGGATGCCACGGTGCCGACATGGCACAGTACGAGGTCCCCACGCCCAGCACGCTGCTCCTGCGCATGGTGCGGCCGGAGCAGGCTGCCGCCGCGCTGCGGATGCTGCACGAGTCGGACCCCGCGTCGGAAGTGCCGGCGGTCGGGTTCCGCGTCGCCACCCTCTCGGACGTCTCCAGCGATCCCTCCGTGGCGCCGCTCGCCGCGTGCGTCGTCCATCACCAACCGAATGATCCGACGGCGTGGCTCGGACGGTTTGCGGTTTCGGTGCCGTTCCGGCGGCGTGGGCTTGGCCGGCGCCTGCTCGCCGAGCTCTCCAGGGTGCTGCAGGCCGAGGGGGCGCAGCGCCTGTGGGTTCACCTGGGCGCCGACCAGCCAGCGGTGCGCGCGCTCCTCGCCGGCGCTGGATTTGTGGTCTGCCAGGTAGAGCCGACCGCCGTATTCCCAGCCGGTCTTGCGGCCAGCGAGGATGACCCGGAGGCCGGGTGGTGGGTGCGCGAGCTCTGAGAGGGGAGGCGGGATGGGCGTGGCAGAGCCCGCTGCTCCCTGGGCGGCGGCGCTGGACTTTCGCGTACTCGGCCCGCTGACGGTCACCGGCCCGTGCGGCGGTGAGCTGCGCCTCGGCACTCGGAAGCAACGCGCCGTGCTCGCGTTGCTGACGCTGGAGGCGGGACGGGTCGTATCGCTGGACCGCATCATCGCGGGCCTGTGGGCGGATGAGGCGCCGTCGAGCGCCACCGGCACGCTGCAGGCGTACATCTCGCAGCTGCGGCGCATCCTGGAGCCGGGCCGTTCGCCACGCGCCGCGCCCGCCGTGCTCCTCACCCGGGAGCCGGGCTATCTGCTCGCGGTGCGGCCGGATCAGGTGGACGCGGTGCGGTTCGAAACGCAGGTCGAGGCCGGTCGGGCCGCGCTCGCCGCGGACCTGCCCGGGGAAGCGGAACGGCTGCTGGCCGTCGCGCTGGAGCAGTGGCGCGGCGAGCCGTTGCTCGAGTTCGCGGACGAAGCCTTCGCGATGCCGGTGGTCACCCGGCTGACCGCGCTGTGCCAGGACGCCACCGAGGATCTCACCGAAGCCCGACTCGGCCTGGGGCGGAACGCGCAGGCAGCCGCGCAGGCCCGGGCGCTGCTGCGGCAGGACCCGTTCCGGGAGCGGTCGTGGGCCCAGCTCATGGTGGCGCTGTACCGGGACGGCCGCCAGGCCGAAGCACTGGAGGCGTACCGCGAGGCGCGCGCGATGCTGGACGAGCAGCTGGGGCTGCCGCCGGGCCCACAGCTGCAGGCGCTCGAGCGGGCGATCCTGCGGCAGGATCCCGCGCTGGCGCTCACTCCCCGCGCGGACACGCCCGCGGCGACCCCGGCCGCACCTCCCGCGCTGCGCTCCGAGCCGCTGCTGGGCGCTGGGGCAGCCGATGCACGGCCGACCGATGGACCGGGCGTCGTGCCCACGCCGGAGCCGGCTGCGGCCGCGACGATGGTGGGCCGCGGCCCGCAGCTCGAGTCGATCGACGACCGCCTCACGGCCGCGACCCGGCGCCGGGGCGGGCTGCTCTTCGTCGCTGGCGGAGCCGGCGTCGGCAAGACCTTTCTCACCGAACGCGTGGTCGAGCGAGCGACGGCGGCGGGGATGGCGGTCGCCTGGAGCCGGTGCGTGGAGGGGAGCGCCACTCCCGCATTCTGGCCGTGGATCCAACTGATGCGCGAGGTGCCGCCGAGCCCCGAGCAGGAGCGCCTTCTCGCCGCGCTGACCGGGGTCGCGGAGTCGCGGGAGCCGGCAGGTGACCCGGACGCGGCACGGTTTCACCTCTATGAGGCTGTCGGCGAGCTGCTGCGTACGGTGGCGGAGCGGCAGCCGACGCTCTTGGTCATCGACGATGTGCACCTCGCGGACGCCGCCTCGCTGCGGCTGCTGACCCATCTCGCCGGCGGACTGAGCCGGCTGCCGATACTGGTGCTCGCCACGATGCGCGCTGAGCCGGGCGATCATGACCAACCGCTGCGCGAGATGCTCGGCGCGCTGGCGAACGAACGGGGCGTGGAGCGGGTGACCCTGCCGCCGTTCTCCGCGGCCGACGTGCGTGACTACCTCCGGTCGGGCGCGGTGGAGCCCGACGTCGCCGTCGTCGCCGCGCTGCACGAGCGGACCGGCGGGAACCCGTTCTATCTCCGGGAGCTGCTGCGGCTGCTGGCGAGCGAGCACCCCGGCGGCTGGACCAACCAGGAGGTGATCGCGGAGTCCGCGGTGCCGGAGAGCATACGCGACGTCATCGGCCGGCGGATCGCCCGGATGCCCGAGGAAACCCAGGCCCTGCTGCGAGCTGCCGCCGTCATCGGACGCGATGTCGACACGGTGCTGTTGGAGAATGCCGCCGGTCTGGACTACGAACGGGTGCTGAGCCTGCTCGAACCGGCTGTCGCGAGCGGCCTGCTGGTCGAGGTGCCCGACGGCTGGAACTACCGGTTCGCCCACTCCCTGGTCCGCGACGCTCTCTACGCGGAGCTGAGCCGGTTGCAGCGGGCGCGCGTGCACCGGCGGGTCGGCGAGGCGCTTGAGGGCCTGCACCGAGCCGAGGATCTCGCCACGATCGGGCTGCTCGCCCACCACTTCGCCGCCGCCGCCCGGATCGGGGCCTCGGCGAAGGCAGTCAGTTACGCCCGGCGTGCCGCGGAGTTGGCCGAGGCGCAGCTCGCCTATGACGAGGCGGTGGAGTTCCTCACCGTCGCCCTGGCCGCGCTCGACCCTACGGGCGCGGACGCGGTCAGCTGCCGATGCGAGCTGTTGGTGCAGCTGGGCAAGGCCAGGCGACTCGCCGGTGATGTGGTCGGCGCGCGCGTCGCGTTGAACGAGGCGGTCGCGCTCGGCACCAGGCTCGGTGACGACTCGCTGGTGATCGATGCGGCCACGGTCTTCGGCGGTGTGACGCTCTGGAACTGGCGGACTTACGGGCAGGTGGACGAGCGCATGGTGGCGATCCTGGAGGACCAACTCGCCCGGCTTGACCCGACCGACCACGTGCGTCGTGCGGCGCTGCTCGGCACGCTCGGAGTTGAGCTGTTCTACGGTGACCGACGCGACGAGGGGGAGCGGTTCGCCGAGGAGGCGGTCGAGCTTGCCCGCCGGTGGGGCGACGTGGAACTGCGGGCGCGTACCCTCAGCAACTACGCGGTAGCCGCCGCCAGGGTCCCGGACCGCGACGACCGACGGTTGGCCGTCGTGAACGAGATGCTCGAGCTCGGCCCGCTGCCTCGACGGGTGGAGATCGTAGCCAGGCTGCATCGCATGATCTTGCTGATGTCCACCGGCGACCTCGCCGGGTACGACCGCGACCTGGCGCGCTGCCGTCACCTGTTGACGGAGATCCGCCTGCCCGAGCTCGCTGGTCAGATCACCTACGCCGCCGGCGGGCGGGCCATCCTGGACGGGCGCTGGGCCGAGGCTGAACGCTTGGTCGAGGACGCCTTCGCCGAGCAGCGGCGGACCAGCATGTGGGGCGGGAAGTGGATGAGGTTGGTCCTGCTCTACACCAGCCGCCGCTTCCAGGGCCGGCCGGGTGAGCTACTCGACGAGCTGGTCACTCGGGCCGATGAGCCGGAGCTGATCCTGCTGCGCCCCACCGCGGTGCTGGCCGCCTGCGAATCGGGCGACGAGGCGCTCGCCGGGAAGCTGCTGGAGAAATGGGGCTGGACGATCCGCGGCGACTGGTCCTGGGACATCGTGACGTACCAGTGGGCTCTGGTCGCCGCTCGGCTCGGCGTACCGGATCCGGCTCGCCTCTACGAGATCCTCTCCCCGTTCGCCGACCGGTTCGTCGGCGTCGGCTCCGGCGGCGCCACGTGGGGCTCGAACCACTACGCGCTCGCCGAGCTCGCGCACCGGCTGGGCCGAACCGAACATGCGGGCGTGCATGCGCACGCCGCGCTCGCCGCACATCGGCGGCTGGGCGTGGCGCACCTCATCCAGGCGAGCCTCAGCCAATCGGTGCGGCTCACTGCCTGACCTCGGCCGCGTCGGCCCGTACCGACATTTCCGTCTCCGCACGTCGCTTGGATCCCGCTTGAACGCCAGTCCATGCGTGGGCCAAGTCCGACCCAAGCGCTGGCTGACACCGTCAGGTCATCCGGCGCCCGGCCTGTGGGCGCCCTGCCCATGAGGAGTCAACCGGTGCGTACGGTCGACACCGTCGCCTTGGCCCGGCGGGTCCGCGGACCCGTGCTACAGCCCGGCGACGACGGCTTCACTACTGAGATCGCCGGGTTCAACGCGGCCATCGTCCACCGGCCGGACGTCGTGGTGGGAGCCACCGACGCCGGTGATGTGGCGGCGGCGGTAGGTTGGGCCGCCGAGCAGGGACTGGCGGTGGCCGTGCAGTCGACCGGCCACGGCCAGCTGGCAGCCACTGACGGCGGCATCTTGATCACCACGCGGCGACTCGACGAGGTTCGGGTCGACCCGGTCGCCCGGCGGGCCAGAGTGGGCGCCGGCGTACGGTGGCAGAGCGTGATCGAGACGGCGGCCGAGCACGGCCTGGCCCCGCTCAACGGGTCGTCCTCCGGCGTGGGCGTGGTCGGTTACACACTCGGCGGCGGTGTCCCGGTCATGGCCCGCACCTTCGGATTCGCCGCCGACCACGTTCGGGCGGTCGAGCTGGTGACCGCGGATGGAATGCTCCGGCGGGCCGACGCGGCGAATGAGCCGGATCTGTTCTGGGCCCTGCGTGGAGCCGGCCGCATCGGCTTCGGCGTGGTGACCGCGATCGAATTCGATCTGGTACCGGTCCGCAGCCTCTACGGCGGTGGCATCTTCTACCCGGCGAGCGCCACGGCGGACGTACTGCACGCCTTCCGGACCTGGGCCCCGACCCTGTCCGAGCAGACGACCACGTCCGTCGCCCTGCTGCGCCTGCCCGACCTGCCGCAGCTGCCCGAGCCGCTACGCGGGCAGTTCGTGGTCCATCTGCGGATAGCGCACCTCGGCGGCGTCGAGGAAGGTGAGCGCATGCTCGCTCCGATGCGGGCGGTGGCACCGGCGTTGATCGACTCGGTGGCGGAGATGCCGTACGTCGGCGTCGACGCCATCCACTCCGACCCCACTGACCCGATGCCGGAACATCACGCCGGGGTCGTGTTGCGGCATCTGCCGGCCGAGGCGGTGGACGCGCTGATCGCGGTGGCCGGCCCCCACGTGGAGGTGCCGCTCGCGATGGTGGAGCTGCGACTCCTCGGCGGCGCGCTGGCCCGGCAAGCGGCGGTGCCCAACGCCGTGAGCGGCCGCGGCGGGGCCTTCTCGCTGCTGGGACTCGGACCGCTGCTGCCCGGGCTCGAGCAGGTCGTGCCGGCCGTCGTAGGCAGCGTCCTCGACGCGCTTGAGCCGTTCGTCGCTCCCGGCCTCGCCTTGGCCAACTTCCGGGGATCCTTGGAGGCCGCCGACGGTCCCTACGGTCCCTGGTCCAGCGCGGACGCCGGTCGGCTCAGTGAGATCAAGAATCTTCACGATCCAGCCGGGATGTTCCGTTCAGGAGTACGAAGCCTCGTCGGTTAGCTATCCGCCCTGCCACGTCTCGTAACCCCTGAACTTACCCCGTCGCGCCATAGCTACATCGACGCACTCCGATCTATCATGGTCGGGGGGGTGGTTGCTCGGTTCAGGAGTGCGAAGCGGGCAGTGCAGGTCCCTGGTGGATAAACCGTCGTCCTTGGGAGGCATGCGTGCGATCCGATCCCGTAAGCAGAAGATTCCCGTGGCGGCGGAGCGCCGGCCGGATTCGACCCGTGCGACTGTTGGCCGTGACCCTGGCCGCTGTGTTGATGGTTCCGCCAGGTGCGGCCCCGGCCCCGGCCTCGGCCGACGGCACCGCCCGACCGGTGCCGGCATCGCTGAACGCGGGGGTCGGTGTGCCCACGGGCACGATGGCCGCGGCGGCCTCTGCCGCCGCCACGGTCTGTGCCAAGGTGGCCGCCAAGGCCGGCTTCTCGTACACCGCGAACGTCAGCACGTCTGCGGGCAACGTCCGGCAGATCGTGGTCGCTGTGGCGGTCGCCATGGCCGAGTCGAGCTGCAACCCGTCGGCGACGGGCCAGAACCCCGGCTCGATCGACCGGGGCTTGTGGCAGATCAACAACTATTGGCACCCCGAGGTCAGTGACGCCTGCGCCTACCAGGTTCAGTGCAACGCCAACGCGGCGTGGAACATCTCCAACCACGGCAGCAACTGGACCCCGTGGTCGACCTACAACAACGGAGCATGGCGGAACTACCTGAACACTGCGCGCGACGCCATCACCGGGTTCTCGTTCCAGCTGAAGAGCCGGGGCGCCGGTACCTGCCTGGACGCCATCTCGTCCGACGTCCGCAACGGCGGGCGGATCGCCCAGTGGCCCTGCAACAGCAGCGACAGCTACCAGCAGTGGCGCGTGGTGGTCGGCGCGAACAACTACAACCCGGTGCTCCAGAACGTCGGCACCGGCACCTGCCTGGACGCCATCTCGTCCGACATCCGCAACGGCGGGGCGATCACCCAGTGGGCCTGCAACACCACCGGCGATCCCTACCAGCGGTGGTGGTTCTCGGGCAGCGGGCAGCTCAACACCAACGGCGACGCCAACGCCGGACTGCACAACGTCGGCACCGGGACCTGCCTGGACGCCGACGCATCGACCGCCGGCCAGAACGGGAACATCTTCCAGTGGGCCTGCTCCGGCAGCGATCTTTTCCAGCTGTGGAACTGATCGCGTGACGACAGGCCTCGCCGGCTGGACTGCCCGCGAGGCATGTCCCCCGGTCGTGCTTCGGGGCAACGCGCTCGGACTCGCCAACGACCCGGAATTCGGCCTGGTCGGGGCAGTCTTCACCGGCACCGGTCAGTGGATCGTCACGGTTCCGGCTGCGGCGTCCACGGTGATGATCTGACCTGTGGAGATTTTCCGGGTCGCGTCCGGGACACAGATGACGGCGGGGATGCCGTACTCCCGGGCCACGGTGGGGCCGTGGGCCATGACCGCACCGGTTTCGGTGACCAGCGCTCCGGCGGTGAGGAACAGTGGGGTCCATCCCGGGTCAGTGGTGGCGGTGACCAGGACGTCGCCGGGTTCGATGTGGGCGGTGGCCGGGTCGTGGACGACCCGGGCGGGGCCGGTCGCCCGGCCCGCTGCCGCCCCTACGCCCGTCAGCGCGCCATCCGCGGTGGCCGGCGCCGGCAGGATCGCCTCCAGGTCGGTGCCGTCCGACAGCAGCGCCACCGGTACGGCCCGGCGGCGCGACTCCCGCTGGTGGACCGCTCTGCGGGAGGCGACCGTTCGCCGGTGGTCGACGTTCTGGTGCACGGCGTCGTGCACCTCGTCGAGGGACAGGAACATGATGTCGCCGGGCTGATCGAGCAGTCCGCTGCCGGTCAGGTCAACGCCCACGGAGAGCAGTTGCCGCCGCATCTCCTGCAGCCGGTACAGGCCGGCGAACTTGCCCGCCTCCCGCAGTCCGGCCAACGCCCGGGCACGGCGCAGCAGGAACCCGGCGAGACGCCCCCGCACCGGCCTGCGGCGGCGGGCCCGGGCACCGAGCTCGTGGAGGGTGGCTTCCGCGGTGGCGGCCGCACGTGCGAAGCGCCGGTCGGGTGCCTGTTCCGGATCGGTGACCCGTAGGTAGTTGGCGATCATGGTGAAGATCGGCGCGGGGTCTTCGTTCCACCGCGGCACTCCGAGGTCGACCTCGGCGACGCCGCGGTGGCCGTAGGTGTCCAGGAACGCCGCCAGCCCGATGTCCGGGAGCGTCCCCTGCCGGTACCGCGCGGCCAACTCGTCGGGCGGCGTGTGCAGCAGCAACTGTCGGTGGTCGCCGGCGCGCTGGGTGAGCCGCCACAGCGCGAGATCCATTTCGATGGTGACGTTGTAGGGCATCCCACCCAGTACGGCGTGGATCTCTTCCTCGCGAACGACGCCCTTGAGCAGGTGAGCCGGCAGCGCGGCCGCGAGCATGCCGGCCACGATGGGGGAGACGATGTCAGCTGGGCTGCTCGCCGCCTCCTGGGCCCGCACGAAGCGCAGCCGTTCCGCGGCGGTACGCAGGCCGTCGGGCGCAGCCGACCGGAGTTTCAGCTGTTCGACGGCGTCGAACATCCGCGTCCGCGCCGCGTCGGGTCGGGCCAGCGCCCGCACGACCCCGACCATCAGCCGCACGGCCGCCCACAGGGACGCCCCGTTCGACCCGCGTCGGCGCTCCGGACGGTCCTTGTCGGGAGCGAACCGCGGGTCCGCCAGGACCTGCTGCATGACCGCCTGGGCGCGCGGTCCGAAGTCGACCGCCATGAGCTTGACCAGCCGTTTGCGGGCGGATCTGCTGCGCGCCAGGTCGGTCAGGTCGCCGTAGAGCCGCCCACCGATGTCGACGATCTCGGCCCTGATGCCGAGCGCGGCGAGCATCGCCGCGACCAGCGACTTCAGCGTGGACATGCCCATCGGCGTGACGGGCTGGAGCATGCCCTGGACGTGGCCGAACTCCAGGTAGACGCGAGGAAGGGGTTTGTCGGTGTCCGGAGGGAGGGGGAAGAGTGTGGTGATTGGCCGCGACTGCAGCAGCCACATCGTCCCGTCCTCGTCGATCACCCACTCCACGTCCTGCGGGCAGCCGAAGTGCCGCTGGAGGCGCTCGCCGACGGCCCGCAGCTCGGCCAGTTGGGCCCTTGCCAGGCAACCGGTGCCAATCTGGCCCGACCCGCTGAGGAGGTAGTGGTCGACGACAGCTTGGCCGTCCACCACCGCCGTGCCGGGACCCGGCGCGGCGTCGACCATCATCTCCGTGCGGCAGCCGGTCAGTGCGTTCGCCGTGAACAGCACCCCCGACACCTCGGCGGCGACCATCCGTTGCACGACGACGGCCATCCGGACCGCGTCGTGATCGATGTGGTGGGCGTCGCGGTAGGCGACCGCGCGGGCGTTGTGCAGCGAGCCCCAGCACTTCGCGATCGCAGCTATCAGTTCAGCGGCGCCGGTGACGTTGAGGACGCTGTCCTGCTGTCCGGCGAAGCTTGCGTCCGGCAGGTCCTCGGCCGTCGCGCTGGACCGCACCGCCACCGGGCCCGCACCGAGCCGCTCGTACGCGTCGACAATCTCCGCCTGCGGGATGACGCCCGACTGGTACGCCTCGGTGGTGACGCAGAACCCCGGCGGCACACGCTCGCCCCCGCGGATCAACTCGCCCAGGCCGGCCGCCTTGCCGCCGACCAGATCGATCATGTCGGCGGACGCCTCGGACAGCGGGATCACACGCATGGGACCACCTTCTTTGCAATACGACTGCATCGCAAACCACGGTACCTCGCAATGCAGTCGCAATGCCAGCGACCGCCCCTGGCTTGGACGATGAGGCGGGGAGCTGGCCTGGGGCTCCGGGCCGTTTTGCTATGTTCTCCGGCCAATGCCATCCGATGCGGACACTGGCGACCTCGCCGACGAGATCGACCACCCGTTCGGCAACGAGGAAGGCGGCAGTGACGTTGCGCGGTCCCTTGTGGACCGCGCGGTGCGAATGATGATCTAATTCCTTCAGGTTCGACCGAGTAGCCGGAAATGCCAGGCTGCGTAGCGAAGGAGTTCTCATGCCCGTCACCGCCGACCTCACCAAGCTGGTCGACAAGGCCTACCAGGACAGGAGCGTCACCGAGCTGGTCGACGCCCCGGTGTCCGCCCTTGCCGGAGTCAGCGACGGTGGTGCCAAGCTGCTCAAGGAGGCGCTCGGCATTGTCACGATCGGCGACCTCGGCCGCAACCCCTACTTCCGCACCGCCAGCGCGCTGGTCGCCCTGACCGGCAAGTAGTCCCGCTTCCGGCCATGCCCGGGCGGCCAGCTTCCGTAGCCGCCCGGGCATGCCACCCGGACAGCAGTGGCAGGCAGAAGTTGAGGGTCCCGGAGGTGACCGATGAGCGAGACCCCGATCAGAACTGGCGACGGAACTCAGGTCCCCGCTCCGCCGGCGGTGCGGACAACCGCCGACCGGGTGAGGCGCTGGCAGTTCAACACCCCGTCGCTCGCCCGTCGGGGCTACGACTCGGACGAGGTCGACCGTTTCCGCATCCAGGCCGCCGACGAGCTTGACCTGCTTGCTACCGAGATCGCACGGTTGCGGGCTGAGAACGAGCGGCTCGCCGGCCAGCTTGAGCTGCACCGCCACGGGGTGATCCCGAGCGCCGGCGCGGCCGCGGACTTGCCCCGAGCCAACGAGGTCAACCTGCTGTCCGAGGCCCAACGGGAGGCCGAGCAGATCATGGCCCAGGCCCACGAGTACGCACATCGGGTCGCCGAGTACGCCCGTGCGCAGTACGACAACTCCGTACGAGCGGCGGGCGGCGGCGCTGCGCAGGAGGCGCGGCGGGCGATGCACAACCGCCGCGGCGCTGGAGTCGAGCGCGACGACGCGGCACGAAAGGTGATGCCGACCGGCGGCGAGACAATGATCGCGCAGATCCGGGCGGTGGCCCGGCACCTTGACGACGGCCGGCAACAACTTGCCCGCGCGCTCGAGCGTCTCGCCGCCGAGCCGACGAGAGCTCAGGGGGTCGCGGGCGGGCCCGTGACGGCTGCTCCGCCCGGGACCGGCCACGCCGGCGCCGCCGGCTCGGTCCGCGTCCGGGTGGCCCCGGTGGACGAGCCAACCGTAGCGATGGCAACGATCAACAAGGCCGGCGCGAGGGCTGGCGGCACCATCCAGCCATCCAGCACTGCCTGACGCCCCAGCATGATCGCCGCTGGGGCGGCAAGCGGCCGGTCAATGCAGCAGCAGGTCGATCACGCCGGTCAGGTCCTCCTCGCCGCTGCCCTCGGCCAGTCGGCGACGCATCAGCTCGAAGTACGGGCTGAGCAGTTCCGGGCTGACGCCCTGCTGTTCGGCAGTGCTCAGGAAGGTCGGCGTGCCGGCCACCTGCATGGCGAGGTTGGAGACCACGCCCTTGGTGTAGTCGCCGCTGCGCAGCTGTTCGGCGGTCTGGTGAACTGCCGGGGCCATGGCGATGAGCCAGTCCGCGAGCAGCGGGGCGAGCGACGCCGGGTCGATGTCCTCCTTGCGGATCAGGGCGAAGGCGTGCGCGACCCCGGCGAACATCCCGTACATGGCGCTGAGCAGGGCCACGTCGTGCAGCGCCGCGAAGCCTGGATCCCTGCCGACGTAGGTGGTGCCGGCCGGGACGCCCAGGGTCTCCTGGTGGCGCTCGAACAGCTCCTGCGAGCCGCTGTAGAAGACGTAGCCGCCGGCTTCCGGGATGCCGATCATCGGAGGAACCGCCATGATCCCGCCGTCCAGGTAGCGGGCGCCGCGCTCGCGGGCCCACTCGGCTCGGGCGCGCGCCTGGGCAGGGGTGCTGGTGGTCAGGTTGACCAGGTCCCGGTCGGCCAGGTCGGTGCCAGCCAGCACCTCGTCGACCGAGGCGTCGTCCAGCAGACAAACGACGACCAGGGTGTTCGCCGCGACCGCCTCAGCGGCGCTGTCCGCGACCCTCGCACCCTCGGCGCCGAGCGCCGCGGCACGGGCCGGGGTGCGGTTCCAGACGGTGAGCGGGTGGCCGGCGGCGAGCCAGGTACGGGCCAGCGCGGTGCCCATCGCGCCGAGCCCCAGCAGCGTGACGGAGGTCTTCTCAGCAGTGTTCTGTGCCATGCCGATCAGGCTGGTCGTAGGCCCGTAGGTGATCAAGTACGCACTTCGGAGTGGGTGGTTACCCTGGGGTTTGCGAGCACGTCAGAGGGTGGGGGCATGGCGACGTTGAACCGGCCGGGCGCACCAGATGGACACGCCTGCGGGATCGACACCGCGATGGAGGTGATCGGCGGCAAGTGGAAGGTGCTGATCCTCTGGGCGCTCCACGAGCACCCCTACCGTCGCTTCGGCGAGCTGCGTCGACTGCTTCCGGGGATCACCGAGAAGGTGCTGGCCTCTCACCTGCGCGAGATGGAAGCGGACGGCGTCGTGCACCGCGTCTCCTACGACGAGGTACCGCCCCGCGTCGAGTACTCGCTGACCGAGGACGGCACGCGCCTCAACGACGCACTCGAGCCGCTGGCCGCCTGGGGACGCCAGCGCTCGACCGCTTGACTGCTGCTCAACCCGCCGCCAAGACGCGTCCAGGACCGTTTCCGCTTGAGCTGGTGCCTACCATCGGGCAATGACCGTCACGCCAGACCCTTCCGCGTCGCTCCCACCCGGCGATGCTGGCGGTCCGCGCCCCGCCGAGCCGCCCGGACACTCCAGCCCTCGGCCGGTCCGTCGGCGACGTCGACTCGTCCAGCGGGCCCTCGTCGTCGGGGCCGGGCTGGTCCTGCTCCTCGCTGCGCCGGCGCTCTGGGTCCGGGCGAACTCCGCCGGCCATCTGCACCCGTACGACGAGGCGCCCGAGGCGCCGGTCGTGATCGTGTTCGGCGCGCAACTGGCACCGGGAGGCACCCAGCCCATGCCGTTCCTGAAGGGGCGGCTGGACGTGGCGACCCAACTGGTCAAGGACGGCAAGGCGAACGTCGTGCTCGTTTCCGGCGACCGCGTCGGCGCCTCCGGCGACGAGATCGCCGCGATGACGGCGTACCTTGTCGCCGCAGGCGTGCCCGCCGAGCACATCGTCGGCGATCCGTACGGTCTCGACAGCTACGACACCTGCAAGCGCGCCCATGACGTCTACGGCGTACGCCGGGCGCTGCTCGTCAGCCAGTCACTGCACCTGCCCCGCGCGGTGGCGCTGTGCCGGCGCCTCGGCATCGACGCGAGCGGAGTCGCCGCCCGCTGTGACGGCTGCCGGCGAGTGACTCTGGCGAAGAACGCCGCACGCGAGGTACCGGCGGCGTGGAAGGTGGCCTACGACCTGGTGACCGCACGCCCGCCCGCGGTGTCCTCAGCTCCCGACCCGGTGCTCCAGCAAGCCCTCGACGAGTAGACGCCCACCGCCTCTCTGGCCGCAGAAGGCGGTGGTGGTTGAGGGCGGATGAGCGGCGATTAGCGATGCCACCTGCCCACGCGTACGGGAACGCCGAGAGACGCGTGGAGGATCGGTTCGCCGGCCGGCGCGGGCAGTTTCGCCCCGGTCAGCAGGTCCTGGTCCAGCCGGAGCAACTCGACCCGGCGCAGCGGCCACTCCGGGTGTTCCACCTCGGCGGCGGCAAGCCCTCCGGCGATGACGGTGAACAGTCGGTACCGGGCGGTCAGGAAGTGGGCGAGCTCGTCGCGCTCCACCTCGCGCAGCGGTGGGCCCAGCCGCACGTCGGCGTCACATCGCAGCCGTCGAGGGCCGGGCTGGCGACGCGCACAGCGGTAGGCGACCCGCGTGCCGCTCACCCGTACCGCCATGTCCGACCAGTAGTAGGGCAACCGGTAGCCGACTCGGGCCGCGAGGACCGCGGGCAAGCGGGCCGCGTCCAGCGACAGGAACCAGATTCCCCGCCGGCCTTGCCGGTCCTGGGCGTAGGTCCGGACGTTGGTCTCCGGAAAGCTCGACAACCACGGTACGGCTGGTAGTGCTGGAGTCCGCACTCCCTGCATGAGGAACGGTGTCAAGCCGACCCAGGCCGATCCGTCGAAGGTATCCACCGCCAGCCCGGGCGGCAGCAACGGCTGCAGCATCGAGGGTGGGCAGCGCCAGTGGATGAACGTTATCCAGCTCCACCGGTGATACATCAGCGGCCGGGGCACCTTCGGTGACGGCGGAGCCTCCATCCGCCTCCCTCCACCTGATCATGAAACGGCACTGCGGGGCGGACCCGCATGAGCGGTCCGCCCCGTCGCAGCAGCCGACTTGGCCTGGCGTGAACGCCGACGCGCCGCGGCGTCCCGACGGCGATCGCCTGGTCAGCGCCGGCTCAGGCCCGCACGGCGTCCATGGCCTTTTTCAGGGCGCGCGGCGCCGTCGGTTTCCGCGGTGCCTTGTTCTTCATCGCGGCCAGCCGGGCGCCGAGATCCTGCAACTGCTGGGGCGGAACAGCGTCCCGCACCTTCGGGAACCACTCCTTTTCTTCTTCCTCGATGTGGTGGGTGACCGCCTCGATAAGGACCGTCGTCTTGGCCTCGAAATGTCGTCGTCGGGGCTCATCATGCTCAGCTCAAAGCCCAGCACGTCCGCGACGTGGTGTTCCTCGTAGGATTCCAGTACGAGGTCCGGCACCAGCGTCCCTGATCAGCTTAGCGATCCTGAGTCGGATGGGGTTTCCGGGATCGTTTCCCATCGTGGTGGGGTCGCGTGGGCGTGGAGGTGGAATCCTGCGCCGAGTGCGGCTCCTCGTGGCCGGTGGCCGGTGGTGGTGGGTGTGCTGGTCGTGGTCACGCTCTGGTGTCGGTGGGCTGCGCGGGGCAGCTTCCGGTCCGTTGGTGCGTGTCCCTCCGGACGCTTGCCCGCTCGGCTGTGGGGCCGGGTGGGGGAGGGTGCCCTGCGTCGCCTGGGCGCGGGGCGTGAGGTGCGGGGCCGGGTGGGGCCGGTCTTCGACCGGTCCCTCCGACTGG
>NZ_JBEYSO010000058.1:0-18264 GCF_040642675.1 Micromonospora sp. NPDC047738
ACGACCGGGACATCAACGCTGCCAAGAACATCCTCGCCGCCGGGCTGGCGGAGAGGTAAAACGCCTGCGGAGCTGACAGAAGACCTCAAGGAAAAATCCTCCCGGACAGGCAGTCGGCAATGAAACAGGAAACCTCACGGGCAACCGTGGGAATCCCGGCCCCTTCAGGGCCGGGAGGATGTCAACACCGAACATTATGGACAGCCCGGTTAGGTTAGGTGTTGTCGTACGCGGCGCGGTGGGGTGAACGCGTACAGGTCGAGCACGCCGGGTGGGTCGGCCAGGCCGGGTCCGCCGGCGCGGATCCAGGCGGCGATGTCGTCGGTGGCGTCGGTGTCGTTGACCAGGCCGAGCCAGACCGGCCGTCCGCCGGCGCGGCGGCCGGCGGGGGAGGGCTGCACGACGATGACGTTGGCGTGCGCGCAGGCGTCGAGGCAGTCGCTGACGCGTACCACCGCGACGTCTGCCACCGCCTTGCGAAATTGGGTCAGCTGCCCGGCGTGGTCGAACCCGGCGGCGGTACCGCAGCAGCACCCGCGACACACCGTGACCGTGCAACCGGTGGACCCGCCGCCGTCACGGGCGCCGCGACTCATGGCGCCCCTTCGGCCTCGGCGCGGCGCCACGCGGAGGAGGCGAGCAGGCGTAGGCCGTTGAGGCCGACGATGACGGTGGAGCCTTCGTGCCCGGCCACACCCAGAGGGAGGGGGAGGTGGCCGAACAGGTCCCAGGCGACGAGCACGGTGATGAAGGTGGCGGCGATGGCCAGGTTCGCCTTGACGAGGCGGCGGGCGCGTCGGGACAGGGCGATGGCGGCGGGCAGGGTGGGCAGGTCGTCGCGGACGAGGACGGCGTCGGCGCTGTGCAGGGCGAGGTCGGAGCCGCCGCGGCCCATGGCGACGCCGAGGTTGGCTGCGGCGAGGGCCGGGGCGTCGTTGACGCCGTCGCCGACCAGCAGCACCCGCCGGCCGTCGGCCTGTACGGCGCGTACCCGGTCGACCTTGTCCTGGGGCAGCAGCCCGGCGTGCACGTTGGTGATGCCGGCTTCTGCCGCGAGGTGTGCGGCGGCGCCGGGGTTGTCGCCGGTGAGCAGCATCGGCCCGGTCCCTGTGAGACGGGTCAGCGCGGTCACGGTGTCGGCGGCGTTAGTGCGGATGCGGTCGGCGAGGGCGAGCACTCCGGCGGGCGTGCCGTCGACGAGCACCACCACGGCGGTCCGCCCGGCGGCCTGTGCGTCAGCGGCCACGGTCCGGGCCTGGGCCACGGTCGGGTCGCCGGGGGTGGGCGTGAGTTCGTCGAGTAGCGCGGGTGCGCCCACGGCCACCCGTCGGCCGTCGACCAGGGCCCGCACGCCCCGTCCGGGCACGGAGGTGAAGTCACTCGCTGCCGGGATCGGCAGCCCGCGGTCCCGGGCGGCGGCGAGGACCGCGGCGCCGACCGGGTGTTCGCTGGCGTGCTCCGCCCCGGCGGCCAGCCGCAGCACCTCGTCGGTGTGCGCGTCGCCGATGGGGTGGGTGTCGACGACGCGGGGGTGGCCTTCGGTGAGGGTGCCGGTCTTGTCGAACGCCACCAGATCGGTATCGGCGAGGTGTTCCATGACCACGGCGGACTTGACCAGGACGCCGTGGCGGCCGGCGAGAGCGATCGCGGACAGCAGCGGCGGCATCGTCGCGAGGACCACCGCGCACGGCGATGCCACGATCATGAACGTCATCGCCCGCAACAACGTCGACCGCAGGTCGGCGCTGAAGGCAAGGGGGACGACGAACAGCGCCAGGGTGGCGACGACCACCGCGATCGAGTACCGCTGCTCGACCTTCTCGATGAACAGCTGTGTCTTGGCCTTGGTCGCCGACGCCTGCTCCACCAGTGCGACGATGCAGGCGATCACCGACTCACCCGCCGCACGGTGCGCCCGGACGACCAGCGTGCCGGTGCCGTTGAGCGTGCCGGCGAACACCTCGTCGCCCGCCGTTTTGGTCACCGGCAGCGGTTCGCCGGTGATGGTGGCCTGGTCCACCTCGCTGGCGCCCTCGACGACGACTGCGTCGGCGCCGATCCGCTCGCCCGGGCGCACCCGCACCAGGTCACCGACCCGCAGATCGACGGTGTCCACCACCGTCTCGCCGCCATCGGCGTTCAGCCGCGTCGCCTGCTCTGGGGCCACGTCCAGCAACGCCCGCACCGAGTCGGCGGTGCGGGCGGTCGCGAATGCCTCCAAGGCGCCGGAGGTCGCGAAGATGACGATCAGCAGTGCTCCGTCGAACACCTGCCCGATTCCCGCCGCGCCGAGCGCGGCCACGATCATCAGCAGGTCGACGTCCAGGGTCCGCTCGCGCAGCGCCCGCAGCCCGGCCAGGGCCGGCTCCCATCCGCCCGCGGCGTAGCAGGCCAGATACAACGCCCACCACACCGGAGCCGGCGCGCCCAACAGTTGCGCCATCCCGCCGGCGGCGAACAGCCCGGTAGCGAGGGCCGCCCAGCGCACCTCGGTCAGCGCCCATGCCCGGGCAGCCAACCGCCGTGGTGCCGGTATCGGCGCGGTGGCGGTCGGGCGGGGTGAAGTCGTCGTCGCGGTCACGACAAGGAACACTACCTGCATAGCAATGCAGGTAGCTAGTCAGGTAGGTAGCTGGATGCGCAGCCTCCGCTACCATGGGCGGGTGCACACCTCGCTGCCGGATTTTCAGATGCCCAACGACGAGCAGGTCCACCTCGCCGCCGAAGGCTTCCGGCTGCTCGCCGATCCCACCCGCATCAAGATCCTCTGGGCCCTGCTGCAGGGCGAGTCATCGGTCGCCTGCCTGGCCGAAATCGTCGGCGCCGCCCCCACCGCTGTCAGCCAACACCTCGCCAAGCTCCGCCTGGCCGGCCTTGTCCGCGGCCGACGCGAGGGCACCTTCGTGCACTACTCCGCCGCCGACACCCACGTCCGCGCCCTGCTCGCCGAGGCGCTCTTCCACGCCGAACACACCGACCGCGACCTACCCGATCACCGCGGCCCGCACAGCCACGCCATCACGCGGTAACGGGCTTGGGCCTGGAGGGCCTGAGTCACCCGGCGCTGGTTTAGCAACGGTAGCGGAACTGCGGACACGACCGTGCAGGGCGTACTTGGACCACGCGAATGCGGCCAGGGTGCCGACGGAGATGAGGGTGTCCATGGTGGCCGTGCCGTGACGCAGGTTGACCCAGGTGGCTTTGTGGAACACCCACCAGCTGTAGACGACGACCGGTGCGGCCAGGATCGCGGAGAGCCACTGCCAGCTGGTGAACTGCAGCGCTGGCACCATTGCCAGCGCAACGACGGGGACGGCTACGGCGACGCTGATCCACAGCCGCAGGCGCAGCCGGCTCACCGCTTCCTCCTCAGGATCCCCGGCCGGCTCGAGGCCGGTGGCCGCGGGCGGCTTGGGGATCGGGGCGGCGTAGCCGACCTGTTCCACGGTGGCGATCAGGTCCGCCGGGGTCAGCGACGGAGGGAAGGCGACCCTCGCTTTCTCAGTCGCGTAGTTCACCGTGGCGGTGACTCCCGGTGTAGGGCGGCAACAGCCCTGAGGGTACGGAGCGCTGCTCAATTGCCCCATCGGCACCAGCGGCCTCAGGGCTCGGCAGCGCCGCTGGCGGCGCTGTCGGTGACTGCCGCCCCTATCAGGGGTTATCATGCGGGCATGGCGGACAGGAACCCCAACACCGGCGCCCGCGGCGAGGACATCCTCGCCGCTGCCGGCATCGTCGTCTCCGACGAGGGGAAGGCTCGCGCGCGCCGCCGCCTGGACGAGGCCCGGGAGCGGTGGACGGCGGAGCTCGACGCCCAGGCTCGCGAGCAGCTCGGCCTGCCGGCCCGCGCCGCGTGACCGAACCGGCCGTCCGGGTCGTCCTCGACGCCTCCGCGATCATCGCCTTCACCCGAGGGTCGATCGACGTCGGTGAGGTGATCGCCGAGGTCGCCGACGAAGAGAACTGCGTGTTCGGGCTGCCGGTACTGTGCGTGGCCGAAGCCGCCCGGGTGGTCGCCGACAGGGACCGTCTGCAGCTGCTCGTCAACCATCCGATCGCCGAGATCCTCTCGCCGCCGCCGGACAGCTGGGAGGCCCTCGCGGTCACCCTTGACACGGTTGGCAGGGTCGACGCCGCCACCGCGGTGCTCGCCGCGATCGACCTCGGCTGCAGCGTGCTGACCGGTCAGCCCGGCCTGTACGGCGGCATCGCCGGCGGCGGCCCGGTCATCCCCATCTGACCCAGGTACTACACGGCGTGGATCCGCCACGGCGACGGCGAGCCCAGGCCCGATGGGCACCGGTCAACGCCGGCCGGCTCACCATCTCCGGCATCACGCAACTTCCCCGATCCGCATCGGGTGCCTCCTGTTGAATCAGGGCCCGGCCACCGTCGGTTTGCGGGCAGAGAGCCGTGTTGACCTGTCCGAGCCGTGTCAGCGGCCGGATCGTGCCGGACCCGTCCGACGGGCGACCGGCGGACGGGCAGCGCTGGCGGGTGGGTCAGGCGGCGGGCGCAGTTCGGTGGATGAGCTTCTCCACCCGGGCGTGGATCTCGTCGCGGATCGGGCGGACAGCGTCGAAGTCCTTGCCGGCGGGGTCTTCGAGTTTCCAGTCCTCGTAGCGCTTGCCAGGGGAAGACGGGCAGGCGTCTCCGCAGCCCATGGTGACGATGACGTCGGAGGACTCGGCGGTTTTGTACTCGAGGAGCTTGGGGCCGGTGGAGCGGCCGTGGGTGGCCGGGATCCTCTGGCAAGAGCGTGGGCGCAGCTCAGTTGTCGGGGTCGAAGGCGCCGTCCCATTCGAAGACGGGGTTGGGTACGTCGTGGCCGTGGCTGTCGGTCAGGGTGGCCTGGCCGATGAGTTTCGAGGGCCCGCCGGCGATGTAGGTGGCGTCAGCCCGGACCTGTACCTCGAATTTGCCGTCCTGTGGTTGCCCGTGGTCGTCGGTGAAGTGGATCATGCAGATCCAGTCGGGGCCGGGTCCCACGTCGGGGAGCTTGGGGCCGCCGCGGTCGCAGGCGGTGGAAGCGCCGATGGTCTGCACGGTGATGCCGTGTTCGCCGAGCAGGTCGGCCCGCTGGACGTAGAGGTTGGCGAAGGCGGGCCCGATGGCCCGTTCGAGGCGGTCCTTGGTGACGTCGGGCTGGCCGCATCCGGCCAGTGCCCCCGAGGCGGTGACGGCGAGGCCGATGGCCACTGCGACGGTGCGGGTGCGGGTCATGGTCAGCCTCCGGTGATGTCGCGGCGACGCAGGTAGAGGTAGGCGAGGGTGAGGCAGACGACGAGCCATCCGGCGCTGACGATCACGCCGGTGGTGACTGGTGCGTGGAAGGGGTGTGCGGTGAGCAGGCCGTGCCAGGTTTCGAATGGGGTGGTGAGCAGAACATGGCGGGCCTTGTTCAGCCCGCCCAGGCTGCTGAGCAGCTGCATGATCATCCCGAGCACGACGGGTGTGGCGACGCCGATGGTGGGGTTGCGGGTGACGACGGACAGCAGGATCGCCAGGGCGGTGAACCCGAGGACCGGTGCCACGGCGGTGGCCCAGCTGGCGATGACCAGGGGTAGGGCGTGGCCGGCGGGGATGAGTTGGCCGCTGAGCCCGGGTAGGGGCTGCCGGCCGACGACGAGCAGGCTGGTGGTGATGGTGCTGGCGGCGAGCAGGGCCAGGACGAGGAGGTTGAAGCCGACAGCGGTCAGTGTTTTGGCCCAGAAGATCTGGGTGCGGCTGACCGAGCGGGTGAGGATGGTCTTCCAGGTGCCGTGCTGGTCCTCGTTTGCGAAGATGTCGCCGGCGACGAGGGCGGCGAGCAGGGGCAGCACCCATTGGTGGGCGAAGGCGAGCACGAACAGCGGGACGGCGTAGCCGCTGGTGTGGATGTGCCGGCCGTAGATGGTGTCCTTGGGCGGTAGTTGGGTGTTGAAGATCAGCACGATCGCGATCGGGACGATCACGGCGCCGATGAGCAGCGCTCGGCTGCGAGCCTGGGCGGCGAGCTTTGCCACCTCCCAGCGCAGCACTGCGGCGGTGCCGGGCCGGCGGCGTGCGGCCGGAGCGACGGCGGGTACGGCGGTGGCGGTCATCGGCGGGCTCCGGTTGCGGCGTCGAGGCCGGCGGGCGGGCCGGCCGGGGCGGATTCGGTGAGCATGAAGAACAGGGCCTCCAGCGGCGTCTCGTCCCGGCTGAGGCCGCGCAGCGCGATGCCCGCGTCGACGATGTCGGCGATCAGCGCGTCGACATCCTTCTGCGGGCCGCGCACGTCCAGCCCGTCGTCGGCCATGGTGACCTCGAGCCCGCGGGTACGGGCCAGCTCGGCGGCCCGATCGTCATCGGTGGTGACGACTCGGTGGGCCTGCTCGGGCGCCAGCTCGCGCAGGGCGGCGATCGAGCCGTGGTGCACCACCGAGCCGGTCTTCATGATGGTGATGTTGTCGCAGATTTGCTCGACCTCGGCCATGTCGTGGCTGGAGAGCAGGACGGTGAGGCCGGTGTCGGCGAGACGTCGGACCAGGGCCCGCATGTCGCGGATGCCGGCGGGGTCGAGGCCGTTGGCCGGCTCGTCGAGCACGAGCAGTCGCGGGTTGCGCAGCAGGGCGGAGGCGACGCCGAGGCGTTGCCGCATGCCGAAGGAGTAGCCGCGCACCTTGTCGTGCTGCCGGTCGGCGAGTCCGACGATGTCCAGCACCTCGTCGACGCGGTCTGCCGCATCGCCGCCGTCGAGGCCCGCGAGCAGGCGCAGGTTCCGCCGGCCGGACAGGGCCGGGTAGAACTTCGGGCTCTCGATGAACCCGGCGACCCCGGACAGGGAGTTGACGCCGTGGCGCTGCCAGGAGCGCCCGAACACCTCCAGGGTGCCGCTGTCCGGACGGATCAGCCCGAACAGCATCCGCAGGAAGGTCGTCTTGCCGGCCCCGTTGGGGCCAAGGACGCCGTACACCTCGCCTTGGGCGACCTGCACGGTGATGCTATTGACGGCGGTCAGTGACCCGTAGGTTTTGGTGACGTTGACGGCGTTGACCGCCAGTACATCGCGCATGACCCGGACGCTAAAGATCACACATGAAGCCAGCATGAAACCGGCCGGCGGGTCGGCTGCGATTATCCGGGGTGGGCCAGTCGACGGGCCAGCCGCCATCCGGCGTAGGCGAGCGCGGCGAGGGCCGCGGCGGCGAGCAGGTACCACTGGAAGCGGTGCAGATCCGCCACGATGGCGCGGATGTGGTCCCCGGCGAGGTAGCCGGCGGTGGCCCACACCCCGACCCAGGCGGCGGCGCCGAGGGCGTTGTAGGTGACGAAGCGCCGCCACGGCATGCCAGTGGCGCCGGCAATGAGCCCGTTGAACTGCCGCAGGCCCTCCACGAACCGGGCGACCGCGACGAGTTTCGGCCCGTGCCGGCTCATCACCGCCTCCAGCCGGGCGAACCGTTCCGGGGTCAGGCGCACGTAGCGGCCGTAACGCAGGATGAGCCGCCGCCCGCCGGTGCGGCCGATCAGGTAGCCGATGCTGTCGCCGATCACCGCGGCCAGGAACGCGGTCACCGCGACGCCGCCGATGGCCAGTTGGCCGTGCGCCGCGTACCCGGCGCCCAGGATTATCGCCGTCTCACCGGGCGCGGGAACGCCGAAGCTCTCGACCCCGACGAGCACGGCGAGGCCCAGGTAGCCGTAGTGCGCCACCAGGCCGGTGAGGAAACCGACGACGCTCACCGGCCTGCCGCGGCTGCCCCACCGCTCGCCCGCAGCAGGGGCTGCAGCCGGGTGTCGCCCAGCATGTTCAAACCGGCGGTGATCGGCCGGCGGGCGATCAGGTAGCCCAGCAGCGTCACGGTGGCGCCGACCGCGAAACCGGCCAGCACGTCGAGCGGGTAGTGCGCGCCGATGTAGATCCTGGCGAATCCCATCACCGCGGCGGCGACCGCGGCCAGCAGACCGAGCCGCCAACTGACCAGCAGCAGGCCGGCCGCGACGGCGCCAGCCATGGTGGCGTGGTCCGACGGGAACGACGGATCGGCGCTGCGGTCGGCCAGCACCAGGATGCCGGGCAGCGTCGTGTACGGCCGGGGCTCGTGCACGGCGGACACGATCGCCTGGTTCCCCGCCACCGCCAGTAGCATGCCCACCGGCGCCCACACCGCCGCCGGCATCCGCTCACCCGCGCCTCGGGCAACCCACCAGCCGGCCAGCAGCAGGACGGCGAACAGCATCACGCCGTACTTCGCATAACCTGCCATCGGGACGTGCAGCCACGGCGTCGCCCGGGCCAGGTCGTTGATCTCCAAGAAGAGCCGGTTGTTCATGCTGTTCCTCCCATGCCGGCCCTGACCGTAGCCATCCGGACATGAAGGGCAGATGAAGATCGGTGACGGTGTGCTGCACTGGTGGCGGGCATGACGGTCGAGGGAGGCACGGGTGCGGGTCCTGGTGGTGGAGGACGAGCGGCGACTGGCCGACCTGCTCGCCCAGGGGCTACGCGAAGCCGGACATACCGTCGACATCCGGCACACCGGCTCCGACGGGCTGCTCGCCGCGGCCACCGGCGGCTACGACGCGGTGGTGCTCGACGTCATGCTGCCCGGCCTCGACGGCACCGCAATCTGCCGGACCCTGCGCGAGCAGGGCAACCAGGTGCCGGTGCTGATGCTCACCGCCCGCGGCGAGGTCCCTGACCGGGTCGCCGGCCTCGACTCCGGCGCCGACGACTACCTGACCAAGCCGTTCTCCTTCGACGAACTCCTCGCCCGGCTACGCGCCCTGCACCGCCGGACCGCCGGACCGCCGCCAGCCGAAGTTCGCGCCGGTGACCTGCTACTCGACCCCGCCCGGCGGCGGGTGTTCCGCAGCGAGACGGAGATCGACCTGTCCGCGCGGGAGTTCGACATCCTCGCCCTGCTGATGTCCCGGGCCGGGCAGTGCCTGACCCGTTACCAGATCCTCGACGAGGTATGGGATGGCGAAACCGACATCCGTTCCAACGTCATCGACGTCCACGTCGCCACCCTCCGCGCCAAGGTCGACAAACCGTTCGGCCGGCACGCCATCGAAACCCTGCGCGGCGTCGGCTACCGGCTCCGCCCCGACGGCGGCTGACATGGGCACCCGGCTTCGGTGGGGTGGACTGCCGCTGCGGGTCCGGCTGATCGCTGGCTTTGCCGCCGCGATGCTGGTGGTGCTCACCGGCGCGGGCGCGTTCGTCTACCTGCGGGTGCGCTACGCCCTCGACGTGCGCCTCGACCAGGATCTGGACGCGTTGTCCGCGCAACTCACCGACGGCGCCCGCACTGGCACACCGCTGCCCACGGCCGCCCGGACCGGACCGGGGGAGTACTGGCAACTCCTCGACGCCAGCAACCACGTCCTCGCCGCCAGTCCCGGCCTACCCGCCACGTCCCTGCTCAGCCCCGAACAGCTCAACCGGGCCCTGCACCAACCTGTCCGGGCTGACCGAGGCACCCTACTCCCGATCAGCACCCGCCCGCTGCGCCTGTACGCCGTCCCGGTCCGGCCCAGTGCCGTTCCGGCGGCGGGCCAGCCCGCGGTCACCGTCGCGGCAGTCCGCCGCGACCAACGCGACGAGGCCCTGCGCGAACTCATCGGCCAGCTCGCCCTGGCCAACCTCGCCGCCCTCGCGGTCGCATCCCTGGTCGGCTACCGCCTCGCCCGCGCCGCCCTCGCCCCCGTCGAGCGCTACCGCAGCGAAGCCGCCCGCATCGCCGCCGGCGCCACCGGCGTACGCCTTGCCGTCCCCGCCACCGACGACGAGGTCGCCCGCCTCGGCCGCACCCTGAACGACATGCTCACTGCCCAAGATGCCGCACTCGATCGGGAACGGCAGTTCATCAACGACGCCAGCCACGAACTGCGCACCCCACTCACCCTGCTCTCCACCGAACTCGAACTGGCGCTGCGCCGACCCCGCACCACCGCCGAACTGGAACAGACCATTCGTAATGCCGCAGCCGACACCGCCGACCTCATCGCCCTCGCCGACGCACTGCTCACCGTCGGCACCCAACCCGTCCAGGACGACACCGCCCCCACCGTCGACCTCACCGCGCTGCTCACCGACCGGATCGGCCGCTATCGGACCAGCATCGGCGTCGATGCGGACGTGCTGCGCTGCCACGCGGAGCCGGGTCTGACCGTTCGCGGGGACGCCTCCCGCCTCGGCCGGGCCCTCACCAACCTGATCGACAACGCCGCCCGCTACGGCGTACCCCCGATCACCGTCACCGCCGAGCACGTCGACGCCCTAGTGCGGATCACCGTCCAGGACACCGGGCCCGGCATGGACCCGGCGTTCCTGCCCCACGCCGTCGAACGGTTCCGCCGCGCCGACACCGCCCGCACCTCACCCGGCACCGGCCTCGGCCTGCCCATCGTCGACGCCATCGTCCGCGCCCACCACGGCGAACTACGCATCTGCTCCGCCAGCGCCCACCACCGCGTCAACCCCCAGTTCGACGTGCCCTGCGAACACCCCTTGAATGGCACGACCGTGACCATTCTGCTGTCCGCCATCCATCAGTGAACTCGCAGTTCCTGCCGTTCAGGGTCGTTCCCACCTGGGCACCTTCACTCGACGTGCTCGTCTCGGCCCGCCGTGATGCCGCCGCGGCCCGACGGTTCTTCCAGCGTGCGCTGCGGACGCTGAAGGTCACGCCCACCGAGGTGGTCACCGACGCCGCTCCGGTCTATCCCGCCGTGCTCGACGTCTTCGTTCCCTCGGCCTGGCACCACGTCGAGCGGCACGCGAACAATCCGATCGAGGCCGATCACAGCCAGCTCAAGCACCGGTTACGACCCATGCGCGGGCTCCGGACCGACTCCACCGCACAGGTGATCATCGCCGGACACGCGTTCATGCAGAGTCTCCGCCGCGGACACTACGAACTCGGGCTCGACAGTCAGCCCAAGCTCCGAATCGCCACGGCGTTCAGCGAACGTGCGCGGGTGATCTGACCGCGGGCCCGACCCGGGCGTCACGCGTCCCCCCGACCAGATAATGCAACGACGCCCGGGGACTTGGCCATGAGCATCAGCAGCGACGCGCCCTGTTCACCGAGGTGGGTCAGGTCGGAGTGCCGCCACTCATGGAGGTCCCAGCCCGTTCCGGCCCCGGTGTGTCGGGTAGCCCGAGCGCGTTACCGCCCTCCGGCTACCCGACACACCGGGGCCGACCAGCCCGAATCCCGCTAAACGATCACTTCGAAGTCAAGCCAGTGGATCGGGACTCAGTAGACCGTTCCGTTGGCGCGCTGGCCGGGCGAGCGGGGCAGCGAGCTGATGGTGTTGTGCTTGACCCAGCCGCCGGTCGCCGAGCCATCAGGGCTTCGGTTGATGGACACCCCGTCGGAGTCCGCCTGGCTCGAGGTGTAGCTCATCGACTGGACCGTCGCTCCGGCTGAATCCTGCAGGATTACCTGGTCGCCGCTGTTGGAGAGGTTGAGGCCGCCGGTGCTGGCTGCCACCGCCACGATGCCGCTGGGGATCGCGGAGGCTGCGCCGAATACGGTGATCGCCTTGCCGGGCTGCAGTGTCGTACCGGCCGCGAACGTGTGCCGCACTGCCGATCCGTCGCGGATGGTCCAGCCGGCGATGGTGATTGCCGTGCCGCCGACGTTCACGATCTCGATGGCCTCTCCGGCGGTGCTGCTGCCCGGTTCGTTGGCCAGTACCTCGTTGATTATGACGTTGGCGGGTCCGCCGCCGCTGCTGGTGACGGTGACGTTCTGGGTCGTGGTGTCGGTGGCCCCGCCGTTGTCCGTCGCGGTCAGCGAGACCGCGTAGGTTCCGGCCGATGCGTAGGTCACGGTCGGGTTCATCGCCGTCGAGGTCTGGCCGTTGCCGAAGTCCCAGCTGCGGCTGGCGATGGTGCCGTCGGAGTCGGTGCTGCCATCGGTGAAGGTACAGGTCAGAGCGGTGCAGGAGTACGTGTACGACGCTGTGGGCGGCTGGTTGCCGCTGCCGCCGCCGATGACGAAGTTGTAGCGGGCGAACACCGGGTAGTGGTCGCTGGTCGTCGTCGTGTAGTTCGGGATGTAGGCCTGGGGCTGGAAGGCGGTCGCCGAGCCGGCGACGTATTTCGCCTGCACCTCGTTGGTGGTGAGCTGGTGGTCGATGAAGTCCGGGTAGCCCGCCGTCGACGACACGCCCGCCAGCGACAGGGCCCGCGTCGGGAACGTGTAGCGCGCCGCGTCGTTCACGAAGTTGGCGTAGGGCGAAGCCTTTCCGGGTGTGATAGAGGTGTCGACGTCGTCGTTCCAGTCACCGATGACGAAGACGTTCTGTGTGGGGTAGGTCGTGTCGAGGTAGGACTTGAGGGCCTGCGACGCGGGGTTGCGCAGGTTCCACGCATCCGCGGTGGACCCGGCCTTTGCGTGCAGGACGATGAAGACGAGGTCCTTGGTGACACCGTCGAACGTTCCGCGCAGGGTGAACTCCACCGGCGGGCGGCCGGCGAAGTTGCTGTTCTGGCTGGTCAGGATGACCTTCGCGCTCACCAGGGTGGCCATGCTGGAGCGCCAGACGAGGGCGACCTTTTGCTCGGTGTTGCTGAAGTCCGAGTAGTACTGCGCACCGTTCGTCACGATCGGGTCGTTGCCCACGACCCCGGTGTACCCGGGCATGCCGGCCACGAGTGTGTCGAACGCCGAGGTGCTGACGACCTCGGAGAGGCCCCACACGTCCATGTCGGCGCCCGCCATGACGTCGCGGACGTTCTGCTGCTGAAGCGCCTCGTTGGTCGGGCCGAAGTCCGGCGCACCGAACCACTCGACGTTCCAGTTGCCGACGTCGAGCTGTGTCGGCGATCCCTGCGACGGAACCGAGGCGGCGGCATTCGCCGCGGCGGTGGTGGCGAGCGTTACCAGCGTCACGGCGGCGGCCACGGCCACCCCTGTGAGCGCGCGGAGCCTGAGTTTCATCTACAAAAGACCCTTCCGAGTTGGCGTGCGGGACTGGCCCGCAACCATGCTGTTGGCGGGCTGAGGGAAGTGTCCCGGCCCGGCCCTCGGGCGTAAATGGCGCATGCTGAAAACGTGCAGCCACCTGTGGGTGAACATTCGACTGCCGGACCGATCGACCGGGTCGATCGACGGCTTGCCGCAGTGCGCGAGGACCTCCTCGACTGCGAAGTCGCGAGGCCCCGCCGCCGAGGACTGCGACTGACGGCTGGGAGCGGGCTTTGGGCATCCCGCACCAGGCGGCGGGCTTGGTCGCGTGGGCATTAGGCACGAGTTGGTCGACCGTGCGGGGCAGGTGCCGGGAATGCGGCGGCGCCGCCACCTCATGGGTGACGGCGCCGCGGGTGAGTGCCTAGTTCTTGCCGGTGTACTTGAATACGTACAGCCCGAAGTCGCGATCGCTGGCGAGCACGTACTCGCCACCGGCGCGCTGGAGGATCTGCACGCCCCAGAGGTCGTTGCCGGCCTCGTCGACGAAGTGGCCGACTTCGGTGATCCGGTCGTTCTTGATGCTGAGGACCCGTAGCCCTGCGTCGTAGTACGACGCGTACACCAGGTGCGGGTTCTGCTTTGACACGGCCACCTCGTGCACGGTCAGGTTGCCGAACCCGCTGGCGTAGGCAGGGTCCATGCCTTGCCGTACGGCGTAGGTGTCCAACTCCTGTAGCTTCCCGGTCCCGTTGCGGAACAGGTGCACGTAGCCCCATCCATCGAAGGTGGCAGCCAGGGTGACGGTGTCCCCGACAGTGCCGACCGGCACCGAGGCCCTGGCCGAGCTCCGCTGGCAGGCCGCCTCGTCGTAGCCGGCGTCCGCATCCATGATGGACAGGCCGGCCTGCCGGTTCACGAAGAAGAACGGCTTGTTGGCCACGACCGACGGGCTCACCAGCGAGCCACAGCCGCCCGACGCACCCGTCCGGTTGAAGACAACCGTCCCCGCATACCCGCGCGACTCCACGTTCGCCGCCATCTCGGTGAAGCCGCATCCGCCCCGCTCGACAAGGGCGACGTAGGGACCGCCGGTTGCCGGGGCGGGCGCTGGCGGGTCTGCGTTGCAACCAAGACCAACGAAGATGGCTGTGCCGGAGAGTTCGTCGCCGGTGGGCAGCTGCGCGCTGCCGGCCTGGACCGCCCGGAAGTCGCCTCCGTCGTTCGTCGCGACACGGACCCGGGTCGCCCCGAAGTCCTCGTCGGTGGTCAGCACGTACTGGCCGTTGTGCACGAACTCGGCGTAGTGGCCGTTGCCCTCGGGGCCGAGCGTCACCCCGTTGGTTTCGAGCAACTGCGGGTCGGGGAAGGTGAAGTCGGTGTCGGCGACGTAGCTCGGGTGGGCCGGGTCGGTCACGTCGAGCGCCACGTAGCCTGCATCCCACATGGACAGCAGCATGATCTGCCGATTGCCGTGCTTGCGAACCACCACGTCGTGGAAGAAGACCGTGTCCAGGTCGACACCCGGCTGCAGGATCTGCGGGAACATCGCGGCCACGTCGACGTCGATCACCTGGACCGGGTGCCGCGGGTCGGTGATGTCAAAGATGGGCAGCATCGGCGTACGGCTGTCCGGGAGCACGATGTAGGCCTTGCGGTCCGGCCCGGCCCCGGTCTGCCACATGAACGTGCTGTGGACCGTCCGCGCCCGCGACGTCACCCCGGGCTCGACTGCCCCGAAGCCGTTGGCGAGGACCACTGGGTGCAGGGGGTCGGAAACGTCAACGAGGGTCGCCCCACCCACCGCCGGCGGCGCCGTGGCGTTGCTGCACAGTTCGTTGCTGTACGCCAGCACGTCGCCGCTGAATGCGGGGGTGCTGAAGCTGATCGGATGGATTCCTTCGCCGACGAACGAGCCCGGTGACGCGGCGATGAAGCCGACCTGGCGGGGCTTGCTGAGGTCGGAGATGTCCATGACGTAGACGCCGCCCTCGCACGGCTCGCTGTTGAACGCGCCGAGGTACGCGTAGTCGCCGAGCACGCCGACGTCGGAGACGACGCCCGCCCGCGCGTTGTTCACGCGCGCCTTGCCGACGAGGGTGACGTCCTTGCTGCCGTGGTCGAGGTGGCCCCCCTCGCCACCGTGCTGGTGACTCTCGACGACGACACCGCCGTCGTCGAAGGTCTTCGTGTTGTCCGCGCCGGCCGGTCCAACCGTCAGAGCCGTGGCGGCGAGGACGACGGAGAGTAGAATCACGCCTCTGCGGGGTTGCCGCATGCGATCACATCCGATCAGGT
This sequence comes from Micromonospora sp. NPDC047738, assembly GCF_040642675.1. NCBI lineage: Bacteria > Bacillati > Actinomycetota > Actinomycetes > Micromonosporales > Micromonosporaceae > Micromonospora > Micromonospora sp. NPDC047738. The sequence continues at coordinate 15,189 of NZ_JBEYSO010000058.1, forward strand.
GAATCAATCAATGTGCTGATCGGCAGCATGGTAGTCGGCATGGTGGAGCGGAACCATCCCCTGTCCGGCCTCCCCCACGAGCGGGAACGGTGCACAGGCCGCGGTGCTACCGCACCACCAGCGTGAACTCGGCGGTATGCACCCTGCCGCCCACCTGGAAGTCGAAGAACATCCGGTACCGGCCGGGGCTCGCCGCCGTGAGCCAGAACTTGACCGCGCCGCCAATGAGCTGCGTCTCCGGGTGGACGTGCACGTACCCGAGGTCGCCCTCACGTAGCACGACAAGGTGCCCGTACGCGCCGAGGTAACGCTGCAGGTCGGCCACCGGCGAACCGTCCTGGGACACCCGGAACACCAGCGCCTGGGTCTCACCGAGTCGCGGCGTGCCCTCGTACGTCACCGTGAATCCGTCCACGACGGACTCGCGGGCGGCGGCGGGTAATGGGCGCGGCCGGTAATCGCCGGGCACGGTGAGGTCCACGCCGAGGGTCAGCGGGACCTGCGCCTTGGCTGAGCTGACGGCCGCGAAGTCGGCGTACGCGCGCCACGCGCCGGCCTGCGGGAGCGCCAGGTCGACGCTCCAGGTGCCGTCCGGCGCCATCGTCGGGTGCAGGTGCTGGTAGCCGGAGAAGTCCCGACGCGCGACGATCAGGTGCATCGGCTTGTCGTGCACGATCGCGAAGTTCGTCACCGGCTTGCGGTCAGGGCCGGCCACGCGGAACCGCCAGGTGCTTCGCGCGCCCGCCGTGAAGGAGGACGTCTCGGGCACGAGGGTGTAGCCGCCCGCGCTGACGGCCAGCCCATCCACCTCGGCACTGGCAGCCGCCGCGGCACCGCCCACGTGCTGGTGCCCGGCGCCACCCGAAGTGTGCATGCTGGTGCCGGTCGGCCCGCCCCTCGGAGCCGAACCTGTCGGGCGCGCCGAGTCGCGGACCACCTCGCCGAGCGCAAAGCCGGCAACGAGCGCGAGCGCGAGCCCACCGGCGACGGCGAGCAGGCGTACCGACGCGCCGTCACGGGCCGACGGGGACGCCGGGCGAGGCGTCGCCTCCGTAGCCGAGGGCTCAGCCATCGGCGCCGGCCGGCTCGTAGCCCGCTGCGTCTACCGCGGTGACCGCCTGCACCCAGCGGCCGCCGGCAGCCCTCGTGACGGTGTACGTGGTGGTTTCAGACATCTGCTCTTCCTTGCGTTGGCCGAGGAAACGCCAGCCGGGACATGACTATCCGCACTGTTGCCGGGGAGCGCAATCCCTGCCGCGTAGGGGACCGGGGCGCCGTTGACTGGGCCGGTTCGCGGGCTGTACCGGTCGGTGACCTTGACCCAAGCGTCTGCGCGGGGAGGCCGGTTGGTGCGTCACCGGCAAGACCGACCTTGACTGGCCAGCTGGCCGCCAGGCCCGACGGATGCCAGGCGAGGGCTTCGTTGTCGCCGGTGGCTCACCGGAGCACGGCGAACCAACGCTCGCGAGCATCGAGTGGATCGCACCGGGAGACGAACTGCTGGCCGACTTGCCGTGCTGTAGCGGTCAGCGGTCGGAGCCTTCTGCCGCTCCATCTGGCGTGAAGGCACCCTCTGCATCGCCGGCGTCCAGGTACACGTGTTGGTGGCCGTGCCCGGCATCGATGTTGAGCTGATCGAGTTGGGCCGCGGCCACCGACCAGGTGACCGACGCGAGGGCGGCTTGTCGCGCCGCCAGCGCCAACTGGTTCTTGCGTGCGGGGGCGGGGCTGGTGACGGCCAGGGCGACAGAGTCGACCGCGACGGCGCCCTGATCCACGGCGCTTCTGAGGCCGCCACGGGCTACGTTGGTTGCGGTCATGCCCGACGGTGGGTTGGCGAACTGTTCGGTTAGCTGGCGCATGGTCTGCTGCCATTGTTGGACCTGAGATGCCTCGGGCGTCCGTCCGGCGTCCGTGTCCTGTTTGATGGCGCGGAGGATTGGCGAGAGCTGGTCGGCTGTTTCGCGGGCCATCTCGGTGAGTTCGGTGATCTGCTGGACGTCGCGCTTGGCGTCGGCTTCCCGGATCTGCGCGGTGCCTGCTTCGGTCGGGCTTGGCTGGCCCACGGCGAATCCGATGAGTCCGCCGACCAGGCCCACAGCCAATGCCGCCGCGGCAGCGCCCGTGCCCGTCCTTGTGTTGGATCGCCGTTGTCGGGCGGACGGGGTCAGGAGGTAGGAGGGTCTTCCGGTTCGACGGGACATGGCATCCCTCGCATCGATCGTCGTTTGGCTCGGAGCGTAGACGCTTCTACTGACCTGAGTCGATAGTTCTGCTCAGGGAATACAAACTTTCATCCGACCCAGACGAAAGATGCCCGGCGAGACGGACAGGACGCCAGTCGGGCTCGGCGGGCACATTGGCTATGGCGGCCGGGAGAGCTGGCCCTGACTCCGCAGTCCTGCCTAAGTCGGTAACCGATTTCCTTTAGCGGACGCTGCGGAGGTTGTGCCAGCGCGGTCGGCACTGCGCGAGGCCTGGGTGACCTGGCCTCTTGTCACAGACTGATCACGACAGCTAGAGACGTAGTGACAGTCGATTTCAATAGCCGGATGATGCTCCTCGTTCGTCCGCCGCTGGGTGGTTGTCGTGGGAGGAGTCCGTGCGTGAGTCAGTCATCCCCGGAGGCGTGCGGACCCTGGCGGCGCAGGCCGACGCAGGGGGTGGTGGCCTTCGCCGCTGCGGGCCCTGCCTCACGTTCTGATCACTTCCAGCATGCCCCTGCGTTGGACACCCGGAGAAGGTGATCGCACTGAGCACGACCGATTCCCCGCCCTCTGCCGCGCTGCCCGGCGAGCAGCACTCGCACCCGCCATCGGGGACGGATTCGAAGCCCGCGCCGCCGAAACGCGATCGGGTGATCGGTTCTGTCGAAGTGCTGTGCGTGCTCCTCATCCTCGTCGGCGTCCTGTACCGGCAGATCGGCGCGCTGGTGGCGGACCCGCGGTTGCAGACCTGGTTGACGGTGTTCGTGTCGGTGATGGTGCAGGCGGTGCCGTTCCTCGTGTTCGGGGTGGTGCTGTCGGCCGTGATCGCGGTGTTCGTGCCGCGCTCGTTCTGGGCCCGGGCCCTGCCC
>NZ_JBEYSO010000059.1:0-18208 GCF_040642675.1 Micromonospora sp. NPDC047738
GTGCAGCTCGGGCCGATCGGTGCGAGTCACGATCTCCACGCCGGCAAAATATCGGCGTCGCCAAGTGGACGCAACGCCATTGTTCGGGCGAACCCCATCTACTCAACTCGGCAGATCCGTGCGCCGAGCACCGCGATCCACCCGTTACAGGGCGTGACGCGCGGTACCGCCCCGCGTCGGTGTCCGGTCGTCATCCTGGCAGAGCCCCGTTTCCCGTACACCGGGGAGCGATTCCCCCCTTGAGAGGGATCGATTCTGTTCCCGGATCGCCGAGCGTAAAGGTCACGCAGGGCCGCGGCACCGCGGCCGGATCGGGAGGACGACCATGCGCAGAACATTCGGATGGGGCATCGCCGCGGCGGCCATTCTAGTTGCGGCGGCGGCGCCGGCCGGGGCCGCGGACCGCAGACCGGCGCGGGTGACCGGATCGGCGGAGTTCGCCTTGCCGTACGGGCAGGACGGCGACGTGCGCTCGTTCGCCTTCGACGCCCGGTCGGCGCCGTATAGCCGCCCGATCCCGCTTCCGGGTGGGGAGATGGGCTCGCCGGCGGACGCGACAGGCACGGTGCGGGTCGCGCACTGGGTGGCCGCAGACAACATCACCGTGCGGTTCGAGGCGGCTGTCGACTGCATGATCACAAGCCCCGGTCATGCGACCCTGACCGGCATCGTCACTCGCGCCGACGAGTACGCCAGCGACTTCCTCGGCAAGCGGGTCGGTTTCAGCGTGCAGGACGGCGGCCGCGGCCGCGACCGGGTCGGCTTCACATGGTCAGCTAGCGCCGACCAGAACGAGGCAGGCCAATGGGGTCCGGCCCGAATCGGTACCTGCCTCGCGCCCGCCGCGTTCGCCACGGTGACTCGCGGGGACTACACCGTGCGGCACGCCGAACTGACAGCACCGCCTGCCGGCAACTGACCTTGACCACGCCGTAACAGCGCCACGGCGGGGCGAGATGACCGCCCCCGTCGTGGCGCGTCTCAGATGCGACTCACCGCATCCGCTCTTCGGCTACCGGGCGCTGCCTTGATCTGTTGTGGTGACACTGCGTGGCGCGCGGATCGCGGCTCAGATCAGTGCACGCCGAACTCATGGGGCGAGGGCCCTGGTCGGTCGTCGAGCTCGCGGTACCAGATCCGTTGCCAGCGGTCCTCCGCCGGGGAGGCACGCCAGCGTGCGGCGGGGCCGTCCGGGTGGACGCCACAGGTCGGGCATGCGCGGCCCGGGCGGCGCCGTTCGTTGCCGCATGCGAGGCAGTGTTTGTCGGCGCTGATTCCGGCAGCGTAGCGATCGAGGACCGCTTGGACGACCGTGGCGAGAGGTGCCGTCGGGTGGTGCTCAGGGTCAGGACAGTAGGCGATTCGGCACCAGCCCCACGAGTTCCAGGGCGGTGGCGTCCGTGGGGTTCGCCTGCCAGTCGTCTTCTCTCGACGCCGCTGGGCGGCGTACTCCTGCGCAAGCGGCAGGACCACGTCGCGAGCCCGCTGCAGTTCGTCGGCAGCGCGGACGAGTGCGCCGAGGTCGTCGGTAAGCCTGCGTGGGATACGCGCGGAGACGATCAGGTGATGCCAGGTGGCGCGGAATCCGTATGGAGCACAGTGCAGCGCGCACTCCCGCAACGCGTAAAGCCGACGCTGTGGCGAAAGCGTGCTGTCGTGGACGCGGCGCGCCTGCGCAGGGAAGCTGGTCACGGAACCAATGGTGGCCCTCTCCGGCAGGCCGCACGAGCACGTTTCGGTGCCCGGACGAACCACGACGCAGGACGAGGCAGTACCCGTCGACGGTTGTATCACGACGCCATCTCCGCGGCATGAGAGCAATCGCACACCCGAGACAGCCGACCGCCAGACCAGTCCAGTTGAACCTAAATCGCGATCACTGTCAACGATCCATCGCCGGCCAGCGTGATATCGGTGGACAATTTCCCGTCCCACCGCACAGCCTTGAGCGTTTCGAAATTTCTACAGGTGCGGACTTCCGGTGTGGTCAAGACGCACGCCGGATATTCATCGAGCATCACCCGATTTGCGTAGTCGCCGCCATACGCATTGGAGAACCCCGTGTAGTTCAACCGGACATGCAGCTGGCAGGGTGTGGCCACGCCGTCCGCGCGCGAGAGCGCCACCAGCACCGCGGTGGCGCCGGACGCCTTGCGGGTCGCCTCATTCAGCACCTGCACACGCACGGCGGTCAACTCTCCTTCCGCGGTGGCGCCGGCGGTCGTCTTTGGCTGGCTGAACGTTAACGGCAGCTCGCCCACGAGCGTTTCCTTGCCCGACAGCGGTACGACCCCTGTCGCCGGGCCCGGCAGCTTGGTTCGCGGAACTGCGGTAATCGGTGCAGTGGGCTGCACGGAGGCCGCTTCCACGTCGTGGACGGTTTGGCGTACGGCGTCCCGCTGCAAGGCGGCGCGGCTGACGACGACCCGGAGGGTTTCCGCAACGACGTCGCCAGCGGTGCCGGCGGCAGCGATGCCGGCGACGGGTTCGACCACACGGGTGCCTCCGCTTCGGCGTCTGCGCACCCACTGACGCTCAGCGCAGCCGTCGATACGAGTGCCAGTACCAACGTCCGCCCCGGCATCGGCCGGACCTGGTGCGTCGGTCCATGCCAGACGAGAGTGCTCGGAGTGCGTTTGCGGCGCCAAGCACCTATGAAACCAGGCATCAGGTAGTCCTCTCCCCTCATCGAACAGCGGTTGATCGTAGGTTGGGAATCGATCAACGGCCAGGGTGTGATGCACAATGGCGCTTCTTCACGCGCTCTCGTCGGCACGTCCGGACGCCGGCAACCGGCGCCGACGTACCTTCGGTGAGGAGCGCTCGCGGCTACAGATCAGCGCAGCTGACCTTGGACGACGGTTGCGTGAGTGGAGACCAACTACAGCGACGTCGGACTAGGTGAATGGTCTTGGCTAACGCACCAGGCGACTTTGCGCACCGGAAGATCGCGGCAGCATGTGCCACGTTCGCGGTCGCATTATGGCAGCATGCCGGGCTATGCGGATGGCCGGAGTCATCACCCAGGGGGGCATCGCGGCGGTGCGGCGGCCATGTCTACCGTAGCGTCGTTCTGTCTGCTGGACCGGTCCGCCGTACCCGGGCTCGTGCGGGCCGCGAAAGCCAAGCCGGTAATGACCCCAGCCGCGACCCATCGCTGGCCCGCGATCGGGAAGTTCTGGAGCCGAATCGGCTGGAGGAATCCAACTCCGTTGATTGTGCCGTCGCCCGTATACGAATACCTCGAGGAAAACGACCTTGGCGTACTCGGGTGGTACGACTGGTCCGGGTACGTGCTGATGCACCTGATGCTCCTTCTCGAGGACACGGGCACCCCGCTTGGGGCAGCCGAATACCGTGCCGAGACGGAGGCCCTGAATGCGGGGGACGGCCTGACATACCTGATTACCTCGCCCGACAAGCGTCACCTGACCGCGCTGGACCCGGCACGGTTGGACCGTGCGGCGGCCGAACGGTACTTCGACAGCGTCGGCGACGGTGGCTTCGAGGAAATCCGGCAGGCCATCGATGACGGGCTCATCCTGCTGCGCGAGCTCATCGCGGCGTTGGACGAAAACGAAGTGTTGGTGATCCGCATCGGATAGTCCCGGTGGCTGCGTGGTGCCAACGCCTGCCGCCCCAACAGGCTTGCCGCGCAGCGCCAACAACGGCTTTCGCCCTCGATCGAGGGGCGGCAGGAACCAACCGGCAAACGTTCGTGGTCGACGCAGCGGCTGCCGGTCTTTTCCAGGCGATATCGAGACTCGGTTGGCGACTCTCCGTTTGACGCCGAGTTGATCGCCTTCGTGCGGCGGCCAATTGGGACGAGACGTGGAAGCGCCCCCTCACCCGGCACGCGGCCAGGCTGACGCAAGCGCACTCACATCGGATCCGTGCACCGGCCGCACCACGTCGTGTAACGCTGTGTAGCGAGCGCCGCGCGGCAGAAGAACGCTGTCCCACCCGCCCGCGCCGCTGCACAGTTGAGCACCACGTCCCGGCTTGGCGCACCCCGGTCGCCGCCGATTGGGCAAACTCCTTTGCCGCTGACCGGGTCGCCCGGCGACCCGGGCGAAACGCGCCGCGGTGATCGGCTGCAGCGGCATCACGAGGCGGACCGCCACCCGGCGATCTCTTGCTGCGGCCCTTCTCCGCAATCGACATCGAGGAAATCAGATCGGTTGTGCGGACCCGCTCATCCAGCAGTGGCTCCCCCAGCCCTACGCCCGCCAGGACTCCGCTGACTGGTGCGCCAAGATCTCCCGTTCCCTGCGGGAGACCGGAGACGGGATCCACTTCGCGATCGTCGACGCGAACACAGACCGCCTCCTCGGCACCGTCGGCCTGAAGACCGACGGGCGCGGCCTGGTCAGCGAGATCGGCTACCCGGTCGCCCCTGGGCTCGCGGACGAAGCCACGCGGACCATCGGTCGCGGCTCCGGGCCTGGTCTAGGCTCGGCTGGCATGACGACTCTCGGTGTGGTCTTCCGCCCGCAGAACCCGCCCGAACGCCTCCGGTCCGTCGCGCGCGCCGCAGATGAGGCCGGCCTTGAGGAGCTGTGGCTCTGGGAGGACTGCTTCCTCGAGAGCGGCATCGCCACCGCGGCCGCCGCTCTCGCCTGGACCGACCGCCTGGCGGTGGGTATCGGCCTGCTTCCGGTGCCGTTCCGCAACGTCGCGGTGCTGGGCATGGAGGCCGCTACGCTGCACCGGCTCTTTCCCGATCGGGTGCGCCTCACCCTCGGCCACGGCGTGCAGGACTGGATGGGTCAGGTCGGCGCGCGGGTGGGCTCGCCGCTGACCCTGCTGCGCGAGCATATTGAGGCGTTGAAGGCGCTGCTGGCCGGCGAGACGGTCACGGTTTCGGGCCGTTACGTGCGGCTCGACAAGGTCAAGCTCGACTACCCGCCGACGGGTGCGACCCGAATCTACGCCGGCGCGACCGGGCCCAAGACGCGGGCGCTCGCCTGCGAGGTCGCCGACGGGATCCTGCTGACGGCTGGCACGCCACCGGAGGAGGTGGCCGCCGTCAGGCACACGGCCAAGGCCATCACGGTGTATGTGCACGCGGCGACCGGCCCCGACGCCGCGGCGCGCATGGCCCGTGAACTGGAGTTCTGGGGCGAGTCAGACAAGTCCGATACGGCCGCGCTCGGTGGCGCCGCCGACATAGCTGCCGTCGTGAACCGTTACAAAGACGCCGGAGCCGATGCCGTGATCCTCCAACCCACCGCTGACGAACCCGATCTTGAAGGCTTCGCGCGGTTTACCGCACAAGAGGTCCGCGCTCTGGTGCAGTGACGTTGTCAATACCTTCTGTGGAATCTGCGGTGGCTGCTGGTCGTCGACCACCTGCCGACGCTTGGCGGCACGGGAAAGCGGACGCACTGAATTCGGCATGTCAGTCTGGCCAAGCCGGCCGCTGGGCCTTCACGGCATGTAGCGTCCGGATCGCGCACGGTCGGCATGAGTGAGCGGATATCACCGGCGCCCGTGACGAAACGACGGGCGGTGCCACGTCGCGATGGTCGTTGGCGGGTGAGGTCGCACAGGGCCTAACGGACTGGTCGAGCCACGATCTCGGATGGGCGATGCTACGGTGCGCGCCTATGCCGGTATCTCTCCAGTTTCTGCGAGTTGCTGGGCGACATCGGCGAGTTTGCGGTTTAGCCGCTGGGATGTGCGACGCAGCAGGTCGAAGGCGTCACCGGCGGACAGGCGTTGGCGTTCCATCAAGATGCCCTTGGCCTGCCCGATGACGTCACGGGTGCTCAGTCCTCGATGCAGGGCGGCTTCGCGACGGCCGACTTCGTCGCGGCGCTGTGCCATGGCCACGGCCACGGCCACGTATGCGGCCAGGATCGAGCCGAACTCCTGGTCTTCCTCACTGAATGCGCCAGGTGTCGCGCTGTAGAGGTTGAACGCACCGAGCACCGACCATTGGGCCGGCCGATGGACAAACAGACCATGGCACAGGGCACTGGCCATTTCGAACTCGACGGCGGTGGCGGCCAGGACCGGCCAGCGCGGCGAATCGGCCAGGTCGGCGATGTAGACGGGAGTTTCATTTTGCATCGCTTCGGGGGCAGGGCCGATTCCGGTCGCGAACTGGATGTCGTCGAGTTCGGCGGCGACCGCGTCGCTGGTCACGGTATCGACGACGCGTCCGTGGCGGTACAGCGTGACGCTGGCGCAGTCGCATCCGGCCACGGCGCTGACGGTGAACTTCAGCACCTGCGCGAGCGTGTCGCGCAGGTCGTCGTTGCCGAACAACTGCTGGGCGAGCGGGGCGAAGCTGGCCAGCAACGTCGGCCCGTACGCCTGTGGACCCCATTTCGCGGCAGCGCGGGCTCGATCATGCGCCGCGGCACGCCGGTCGGCTGCGGCGCGCTCGCGCTGGCGCTCACCGTCGGCGCGTAGGTCCCTGTCCACCACGGGTTCCCGGTCGGCCCGAGGCCGCGCCGCCCTGGGCCGGCGGCCGGTTGGTCGCAGCTGGTCGACCCGCCGCTCCCGCTGCAGCAACTCGCGCTCACGCTCGTCGGCCAGGCGCTCGCGCAGCCCTGCGATTTCCTCGCGCTGGTCAGCGATCTGGTCTCGTTCGTCTGCTTGATCGTCGCGTTCGGCGGCAACAAAGTCTCGCCGATCGGCCAGCCACGCGCGTTCCTCGACGTCAACGGTCTCGTCGGCGTGCCGAGCTGTCGCGACCCGCTCGCTGGCGGCGCGGCGGCGAGCAGCGCGTGCCCGAACACGGGCGGCGGCCTGCCGCGTCCGGTCCAACTCCGCCTCGGCCCGCCGCACGGCGGCCTCCGCGCGGCGCAGCGCCTCTGTCTCGGCCGCCTCCGCCGCATCGTCGGCCTCGCCGGTCGGTGAGGCGCGCGGCGGCCGGTCGGCCTGCTGCCGGTCCTGCCCGTATTCCTGGCGATTGGCCAGCCGTTCCCGCTCGTCGGCCAGCGCTTCCCGTTCGTCAGCCAGCCGTTCCCGCTCGTCGGCGCCAGCTTCCCACAGGTCAGCCCGCACCATGCGCTCCTCCAACGGCCTGTCACCGTGCGGCAACTCCGCCTGCCCCTTCGCTTGGGCCACCCGCAACCCCTCCGGCATTGTCGTCCCACATCCGGCGCGCTGCTAACGGCGCAAACCCCAGCAGGCCGAACACCCGTGCCGGTATTCCCTGCAGCCCATTAACCTGAAACTGTCGTCCACGACACGTCGCGGCCGCCCACGCGGTCACGATCAAGCCGGTGCTGTGGGCATCGATGAAGGCCACGTGCGACATGTCCAAAACAACGGTTGCAGCCGCGCTCGATTCGACGACGCTCATCAGCCGCCGATGCAACTCCGCGGCCGTCGACAGGTCCAGTTCGCCCGCCAAATGGATCACGAGGGCACCGTCGACACGTCGTTGCGACCAACCAAGACGGCCCGGCCCCCACTGCGGGGCACGGGTCTTACTACCAGATATCCGGGACACCAGCCATCTCCTCATGGAGCATCGGCTGGGTCATCAACCTGGCGTCATTCTCACCCCAACCAGGCCGCCTGGCAACCGATGATCGTGGCCAGGCGATGGATCATGAGGCCCTCGGGCGGCCTTTCAGCCCGGCCGCGCGCCGAGAGCGGAGGCGGCTAATCGCCCGCAGCGTCCGGTCACGGCGTCGGGATCGTTGTCGTCGCCAGCCCGCGACAGCATCGCGCTCAATTCGGCACGAATGAGAGCCGGCTCGATCAGGTTGTGGTGACGGTGTGTAGCGCGCGGTCAGCGGCATGAGGACGTCCCGCACGTATGCCATAACACCGCCGAGCATTCGCTGGCGGATCTCTGGCGCGTGGACACGCTCGAAGCCGCAGCCGTCGTCACCTCCCACCACCTGTACGGCCAGCCGCAAGGGCCGGTCGAAGACCGGCCCTTGCCGGCCCAGGCCACCACGTGTCGGCGTACGAGTTGCAGTGCAGGGCCGCGTACGCCACCGAGTACACAGCGGCCATCGACATCCGCAAGCTCAGCGGCGAGCTGATGGTCGAGCCGCCGCCCGCACACAGAAGTCATCGACTACACACAGTGATGTTCGCCGAGCCCCGGTAGTGTCCGGATCTGCCGAGATCAGTGCGTCAGGACACTCCTGCGGAACTTCTCGGCGAAGTCGCGATACCCCTTCGAGTAGGCGTCCTGCTCACCTGCCGTGCGCTCGAGTTCCTGTCGGATCAGCCGGTCCGCAATCTCGTAGTCGCCGTTGACTGCGGCTACAGCCGGCAACATGACGAAGCGGACGTTGTCGAGGAGCAGATCGGAGCTGGCGACCTCACGGGAGAATCTGCTCCAGTCCGACCAGTGGTCGATGAAGGGCAGGCCATAGGTCGCGACTGCATGAGTGAGGTCCTCCGCTACCGCCGCCAGATCCCCAGTCGCGGAGAAGTCCCACTGGACGAAGGTGTTCTGCGGCATCAGGTAGCCCAGGGGCCTGCTGACGGACGCTACGGGAGCCGACCAACCGGCAGTGGAGACGAGGATGGCTTCCAGGGCGTCGTGCCTGACGCCGACTACGGGGTTGATATGCAGGACCTGAGGTAGCGACCATGTGGCGAGATTGAGTCCCAGCCATCCCGACGCTGCCCTAGACGCACCCCTCTGAAGGAGAAGACCTCTGCGCTCGGCGACGAAGCCGTAGCGCCGTAGCGCCGCAGCGCATGCGTCCTGACTCGCCCTTGCCAAGCTGGCCAATGTCCTCGTCCCAGTCTCTCGCCTTCCTCCCGGCTGTCAATCCCCTGGAATCGTGGAGGGCTCCGTTATGCGGCTTGGGCCTCCAGAGCCTGCACCGCTGATCGTTCGTAGTCGATAGGTGATCGCCCGCCGCAGATGGAGTGGCGTCGGCGCCGGTTGTAGAAGTCGGTGATCCAGGTGGCGATCTTCAGGCGCGCTTCGGTGCGGGTGCGGAACTGCCGGCGGTGGACGTACTCGACCTTGATGGTGGAGAAGGTGGCCTCGGCGACGGCGTTGTCGAAGCACGACCCGACCCGGCCCATCGACTGGCGTACCTTCCACCGGGCACACGCGCGGGCGAAGTCGGCCGAGGTGTACTCGCTGCCACGATCGCTGTGAAAGATCACGCCGGCGATGTCGCCGCCACGGGTGACCGCGGCCATGTTCAACGCCGCGACGACCAGACCGGCGTCGTGCTGGGCGCCCATCGCGTAGCCCAGGATGCGCCGGGAGTACAGATCGATGACGGTGGCCAGGTAGAGCTTGCCCTCGCCGGTGACGATCTCGGTCATGTCACCGCACCAGGCGACATCCGGCGCCGGCGCGGTAAAGCTGCGCTTGATCAGGTCCGGGGCCGCCGGCCGCCTACCTTGACGGGTCAGGCTCCGGCGGCGGCGCTTGGCCCGCCCCACGAGCCCCAACTCGGCCATGAGCTGGGCGACCGTGTTGTCGGAGACCTGCCAACCCTGCTCACGCAGCTCATCGCCGACACGCGGGCTGCCGTAGGTGCCGCCGGAATCGTCGAACACCTTCCGCACTGCGTCGGCCAGCCGGACCCGGCGGTCCTGCCGCGGCGTGGGTGGCCGGTCACGCCACTTGTAGAACCAGGACTGCGAGACACCCAAGGCTCGGCAGGCCAGCGCGTGCGGCACGTCGTGCTCGGTCCTCTGGGAAGCGATGAAGGCAGCCACGCTCACCGGCCCGTCGCTTCCTTCACCCACAGGACCACGGATCGCTTGAGGACATCACGCTCCATCGCCAGCTCGGCGTTCTCCCGCCGCAACCGCGCCAACTCGGCCCGCTCGTCCTCCGACAGCCCACCCGCAGCGGCCTCGCCCCGGGCCTCGCGGTCCTTCTTCACCCAGTTCGCCAGGGTGCCGTCATTGATGCCCAAGTCACGCGCGACCTGCGCGATCGACTTCCCGGTCTCCCGCACGATCCGCACCGCACCCGCGCGGAACTCCGGATCGAACTGACGCCTCGTCTCAGCCATGAACCTCTATCCCTCAAGTCCAGGCCTCCACGCTACGAGGGGAAGCGCACGGCCGCCACGATTTGAGCTGGCGAAACCCGGCCGACGTCGAGCGTCAGCATAGGGGATGAGACACGGACTGATCTGCCGCGGAGGGTGCGGTGAGCCCGAAGGTCGTAACCACGTCCTACGGTGGGTCCATGGACTGGAAGATTGAACTCATCCCCGTTCCGGTGACCGATGTCGACCGGGCCAAGGCGTTCTACCAGAAGGTGGGCTTCAACGCCGACCACGATCACAGGGTGCAGGAGGGCCTGCGGTTCGTCCAGCCGACACCACCCGGCTCAGCCTGCTCCATTGTGATCGGCGAAGGCATCACCGACAAGACTCCCGGCACACAGGAATCCAGGCTGTGGTCGCCGACGCCGAGGCGGCGCGCCGGCAACTGCTCGACGCCGGCGTCGATGCCAGCGAGGTCGAGGTGCGGCCATGGGGCAACTTCGTCTACTTCGGCGATCCTGACGGCAACAGGTGGCCGCTGCAGGCGATCGAGTCACGCCCCAACGGCTGATCGACGGCCCACAACAGCCCTGGCAATGCACTGATTCGCCGCGATCCGGGCACTGGCCTTCGCCGGCGAGCGACCGGGTCGTTCGATGGGCGGACAGGCTCGCCGCCGTCGATCATGGGATCAAGTATCTGCGCAGGCAGCGAGCAGAGGGGTGGCGGATGGGCGCCTCGGGTACCGGGCCGTTCGAGAACGACGGAGCGCTGGATATCTGTGACGAGTTGCGCAACCTCGACTGTGAGCCGTACGTGATCTTCTGAGGTCAACGCTGGCGACCGTCGCCGGCTTCGACGAGGACGAGTATCTCGAGAAGGAGGAGGCGGAGGCAGCCGTTGCGGCGGCCGCGATCGCTGCCGCACGACGAATAGACGACGACGCGACGCTCCGACGATGCGGCTTGGACGTGAGGGTTCCCGCCGAGCTGGACGATCTGGTCAAGGTAGCCGTCGCGGCTTTGCTGCGGGTCATGGGTCAAGAGTCAGAACTCAGCAACCTGTGGGCCGAGACGGTGTACGACGGTGACTGGCGCGCCCGAGTGCAGGCGAATATCGGCGCGTTGGAGGGCACTTCTAGGGTGGCCGGGTGACTGAGAGGGCCAGCTGCCGGCCCTGCATCCCAACCCGGCCGAAGGCTGCTAACCGACGTCAACGGCCCGACATCCGGATCTGCCGCCGATAAGGCGCGGGGCCAGCTCAATCATGGTGCCAGCAGGCCGCGGCGCAGCCGTCCACCGCGCGGCGTCTGTGCAGCGCCAGCCACCGTCCCGGAGCGTCGATTCGGGATCGCCTGCACGAGCACGGCCCAACCCAGAGGTGTAGCTGATCCGGCCGACCACCGTGTCCCCTCGGACCACTCTGCCATCACCGCACGACCACGGCCCGCTCCACCGGGACACGCACGCTTCCCCAAGTCACGGCGCACCTTACGAGAAGGCGTTTAGCCTATCGCCCATCGTGTTTCACGTTTTCCCAGCTCACGCACTGTTGGTGGACTCAATGTGGCAGAACCCGAACCACATTCCCGCAGGTCAGGGGCCGATCGTGACGCTATCAGCCGTACGCCGACGAATGCCCTGCCCGGGCTCACCGCTGGTCACCCGCCGCAGAGCCGCCAGACTGATCCGATCCGCGAACAGCACCGGCGCTGCGGCCCCGATCGCCCGACCACCTTTCGTGGGTCATGACGGCCAGGGCGTTAGGCGCCTGCTGCCGATCGTCCGCCGACATCGGCACCGTCCCGCGCTTCGCTCCTGACATCCCTAGAACAACGGGTCCCCGGCCATAGGGGAACGAAGCTGTCCGTCGCCGCGCGGGAGCCGATCGGCGCCTGTTGGCACGGCGGTGATGCCTAACGCCCGCGCCAAGGATGTTCGCACGACCGGTGGGTGTCTAGGCCGCACTGTCGGGCGTGACCACGGCAGCCGAAGCCCGGTGGACGCCGCTCGTAGCCTCGAAGCCATGACGAAACAGGTTAGCCTCCAGTGGCAGCTCGCCCTTACCCGCGAGAGCAACGACGCCGCAGCGCTGTTCTCCCGCGGGCTCGACGCCGTACGCACGATGCGGCACGACTACGCCGACGCGGTGGCAGTCATGTCATTGCTGGCCCTTGGTGCCGAGAAGATGCTCAAGCTGACTATTGGGCTGGCTGGCCGTGACCAAGGCACTGGGTGGCCATCCAAGGACTACATGCGCTGGGAAATCGGGCACCGGGTGCTCAAGGCCGACCGGACCGCCCGGCCCCTGCTCGACACCCACCCGGGAAACGTCCCGGGTCTGCTGGCTGACCTCAAGCGGCAGGTGAACGCCGACCCGGTGCTCCCGGCGGTGCTCGACGCGCTTGACAAGTTCGGGGACGCCGGCCGTTTCTATTACCTGGACGTGTTGGCCTCGGCTACCCAGCTACAGGACGCCCCACAGACGCTCTGGACGAACATGACCACCGCCATTGCCAAGGCCGACCCGGGCCTGCTGGCCGACCTCGCGTCGGCCGAGCGCTACGAGCACGGTCGGCAGCGGCTTAACAACACGGTGGCGGAGGCGCTCAACGGCTGGTGGGACCTGTACGTCGCGGCATGGCGTACCGGGGTGATCGGCGACGGGGCGAAGCGGTTCGCCCGGGAGATCACCCTCCAGAAGTCGACGCCGTGACGGCAGCGATGCGAACTCAAGCCGAGTTGAGTGCCCTGCCCAATTTTCGATCTGTCATGGTTTGCCCTCCGGGAGGTCATAGTAACCGGCGCAGATGCGCTACAATGCACACTTAGCATCGCCGTGAGATTTGCAAACCTCTCACAGTGTCGGCTCGATTCATTAGCGAGGCAATCGACTGAGTGGAGGCGCCCGAATGGCGGTTAATCAGGTTGGCGGCGATGTCTTGCAGACAGCGCTTTATTATCCATACGATGGATTTGGGACGACGGCCATTGTCGCCTTGAGTTCTCGCTTGGTCAGAGGCTCTGCTGATGCCGATTCATATAGCTATCTGCTAAAGGCTCGGCGTCAGTTTGGCTGATATTTAGGCGCAAGCCCGGACGGCCGAGCGCTATTACTGCCATCATTCCGCTCCTGCGGATCCGCCATCCGAATTTGCCGCTGAGCGCTCGGCTGTCGGGCGGCCGTGGGTCACCGTGTATCGGGCGACTTCCACTCGCATCGTTACGATCATGGTCGACCCGGGGAGTGATTGAAGACGTTGGTACGCACGCTGCAATGCCGCCGGATGGCGAAGCTTCCGGCTCTGACTGACGCGGAAGACCTCGTTGCGCTGAACGCCACCGTCGACGGCCGGTTGGTCGCCGTCTCGGCGCACGGTAGCCAGCGCAACGGGCTGCCCGGCCTGCGGGTACGGGTTCACCTGCATGAAGCCGGGGACGACTGGCGCCCGGTGGCACTGACCGGTGTGACGATAGCCCCGAACAAGGTGGATCTGCTGCCTGACGGAAATTTCCTGCTGGTCCAGTCCCGATGCGTCCGCCGGCCGTTCGAGCCGGTGCCGGACAACGCACAAGTATTCAACGCCTCCGGTCAAGCGTTGCGGTCATTCCGGATCGGTGATGGCGTCGAACACCTCGCCATCGACGAGCCGGGCACCATCTGGGTCGGCTACTTCGATGAGGGCATCTACAGCGGGGATCCGCTCAGCGCCGGCGGTCTCACGCGGTTTGACGAGTACGGTCGGCAGTTGTGGACCTACTGGCCGCCATCCGGATTCGACCACATCGCCACCTGCTACGCATTGAACGTGAGTGCTCGCACGGCTTGGGCCTACTACTACACCGGCTTCCCATTGATCCGGATCACCGACACGGAGGCCAAGCCCTTCCCGCCAGGCCCGGTCCGCGGGGCGCGGGCCGTACTGATCCACGGTAACGTGGTGATCTTCATCGGTGGGTACGGCAAGCCGCACCAGCTCACCGAGTGCCGGCTGCGCGACGGAATCATCGTCGAGCACGGCCCGGCCGCCCTCACCCCGCTGAAGAGAATCAACCTCGTCAGCACTCGCGGAAGCCGCCTCTACGTGCGAACCACTGATTCGGTCTTCGAGGCCGACCTAGCTGCTTGCTGATCGCTCGCGTGCCACCTGGCCGCTCGGTGGACGTCCTCTCATGCCGCAGAGCATGTGCGCCGACCGCCGAATCGTCGTCACCGTCGGTATACATCATCCTTGTTGCTGGCCACGGTCTCGAGTACACGCTCTTGCCGATGACAGCTGGTCGCAACCCCCGTACGTTGGCGTCATGGCGACTTTTTGGACCTTGGGATGCGATGCCGACCATCCGCAGCGGATCGCCGCTTTCTGGGCGCTGGCCCTCGGCTATGTCAAGGAATCTGGCTTCGACGAGCCCGATAACGCGTCGATCGTCGACCCGGATGGCCGGGGCCCCGCCATTAGTTTCCTGAAGGTGCCCGAGGGGAAAGCCGCCGAACCAAGAACCGGTCGCGGAATGCATATCGATGTCATGCCGACCGACGGGACACGCGATGAGGAGGTCGTGCGGCTGAAGGGGCTCGGGCGCGACCCGAGTACGAGGATCATCGCAAGCCCCAACGGCCCGGTTGGGTGACCAGGGCCGACCCGGAGGGCAACCTGTTCTGCGTCGAGCGCAGTCAGGAGCATCATGGCCCATGTCAATCGTCCCGCTGATCTAGGGTGACCTGGTGCCTTCGAAACCCGTGACAACCGTCCTGTTCGATTTCGCTTGGACCCTGTTCGCCAGGGACCCCAACCGCTGGGTCGGCAGCGCGGCGGCCTTGATCGGCCGGGAGGTGGCCGCCGGTGAGGCGGAGCGCATCGCCTCGGATTTCGCTGAGTTGCTGCGAACGACGGCTACGGACCCTGCTCACATCGCCCGGGACTTGGACCCACAGGTGTGGGACCGGGCGATTCTGGCTGTCCTGCAGCAAATCCGTGGGGTGGACTTGCCGTTTGCGCGAGCCCTGCACGAAACGCGCGCCGAAGCGCTGGCGCCGTACGCGGACACGGCGTCCACTCTCGCCGCGCTGAGTGCCCGCGGTATTCGCCTTGGCGTGGTCAGTAACGTGGGCTGGGACATTCGCATCTGCTTTGCGAGGCACGGGCTTGACCGCTACATCGATGCATTCGTTCTTTCCTACGAGGTCGGCTTCGTCAAACCCGATGTACGGATCTGGCGCACCGCAGTCGAAGCCCTGGCGGCACAGCCAGATCGAACGTTGATGGTTGGCGACCATCCCGGATGCGACGGCGGTTCCGTGGCCGTCGGCATACCGGCCCTGGTGCTGCCGATGGTGAGTTCGCCAGCCCAGCTTCGCGGGTTCGATCAGGTGCTGGCGTTGGCCGGAATCTGAAGCCGGTTCGGTTCCTGGTTTGTCGAGGTTGCCCAATGCGCTTCGGGAAAGATCTCCGATTCTTCCAGCATGAAGTCGAGGGCAAGTCCAGCAAGAACCGAGTGCATATCGATGTCCGGGTGCCGGTCCAGGCCCCTGGAACATGGTCGAGCGCGCCCGACTGATCCGGCAGAAAGTCCCCGAGTTGGTCGCCGCTGGCGCGACGGTGATCCGCGAGGAGTGGTACGGCGACGTGCTCGGCCACGTCGTCATGCAGGACCCCGAGGGCAACGAGTTCTGCGTCGCTTGATGCCACGGCCACTGCCCGCGATTCGGTATCCGGATCTGCCGCGATCCGAGCGCTACTCACTGTCACGGTGATCGGGTCAGCGGTCGCTCTCTCATAGCCGAGAAGCGGACGTCACGCTCGATGCCGTCGGCTCGCCGGGCCCGCGTGCCCTGCCGTCGTCGTGCACGACGACGATCGGTACGACTAGCGCGCCTGCGGGATGTCGGAGCCCCAACGGGTCGGCCGCCGCCGACACGGCGGTCGATCCTTCGGGGCACCGAGCACCGTGACACACGACCGGGACACCGCAGGGCGCAACCTGTGTAGGAAGGGACAGCCGCCGGACGTCCGACGGTGCGCCCGAAGCCAGCGGCATGCCCACTCAACCCGCCCGAGGTGAGTTCCTCGCCTTATCCGGCCCCCCCGGCGCTCCTGCTTCCGCGATTCGAGTATGCGGGCGCCGATCAGGTGCCGACGCGGCGTGTCTCGTAGGCCCACATGACGATCTCGACGCGGTTGCGGGCGTTGAGCTTGCGCATCAGGGCGGCGATGTGGGTCTTGACGGTGCTGAGGCTGATGGACAGCTCATCGCCGATCTCGCTGTTGGTCCGGCCGCGAGCGGCAGCCAGCAGGACCTGTTCCTCGCGAGCGGTCAGCGGCTCGACAGGCTCAGCTGGCACCGAGCGCGAGCGGCTGTTCGCGAAGGAGGACAGGAGCCTCGCGGTGATGTTCGGTGCGATCAGGGCGTCGCCGCGGGCGGCGGCATGGATGGCCTGGGTGAGCATCTCGGCGCCGGCGTCCTTGAGGAGGAAGCCTCGGGCGCCTGCCTTCAGCGCGCCGTAGACGTACTCGTCGAGGTCGAAAGTGGTGATGACGACGACGGCCAGAGGATCGGCCACGTCGGCCCCGGCGAGCTGGCGGGTGGCTTCGATCCCGTCGACCTCGGGCATGCGGATGTCCAGCAGGCACACATCGGGACGCAGCGAACGGGCCATGGCGATCGCCCGGCGGCCGTCGGCGGCCTCGCCGACGACGGCGATGCCCGGTTGGGCGTCCAAGATCATGCAGAGCCCTGCCCTGACGATGTCCTGGTCGTCAGCGACCAGCACGCGGATGGTCATGACGCGCGCGCTGTCCGAGGCAGCGAGGCGTCGACGCTCCAGCCGCCGTCCGGGCCAGGTCCCGCCCGGAGGGTGCCGCCGAGCAGGCTCGCCCGCTCGGCCATGCCGCGCAGCCCGTAGCCGGCGTGCGGGGAGCTGGTCGTACTCGCCTCGCCGTCATCGCGCACTCGCAGGTGCACCTGGCTGCGGGATGCGGTGACGTCGACGGTGACGTGGGTGGCGCCGGAGGCGTGGCGGGTCGCGTTGGTGACCGCCTCGGCGGCGATCAGGTAGAGGGCGGTGCTGACTGCTGGCTCAACGGCCTCGACGTCACCGGAGACCTGCACGCGGACGCCCAGCACCTCGCCGCCGGGACGAGCGAGTCGTTCGACGTCCACCACCCCTCGCCGGGGGGCGAGATCGGCGTCCGTACCGTCGCGCAGCACGCCTACGAGGGCTCGCATCTCCTTGAGCGTCCGGGACGCCTCTTCCTCAATGGTGACCAGGGTAGCCAGCGCGCGCTTCGGATCTGCGGCGGACAGCGCGCGACCTGCCTGTGCCTGGACGGCGATGGCCAAGACGCGGTGGCCGACCGTGTCGTGCAGCTCGCGGGCGAGTTCGTTGCGCTGGTGAAGCCGCACCTGCTCGATGTCGCGGTCGTGGCTTCTGGTGCGGTAGCGCACTGCCGCGCCGAGCGCGGCCGAGAACAGGAAGAAGCCGTAACCGGCGACCTTCTCCGCGGGTGAGGTCGGGTCCGCGATGAGGGTGACGGGTAGCCAGATGAGGATGATGCCGAGTCCGAGGGCAGCCTCGCGAGCTGCTCCCCAGCGCAGCAGGGCGTAGGGCAACACAAGCAGCCCTGCGATGCCCAGCAGACCGGTGGCATCAATGACCGCGATCCTCGCGATGTCGAACGCGAGAACGGCTCCGAAGGCAACGGTGACTGCGGCCAGCGGCCGCGTGCGTCGCCACAGCAGGCACGCCGCGACCACGACGCTGACACCGACCAGCAGCGGCGCCCACGCCCTGTCGTCGCGCAGCAGTACCTCGACGAGCGAGATCGCGACAAGAGCCGAGGACAGCGCCCAGTCCCGCCAGACCCGCACCGGCGGGCGTGCGGGGCGAGGCTCAGCCAAGATGCCAGCACGCATGCTTCCCCCTCCCGGACAACGTAAGGGGGCCGCCACTCGGGCGGATCAGCCGAAAGTACTGCGGATGTCCCGCGCCTGCGGCCAGGACCGCTCGAGCCCGCAAGCGGATGTGGCGCCCGTCAACGCTGGTCATGGTTAAGACATCGAGTGAGCCCACCCGGCTGACGCCAGCACACAGGAGACGTGTTGACATCCTCCCGGCCCTGAAGGGGCCGGGATTCCCGCGGTTGCCCGTGAGGTTTCCTGTTTCATCGCCGACTGCCTTTCCGGGAGGATTTTCCCTTGAGGTCTTACATCAGCTCCGCAGGCGTTTTACCTCTCCGCCAGCCCGGCGGCGAGGATGTTCTT
>NZ_JBEYSO010000060.1:0-17446 GCF_040642675.1 Micromonospora sp. NPDC047738
AAAATCCTCCCGGACAGGCAGTCGGCAATGAAACAGGAAACCTCACGGGCAACCGTGGGAATCCCGGCCCCTTCAGGGCCGGGAGGATGTCAAGCCATGTTGGGGCTGACCAGTCCGGTCTGGTAGGCGATGACGACCAGTTGCGCGCGGTCGCGCGCACCCAGCTTCGCCATCGCGTGGCTGACATGGGTGCGGGCGGTGGCCGGGCTGAGGAACAACTCGGCGCCGATCTCGTTGTTGCTCAGGCCCTGTCCCACCAGGGCCAGCACTTCGCGCTCGCGCTGGGTCAGCACCGCGAGCCGGTCCTCCGCGACCTGGGCAGCGCTTCGTTGCGCGGTGAACTGGCCGATGAGGCGTCGGGTGATCCGGGGTGCGAGCAGCGCGTCTCCGGCAGCGACCACCCGGATGGCGTGCAGGAGCTCGGCCGGCCCGGCGTCTTTGAGCAGGAAGCCGCTGGCGCCGGCTTCCAATGCCTCGAAGACGTACTCGTCGGTGTCGTAGGTGGTGAGGATGAGGACTCGGACCTGCTCCAACCCGTGCGTCGCGGTGATCTGGGTGGTGGCTTGAATCCCGTCCAGCTTTGGCATGCGGATGTCCATGAGGACGACGTCGGGGCGGGTGGCGCGGGCCCGCTCGACGGCTTCGGCGCCGTTGGTGGCTTCTCCCACCACCATGATGTCGTCCTCGACGTCGAGCAGGACCTTGAATCCGGACCGGACGAGACCCTCGTCGTCGGCGAGCAGCACCTTGATCGGAGCGTTGGTTGACGGTGATGTGGCCGGTGCGTTCATAGGCGTGACCCGGTCGGCGCGAGGGGCAGCCGGGCCATGACTTCGAACCCTCCGCCCGGTGTCGGCTTTGCCTCGAGTTCTCCGCCCAGCAGTTGGCAGCGTTCGCGCATGCCGAGGATGCCGCGGCCGGGCTTGGCCGAGCTGCCGGTGCCGGTCGGCTGCTGGGCCGGTAGGTGCGGGCCCGCGGGGTCGCCGGTTGGGCGGGCGTGGCGCCCCTCATCGGTCACGCGGATCTCCAAGGCGTCGATCCCTGGGTGCAGCGCTACCGTCACCCGGGTCGGGCCGACGTGACGGATCACGTTGGTGATCGATTCCTGCAGGATTCGGTAGGCGGCGCTGCCCACCGCGCTCGGCAACGGCGCCGCGGGCGAGGTCTGCTCGAGTTTGATGTCGAGTCCGGCATCGCGTGCCTTGGCGGTGAGTTCGTCGATCTGCTCGAGCCCTGGGTACGGCACGCGCCCGTCGGTGTCGTCACGGAGCACCCCGAGGATGGCTCGCATCTCCCGCAGCGCCCGGGAACTGGTCTGTTCGATGGCTTGCAGCGCCTCGCGTGCCACTTCCGGCCTCTTGTCGAGCACGTGCGCGGTGACACCGGACTGGACGTTGATGATCGCTATGGCGTGCGCGACGGTGTCGTGGACCTCGCGCGCGATCCGCAGCCGTTCGGCGTCGACCCGTGCCCGTGCTTCCTCCTCGCGAGTCCGTTCCGCCAGCTCGGCGCGCGCCTGAGCTTCGGCGGCGATGACCCGTCGAGACCGGACGGACTCGCCGAGGGCTGCGCTCATGACCGATGCACCGATCCGGAAGAACACCCAGCCGATGGCGGCGCGTGGTTCGATGTCGGCCGCGGCGACCAGCCACCAGACGGCGAGCACCGTGGTACCCACGCCAGCCACCACCAGCGATCGGCGCCCGTCGCCGTAGGCGGTGAGGGTGTACAGGGCGACGAAGAGCCCGAGCCAGCCGGGCCCGTCCGGGAAGTCGAGACCGTAGTACACCAAGCTGGCGAGCGCGGTGGTGACAAACACCGGCACCGGCCACCGGCGGCGGACGGCCAGGGCCAGGCCACTCACCATCAGCAGCGCGTATCCGAGGTTTCCGAAGTCGGCGAGCGGGCGCGGTGCCCCCTCGATGGCAACCTTGGCGACCGTGCCCTGCACCTGCATCACGGTGACGAAGAGCGCGAGCGCCACGTCTTGCGCCACCATACGCAAGGGGAACGACACGGCACGTGGTTGCATGCGGTGATCCTACTGTTCCCGCCCACGGACGACGCTCGGCACAGATGCGCGACCTGCTACGCGCGCGGGCGTAGTGAGCTACCAGGTCGTCTACGCCCAATTGCGTAGACGCTGCCATCCGTTGTCAGAGGCCACGGCGGCCTCACCGGCGCGACGATCACCGCCATGAGCGATCACCCTCACCCACTTCGAGGAGCGTGCCATGCGTAGATTCTTCGCCGGCGTGGCGGCCCTGCAGATGCTGGCCGTCGTCGCACAGTTCTTCCTGGCTGCCAGCGGTGCTTTCGACACGGCACCCAACGACGAGTCCTTCCAGCCGCACCGCGCGCTGGGCGGCGGGATTGTTCTGATCGCGGTCCTGGTGACCGTCGTCGCCGCGACAGCCCGAATGCCCGGGCGGGTCATCGGGATGAGTGGCCTGGTCGCCGGGCTCGCGGTTGTCCAGTTCGTGATCAAGGGGATCGCCACGGCGCTCGACGGCACCGCCGGCGGGCTCGTCTTCGGCCTGCACGCGGTCAACGGTCTCGCCATCGTGGCAGTGACCGGGATGATCATCCGCCAGGCCAGGCAGCTGTCCAGGCCGGACACCCAGCTGCCCAGGCCGGCCACGCCTGCGCGACAGGCGCCATGACCACGGGGCTGTGGATCATCCTGGACCATGTCGTCGCGCTGCTGAGCATCGCCGCGTGGTTCGCCGCCGGCGTCACGCTGGCGCTCCGGCGCACCCGGCTGGCGCTCACCGGCCTCGTCGCGGCGGTGCTCGTGACGCTGGTCCGGGTGGGCACCGTGGCGATGTTGGCCGGCCGGGGCTGGTGGTTCGTACAGGAGAAGGTGCTCCTGGGGCTGCCGCTGCTGGGGGCCGCCGGGGCCGTCGCCGTGCTGGTCGCCGGCCCGCAGCTGCTCGCGGTAAGACGGGGGCGAGCAGCTGGAGGGTCGGCCCGTGGTGTGGTCTCGGTGTTCACCGCGGGCTACGCGGCGCTGGCCGGTCTGGTGGTGACCTTCCTGGTCGGATACCCGCTTACTGTGAGCGCGGCCTTGATCACGATCTCGCTCGTGGGCGCCGGCGCGTTGCTGACCGCGCGAGTGGTCACGGCTCCGGTCGAGAGCAGCGCCGATGCGGGCGTCGCGCAGGCGCCGGAGGATCGACCCGCGATCTCGCGCCGCCGGTTTCTCGGCTGGACCGGTGGCGCGGTCGTGGTGACCGCGGCCGGTGCCGGCACCGGGCTGTCGTTCCTCCCCACCGAATCGGTGACCAGGGGCGGCGGCCCGGGACGTTCGTCCCGGGCGGCCGTGTCGGTGGCCGACCTGCGGGGCTCCGGCTCACCGGCACCGGGTGGCACCGTGCGGCGGCAGGTGCTCACCGCGAAGAAGGCCACCGTACGGCTCCCGTCCGGGCGGGAGATCGACGCGTGGACCTACAACGGGGAGGTCCCGGGCCCGGCGATCACCGCGACCCAGGGTGACCTGATTGAGGTGCGGCTGCACAACGCCGACATCGACGACGGCGTGAGCCTGCACTGGCACGGCTACGACGTACCGTGCGGTGAGGACGGCGCGCCGGGCGTGACGCAGCTGGCCGTGCGACCCGGTGCGGACTTCGTCTACCGGTTTCGCGCCGATCAGGTGGGCACCTACTGGTACCACACCCATTACGCGTCCCACGTCGGCGTACACAAGGGGCTGTTTGGGACTCTCGTCGTGCAGCCGCGCGACGGGCAGCGGGCCGACGAACAACCCGCGGTGGAGCAGGTGGACCTGACGCTGCCCGTGCACACCTTCGACGGCACCGTCGTGATCGCCGGCGGAGACGGCAAAACCGAACACGCCGCACCACCCGGCGCACCGGTTCGGCTGCGAGTGATCAACACCGACTCGGATCCGCACCGGATCGTCCTCGCCGGAACCCCGTTCCGGGTGGCGGCCGTCGACGGCCGAGACCTCAACCAGCCCGGTGAGGTCAGCGACGTCGGACTGCACCTGCCCGCGGGCGGGCGGTACGACCTGGTGTTCCTCATGCCGGATACGTCCGTGGCGCTCGTTGTCGACGACGATCATGACGGCGGAGTGCGCCTGCGCCCGCATGGCGATGCGCGCGGCGAAGCGCGTGTCGAGGACACGTCTGACCTGCCGGAGCTCGACCTGCTGCGGTACGGGGCTCCGGCCGCCGTGCCCTTCGACAGCGGCAGCGCCGACCGGCACTTCACCATGGTCCTCGATCGCGGGGTGGCGATGGTCGACGGGAAGCCTGCGTTTGCGCAGACCGTCAACGGTCGAGGCCACCCCTCCATCCCCGACCAGCTCGTCGCCGAAGGCGACATCGTCCGGTTCACCGTCGTCAACCGAAGCCTGGAAACGCACCCGTGGCACCTGCACGGCCATCCCGTGCTGATCCTGTCCAGGAACGGGACGCCGTCGACGGGTAGTCCGCTGTGGGTGGACACCTTCGACGTCCGACCGGGCGAGACGTGGGAGGTCGCGTTCCGCGCTACGAATCCCGGAATCTGGATGAACCATTGCCACAACCTGCCGCACGCGCATCAGGGGATGATGCTGCGGCTCCACTACGACGGTGTCACGACGCCATTCGGCGGCTCGCACGGCGGAAGCCCCGGCCATGGCCACTGATTCAGCCCGCGCCGCTGATCGGCCCGCCCGGTGCACGGACGATCTCAAGTCGGACGTCCTGGCCCTGGTGCACCGGCACCACCGGGCCGTCATCGACGCCGAACTACGTCGGCTGGCCCGTCGAGCACCGTCCCTCTCCCCTGCCGACCTGGACGTCGTCAACACGGCTCTTGAGGAACTCGCCGAGTCGGCGATTCTCGCTCCGCTGCGAAACGCGCCACGGGACACCGCGATTCTGCTGACACGCATTTTCTGCCAACCAGGCAACGGATCAAGGCGATTGAATGCAACGCTCAACGATTGAGGAGAAGATGATGACAACCGAGGCTCCCCGTACGGATGGGGCCCTGGCGGGACTAGCCCGGTTCTGTTTCCGGCGCCGTGGCCTGGTCCTCGTGACCTGGATCGTCGGCGTAATCGCGGTGGCGTTCGTCGGCTTCAGCTACGGCGCCGCCTCCGACAACGACTATGCCGGTGGAGACTCCGATTCCGCCAGGGCGCAGGTCCTGATCGAGAAGCACTTCCCCGAGCAGCAAGGGGACACGCTGACTCTCGCGATCAAGGCGGAGAAGGGGATCGACGATCCCGCCGCCCGGCAGAAGATCGAGAAGGTCATCGCCGATCTGGACGCGTCATCCATTACCGGGCCGGTGATCTCGCCGTATCAGGACGAGAATCTGGTGACGAAGGATCGCCGTATCGCCCGTACGACCATCCCGCTGACCGACAAGGATGTAGCGAAGACTGAGGTCAAGCCCCTGGTGGACAGGGTCAAGGACGCCTCCGGTGACGGCGTGACGCTGGGGCTGGGCGGGGAGAAGGCGGAGAAGGCGGAGACGCCCCCGCAGGGCCCGGCCGAGGG
The DNA here is from genome assembly GCF_040642675.1 of Micromonospora sp. NPDC047738. Classification (NCBI taxonomy): domain Bacteria; kingdom Bacillati; phylum Actinomycetota; class Actinomycetes; order Micromonosporales; family Micromonosporaceae; genus Micromonospora; species Micromonospora sp. NPDC047738. The sequence continues at coordinate 5,520 of NZ_JBEYSO010000060.1, forward strand.
TGTGGGCCTCCTGACGGCGGCGGTGGTCTTGTTCATCGCCTTCGGGTCGCTGGTGGCGATGGGCCTGCCGCTCGTGACCGGACTGATGGCGGTCCTCGGCGGCATCGCCCTGATGAAGCTCGTGGGGCATGTGGTCCCCTCGCCGGATTTCACGGTGCTCGTCTGCTCGTTGATCGGGCTCGGTGTCGGCATCGACTACGCACTGTTCATCCTGACCCGCTACCGGGACAGCCTGCAGGACGGCGACGAGCCCGAGAGTGCCACGGTCAAGGCCATCACCACCGCTGGTCACGCGGTGCTGTTCGCCGGCACGACCGTCTTGATCGCACTGCTGGGCCTGATCGCCATGGGACAGAAGATGATGACCGGCGTGGCCATCGGCGCGTCGGTGACGGTGCTGGTGACGATGATCGCCGCGGTTACCCTGCTGCCGGCGTTCCTGGGCTTCATCGGCCACCGGATCAACTCGCTGCGCCTGCCCCGTCGCACGTCCCGCTGGCGCGGGGCTGGCGGTGCCCCGTCGCGGGAGCGCCGTACCGCCGCCGAACGTTGGGCCGGCGTGGTGCAGCGCAAGCCGCTGGTCGCCGCGCTTCTGGCCGGCGCGAGTCTGCTGGTGCTGGCCGCCCCCGCGCTGTCGATGCGGCTGAGCCTGCCCGACGCCAGTGTCCAGCCCCGCGACCGGAGCAGCTACACCTCGTACGAGATCCTCTCCGAGGGCTTCGGTCCCGGCTACGGCGCACCCCTGATCTTCGCCACCGAGGTCGGCTCCACGGACGACGATCTGAGTTCCGTCGTCGCGGCGGTCAGGAAGACCGAGGGCGTCGCCTACGCCACTCAGCCGCGGATCAGCCAGGATGGGCTGGCTGCCATCTTCATGGCCTTCCCCAAGACCGGATACCAGGACGAGGCGACCGCGGACCTGGTGCACAAGCTCCGCCACGACGTGCTGTCCAAGGCGCCCGGCGGCAATGCGGTCTACCTCGGCGGCCCGAACGCCGGTGCGATCGACTTCGCCGCGGACACCAGCTCGCGCCTACCCCTGATGATCACGGTCGTCATCGCGCTGTCCCTGCTGCTGCTGGTCGTGCTGGTCCGGTCGGTCACGATCGCGCTGCAGGCCGCCGTGATGAATCTGCTGTCGATCGGCGCCGCCTACGGCGTGCTGGTCGCGATCGTGCAGTGGGGGTGGCTCGGCTCGGCTCTCGGTTTCCCCGCGGCCATGCCGATCACGACCTGGGTGCCGATGATGATGTTCCCGCTCCTGTTCGGCCTGTCGATGGACTACGAGGTCTTCCTGATCTCGCGGATCCGTGAGGAGTACGAGCGCACCGGCGACACTCGGCTGGCCGTCGCTCGCGGGCTGGCGCGAACCGCCAAGGTCATCACGGCCGCAGCCGCCATCATGATCGCCATCTTCACGACCGCCGTGCTCGGCCCCGACGTCTCGGTCAAGCAGATCGGTCTGGGCATGGCGATCGCCGTGCTCGTCGACGCCACCATCATCCGGATGGTCCTCGTCCCCGCGGTGATGGAACTGTGCGGCGAGGCCAACTGGTGGATGCCCGGACGTCGCTCACCGAAGACGGCCACGGCCACACAGGCCGAGGTCGGAGTCTGATCCCTCCCCGCGTCGGAGTGCGGAAACCCTCGGGCGGGCGGTTTACCACACCACCCGTAGGCATCCTAGGAGGATGCCTACGGGTTGGTGCGTCGCGGACACCGTGCTCTGTTGGCAGCATCCGAGCGTGCTGCTCCGCTCGTCGGCCAGAGTCACTCCGCGCGGCGTGGCTGAACCTGAACATCGGCGAGAGGGATGATGCGGACGTGGCCGACGACAGCGGTTATCTGCTCGACAATCAGCAGGCGGAAGCGGGGGCACGTTTTGACGCCCTGGCGGCGCTGTTCAACCCTTCCACGTTCCGGCACATCGACGCGCTCGGCATCGCGGACGGCTGGCGGTGTTGGGAAGTCGGCGCCGGCGGCCCCAGCGTGCCGTCCTGGCTCGCCGCACGCGTCGGCCCGGCGGGGCACGTGCTCGCCACCGACATAGACGCCTCGTGGATGACCGCTGCCTCCGACGCTGGCTACGAGGTCCGCCGCCACGACGTCGGCGTCGAGCCGCCGCCAGCGGACGGATTCGACCTGGTGCACGCGCGCCTCGTCCTGGTGCACGTGCCACAGCGTGCCGCGGCACTGGCCGCCATGATCTCGGCGCTGCGACCCGGCGGCTGGCTGCTGGTGAGGCCGACCCCATGATGCAGCCGCTGGTCTGCCCGGACGAGTCGGGCCCGGCCCAGCGGCTGGCCAACAAACTCAAGCAGGACTTCCGCACGCTGATGGCTCAGCGTGGCGTGGACCTGTCGTACGGGCGCACGTTGCCTCGGTTGTTGCGCGGCGCGGGGCTCGTGGGCATCGAAGCCGACGCCTACTTCCCGATGACCGGCGCTGCCTGCATCCTGCTGGAGCAGGCCACCGTGGCGCAGATCCGCGACCGGCTGGTCGCCGCCGGCCTGGCTACCAACGAAGAAGTCGACCGGCATCTCGACAACGTCGCGGCGGGGCTCCTCGATCTCGCCACCTCGCCCATGATCTCGGCCTGGGGCCGGAAACCCTGAGGCCGGGAGTAGCGGCGAACGCGGCGTCCGATCACCGCCGGACGGCTGGGGTTTCGTCGACCAGGCTAACCGATTTGATTATCGATGATCAGTGACCATAGATTGGCCTTGTGGAACGTTTTCGGCTTTCCAAGGCCGGGAAGCGTGTCGGTGTTCACCCTGTGGCGCATCATGTTTGGGCTGGCTCGGGAGGGTTCCGGTGGCGTGGGCCGGCGGTGAGGGCCGGTGTTTCTGGATCGGTGTTGAGGCGTTGAGTCGGTGAGCGGGAAGCTGCGGCTGGCCGAGGGTGAGACGGCCCGCACCGCGTGTGCCCGCGCGGTGCTGCGCGTGGGGGTGGATGAGGCAACCGGTGAGGTGCTGTCTCCGGCGGTGTTGGCACAACGTATTGGTTGGTGTGCTGATCTGGTGGCGGGCATGGTGGCCGCGCTGGTCGGTGAGCATTGGAACAGCGTGGATGTGGAGGTACTGGCCGGCGGGGTGGATGCGGGTGGGCGGCGGTTGCCGTCGCACGCGTGGATGGCGTTGCGGCGTCTGGGCTGGGCGGTCGCTCCGCCTGGGGGTGTGAGGGTCAATGACCGGGTCGTGCGGATGGCGCAGGAGCAGGCGGGACGTGCACTGCGTTCGGTGAAGTGGCGCGCCGAGGTGACCGCCGGGGTCCTGGCGACGTGGCCGGCCGATCCGCGCAAGCGCACCCCCGCCGAGTGGGAACACGTGCGAGCCTCGATCCCCGGCGGGCAGCACCTGCCATCCAATGTGATCAAGGGCCGGACCCGGCAGGCTGCCACGTTCGTCAAGGCCAACGGCCGGCTGCCGGTGGACGTGTTCGAACTCGAAGGCGTCCCGAGAATCGGGCGGATGCTGCTGCTGGCCGCGTGTGACCGGCAGCAGGCCATCATCGAGCGCAGCGACACCGACCCGGCGAGAGTGCTGCTGCGGCTGCAACTGCCCACCCGTCCGGATCCGCGAGGGTATCGGGACTGGACGTGGGTCGAGTGTCCGATCAGGCTGCCGTCCACGGTTCCCGCCTCGGCGGTGCTTCACCTGCCCACCCTCCGCCTCACCGACGGGACGGTGCGTGCCGACATGGCGTACACGCACGTCGTGCCGAAGGCCCGGGCCACCGGCCACTCGGTGGCGCTTGGCGTGGATTGGGGCCTCAACACTCTCCTCAGCGCCGGTGCCCTGCGACTGGGTAAGGACGGGCGGATCACGGCGTTGGGGGCTGGTGGACAGTTCCGGGCCGCTGGGGTCCTGGCCAAGCAGCACCGCCTGCGCCGCCAGAGTGAGCGGCTGCATGCGAAGGCCGACCAGTACGCGCGGCTGCTCGGCGGCCGCCCCGACGAGCATCTGAGAGTGAAACACGAGGTGCTGGTTAGCGAGATCCGCCACGTCTCCGCCCGCCGCGCGAACCTGAACGACGCGCTCGCGTGGGCCGCCGCCCGCTGGACCGTCGACCAGGCCATCGCCGCCCGGGCGACCGTCATCTACCTGGAAGACCTGCGGTCGATGGAAGCGCGGGGCATGGGGCACAGCCTGAACACGCGCCTGTCCCAGCAGGTCCGCGGAAAGATCAGCGACCGGATGCGGCACCTCGCCGCCGAGACCGGTATCGCCGTGGTCACCGTGCCCGCCCGCAACACGTCAAAGCACTGCCCGCAATGTTTGACCCCGCTACAGCACCGCAAAGCCCCCGACCGGCCCACCACACCGGGATGGAAGTGGGCCATCTGCCCCAACACCGGCAGCTGTGGTTGGCAGGGAGACCGCGACCACGGCGCCTGGCGGCGTATCGCCGCCCGCGGCCTCACCCATCAGGCCAAAACCGTCATCGACAAGACCACCGGCGCCATGGTGATCCGCTCGGTCGTCGACGAGCTCGAAGCCGGCGCCGTCGTCACCCCGAGCTCCAATGCCAGCCGGTGGGACCGGTCGAAGACCGGCCCCACCCGGCACAAGCCACCACGCCCCGCGCCCAGGCGACGCAGGGCACCCTCCCCCACCCGGCCCCACAGCCGAGCGGGAAAGCGTCCGGAGGGACACGCACCAACGGACCGGAAGCTGCCCCGCGCAGCCCACCGACACCAGAGCGTGAACACGATCAGCACACCCACCGCCGGCCACCGGCCACGAGGAGCCGCACTGGGCGCAGGATTCCATCTCCACGCCCACGCAACCCCACCACGGTGGAACACGATCCCGGAAACTCAATCCGACTCAGGATCGCTAAGCTGATCAGGGACGCTTTGCCTCATGAACAACGCACTTGATAGCAAGGTGGCTCTGGTTACCGGCGGTGGTCGTGGCATTGGCGCCGCAGTGGCGCTACGCCTGGCCGAGGAAGGCGCCGACGTGGCGCTGACGTTCCAGCGGAATCAGCAGCGCGCCGACGATGTGGTGGACCAGATCAAGGCCGCGGGACGGCAAGCGATCGCCGTGCAGGCCGACAGTGCCGATCCGGCGGCAGTGATCGCCGCGGTGGACCGGGTCGCCGGTGAGCTGGGTCGGTTGGACATCCTCGTCAACACCGCCGGCGCGTTTCTGCTCGGACCGCTGGATGAGCTGAGCCTGGCAGAGTTCGAGCAGACCGTTGCGGTCAACGTCCGGGCACCGTTTGTGGCCTCGCAAGCCGCAGTGCGCCGTATGTCGGCCGGTGGGCGGATCATCAACATCGGCAGCAACATGGCCGAGCGCGTGCGGTCTTCCCGGGCTTTTCGCTCTACGCGATGAGTAAGACCGCGCTGATCGGCCTGACCAAGGCGCTTGGACGTGAACTCGGCGGCAGGGCGATCACCGTGAATCTCGCGAACCCAGGGGCCACAAACACCGAACTGAATCCGGCCGACGGCCCTAACGCCGACACGATCAACGGATTCACCGCCCTCGGCCACTACGCGGAACCAGCCGACGTGGCCGCCGCGGTGGCGTTCCTCGCCGGTCCGGAGGGGCGTTACATCACCGGCGCGACGATCAACGTCGACGGCGGCTTCACCATCTGATCATCGACTCACCACCGTTTGCCCACCCTTGCGCACACCTGCGGCCCGTCCCTACCCGTCGTAGCGGGGACGGGCCGCAGCCTCTTTCCAGTCGCCTGAGCGGGAGACCTCGTCCGGCGTGTTACTCCGGATGGTTGAGGCTGAGCCACTGCGCTAGTTGGGGCGGATGTGCGCGCCTGGCCCTATCGCTAAAGCTCGATCCAGTAACGCCGGGCGGGGCCGAAGTCGGTGTCCCGGATGCACTCGAATACGCCGCCGCACCGCTCGATCGTCTTCGCCGAGGCGACATTGTCGACCGCGCAGACGGCCAGCAGCCGCTCCAGGCCGAGCACTCGCGCCTCGTCGAGCATTCGGCCCATCGCCCAGGTGGCCAGCCCGCGCTGGCGTGCGGACGGCCGGATGCCGAAACCGATGTGGCCGGCCCACCGCACGTAATCACTACTACCGTGCCGCAGTGCAATCCCGCCGAGCACGCGATCGCTCTCGACGATCCATCGATACATGCAATGGTGGTCCGCCAGCCTCGCCACCCAGGCCGCGAATCCGGCCGGTGAATCCACCTCGTCGGACGGGCCCAGTCCGAAACCGTCCTCATGCAACCCGGGGCCCCACTCTGCATGAGCGTCGAGCCAGGCACTGTGCAGGCGGACAGCAGGTGCGATCAACTCGGGCACGCGACGACAATACCCGCCAGCACAGGCATGGACATCACGGTGAAGTTCCGCGAGCACTGCCGCTCCCGCCTCGTCAACCATCATGCGAGGCCAGGCAGCGCGGGGCACGGCAGTAAGGAGTCAACGTCGATCAAGTATTTACATCTTTCTGATGATCGACTACGGTGGTCGGAACTCGAGTATCCAAAGGGTGGCCACCCCCTTACCCAGCGCGACTGTCGTGCCTGCTGGGCACGAGAGCGCGCTGACGTGACAGTGGGAGATTGCCTTGGGTTCCGACGCCTCACATAACTCATCCGGTCAGCGAGACGCCTCCTCGCACGACACACCGATCCAGCACACACCAAGAGCGCGCCTCCTGCAGCGCATCCGCCCGGTCTCCATACTGGCGCCCCTGGCAGCGGGCGCCCTGATCCTCGGCACCGCGCAGCTGTGGGGGCCAGCCGCCGCGCAGGGGCTTGACGACGCGGCCATGTCCGCGGCCCCCGCCTACGCCGTCGGCCTGCAGCCGCCGCAGGATCCAGGCCCGTTCCCCGGCAGCGTGACGCCCACCTCCCCCACCCTCACGATCGCCGGGCAGCGCGACGGCGAGAGCACGTTCAAGGTCGTCAAGTACGACCAGGTGAAGCCGAAGACCGCGGGCCAGATGGACTTCGCGCACTTCCACACCGGCATCGAAATCCAGTGGTGGCTGAAGAAGTGGGCCCACGAGCGCCCAGACATCGTCGACCTGCACATCGTCGGCGAGAGCTACAGCGGGCAGCCGATCTACCAGTTGACCATCACCGACAAGTCCACCGGCGCCGACACCGACAAGCCAGCCGCCTACTTCGAGGGAAACCGCCACTCGGGCGAGGTGTCGTCCGCCGAGAGTTCGCTCTGGCTGGCACACCACCTCATCACCCAGGCGGGCAAGGACGCGAAGGTCGACAAGCTGCTCGACGAGAAGACGGTGTACATCCGGCCGGTCAACAACCCCGACGGCCACGACATGTACCTGTACACCGCCCAGACGAACCGGTCGACGGTGCGGCCGGACGACAGCGACGGTGACGGCAAGCGCGACGAGGATCCGGGCGAGGACCTCAATGGTGACGGGTACCTGAGCCAGATGCGCCAGTACGTCGGCGCGGGCAAGGGCACACACGTCGTCGACGAGCGGGATCCGGCCGGGAACGCGATGCTCAGTGTCGGCGCGGGCAAGGGTGACTACCTGATGTTCTCCGAGGGTGTCGACAACGACGGCGACGGCCGCTACAACGAGGACGGCATCGGCGGCCTCGACCTGCACCGTAACTACCCGTACAACTGGCATGTCATGCCGGCGGACGACGCGACGGGCCGGAACCTGACCCAGGGCGGGGCCGGCGAGTATCCGTTGTCGGAGCCGGAAACTCGGCATGTGTACACCTGGCTGATGTCGCACACGAACATCGCCGCGGTGAACAGCATGGACACCCGGGTGCCCATGCATCTGCGGGGGCCGTCGACCTGCGACCCGGTCGAGTGCATGTATGCGAGCGACCGCAAGCTTTACGAGCACTTCGACAAGGCGGGTGCCTCGTTCACCGGCTACCGGAACACGGGAAGCGTCTACATCGACTACGCCACGCGCAACGGTGGCCAGCCGACGCCTCTGTTCGGGCACGGCCCGGACTTCGGCTACTTCCAGTACGGCGCGGTCTGGTACGGGGACGAGATCTGGAACGGCGGTGACTACATCGACTACGACAAGGACGGCCGGTACGCCGACTGGGAGCGGTCGCGGTGGTGCGCCGAGAACGGCCGCACGAACTGCTTCCTGCCGTGGACCGAGGTGCAACACCCCAAGTTGGGGAAGGTCGAGATCGGCGGGATCAACCCGAAGTTCTGGTCGCAGAACCCGTCGGCCGATCTGATCGGTGAGTGGGCTGCCAACCAGGCCCGGTTCAACCTGTATCTGATCGATTCACTGCCGCAGGTCGACCTGACCGAGGTCACCGCCAAGAAGCTCACGGGTACGCAGAGCGACGGCGCGACGCACGAGATCACGGCGACGGTCAACAACATCGGTCGCATTCCGACGGCTCTCGAGCAGGCGAAGGAGATCAAGATCGTCGCTCCGGACACCGTCAAGGTCGAAGGTGCCCGCGCGGTCGGTGCCGCGCCGCAGTTCTATCTGGACGGCGGCGATAAGCAGAAGGTCCGCCTCCGGGTGATCAAGACCGGCAGCGACACCGTCGCGGTGAAGGCGGTCAGCGTTCGCGGCGGTCTCGATGCCACATCCGTACGCCTGAACTGATCCGATTGGGCGGTCCCCACCCCCGTTCAACGGGGTGGGGACCGTCGGCATTCGGACCCGGGTCGACCGGAAGCGGCGGCCCAGAAGCACAAGATCGGCGATGTGCCCCGAGAGGATCCGCAGCTCAGCCGACTGCGGCTGCGCTGGCGTCACCGAGCAGGCGCCGTGCTTCGGCGATGACCTTTGTGTCGACATCCTCGGCCACGGTTCTGGTGTACTGCCGCCCTTCGTAGACGGCGTCAAGGTAGTCGTACGTGTTTTCGAGGTCGATGAGGTCCCTTGCCAGGGGAGTTCCGTCGTAGGTGATGAACCCGGATGCCCAGGACGTGAGGTCGCGAGGTGTGATGGTCTTGACGAGCAGCCGTCGGGCCATGACCCGGAGGGCTGCCTCTTCCCCCTCTCGGCTTCCTTCCCGGTAGTAGGCCAGGGAAAGCTCCGTCAGCGCGTCTCGCAGCCAGCGGCGCAGCTCGTCGCTCTCGCTGCCCTTGACAGGCGAGACGCCGGCCAGGATTCGGAGGGTCGGAGTATCTGTGCCTGCTACCAGGCAGGCGCAGGCGGCATCAATCACGTCAGTTGCGGGGACGGAACCCACGCTCCACAGGATGGCGGCTTCCTGGAGGCCGGTAAGAGCCGCTCCACTGGTCATCGACACATGATCTACCTCAAGGGTGTCGATGTCCCGGAGTTTTTGGGCAGAGTGGGCCGCTCCGCGGGGCGCGGACAGAGCCGTGGATTAGGAGGGCCCGGGGCTTTTCGCTATCCCTTGGTGACGGGTCCGAGGTCGTCAGGACTTATCGTCTTCGCCACCTCGCTCAGGTCATTGTCCAGCTGGTGATCGCGCCCGGGCAGCCGGTGCAGCTGTGCCTGTGGGATGGCGCGGGCGTACAGGTCAGCATGCGACGGTGGGGCCGTCTCGTCCTGAAGCCCGTGGAACACATGCACCGGCACGCCTTGCGGCAGCCTCGCACCGAGGTCGTGCGGCAGCTCGAACTCGTCGCCGGGCCAGCCGCCCGCACCGACGAACGGAGCGGCGATCAGCACGATCGCCCTGAGCTTCTCCGGCTCCGGTGGCCTCTCGGCGAGCGCGTTGATGAGGATCGTCCCGCCCACCGAATGGCCGGCGACGACCGCGCCGTCGTCCAAGGTCGTCATCTCATGCCGGATGGCCGCGCTCCACTTGACGTAGCTCGGGTCGTGCTCGTCGGGCATGCGCGGGTAGCGGACCTCGTACCCGTCCCCGAGCTCCCGCCTCAAGCTGTCGAACAGCTTGTCGTCCCACTCGTCGTGCGCGCCCGCGCCGCCGCCCTGGATGAACAAGATCTGCCGGATCCCTGCCATGACGATCCTCCTGCGCGCTCGTGACGATCCGGTTCTGGTACCGCCGGCGGCATCGGGAGGTCTGGCGTGGCGGGGGTCCGGTGCGAGCTGGGGTCCCTCATGCCGCAAGCGTAGGTGTATGGGCGGCCTGGGACGACGCGTCCCAACCGCACCTACATGCCTTCGAAGCAAGGTTCGAGTCCGGCACCAGGGGAGCATTAGGATTTGGTGGCTCAGCAGCGCCTGTTGCCTCCTTGCCGGGCGTCCGGCACACCTGCTCGTGGTGGAGTAGCAGCTGGAACGGCTGAGCCGGCGTGACGTGCAGCTCGTCCGCGAGTCCCGTTCAGCGTGTTCGTGACCTGTCCAGCCCAGCATGGGTGGCTTGGTCCTCAGTTGGGTGTGAAGCTCGGGAAAAGCCCAAGGGTGCCCGTTCCGTCCGGGGACTACAGGTGACGGGAAGGTTGGACGGGCGAACGATCTTTAACCCTTGTTGATGCCCCGTTATGCCGACATCGCGACGGGAAGAAAGACCGGGGTGACAGGGACCGGCCGTTGTGAGGCGGCGGCCTGCGGGTCCCGCTCGGGCCGTGGTGAACACCGCTGTCCCCGGGGTAAAGGGGCCTATGGCTCGGACGCCACCGAGCAGTGATGCGTTCGACCGGATCCTGGACGTGGACGCGCTGCGGGGATTCGCGTTGTTCGGCATCCTGCTGGTCAACATCTGGTACTTCGCCTCGGGGTACGCGTTCCACCGCATCCCTGACCCGGCGTACCCCTCCTGGCTTGACCATCGGATCCACGACAGCGTGGCGCTGCTGTTCGAGATGAAGTTCTACCTGCTCTTCTCGTTCCTGTTCGGTTACAGCTTCACGCTCCAACTCGACGCGGCGCGGCGCCGGGACACCGCCTTCCGGCCGCGATTCCTGCGCCGGCTGGCCGGCCTGTTCGTGCTTGGCGGACTGCACGCTGTGCTGCTCTTCCACGGCGACATCCTCACCACCTACGCCGTACTCGGGCTGGTTTTACTCGCCGTGCACCGGATCCGACCGCGCACGGCGGTGATCCTGACCGGCCTGCTCGTGGGAGTCGTCGTACTCTCCTTCGGCTCGATGGCCCTGGCGGAGGCGCCGCCGGTCGAGCAGTCGGCCGCCCTCAAGGCCGGGGAAAGCGTCACAGCGGCGCTGGCCGGCGGGCCGGCCTCCGTCATCACCCAGAACGTCCGTTCGATACCGCACATGATCGTCGGGACGGCGAGGCTGCAGGGACCGGTCGCCCTGGCCATGTTCCTTCTGGGGCTCGCCGCCGGCCGTCGCCGGATGCTGGCCGACGTGTCGCCACACACTCGCGCTCTGCGCCTGATCCAGCGCGTTGGATACCCGGTGGGTCTCGCCGGCGCGTTTGCCGTCGTAGCCCTGGGCGGCCGCACCACGGTCGAGGGCCTCGCCTTGGCCACCCTCACCGGGACGGCGCTGGCGGCGGCGTACGCCGCCACGATGCTGCGGCTGTTCCAGACACCGACGGGGCGTCACATTTCGGCCGCGCTCGCACCGGCCGGCCGGATGGCGTTGACCAACTACCTGAGCCAGTCCCTGATCTGTGCTCTGATCTTCACCGGGCTCGGTCTCGGGCTGATCGGCCAGGTACCGCCGGCCGGCGTACTGGCCATCGCATTTGGCATCTTCGCCGCACAGCTTGTGCTGAGCGCTCGCTGGATGAGGACCCACCGGTACGGCCCGGTCGAGTGGATCCTCCGGGCGGTGACCAACGCCGAACGGCCGGCGTGGCGCCGATAAGTCCGACGCGGAAGCCACCGCAGTCGAGCCGGACGACGGCCGGCACCCGACCCGGACCCGGTAACCAGTCGTCGTCACCGCCGTGCTGGAAACGGCGGCTCTCCCCACCCCGACAGGCTTTTGTCCGTTATTGTGAGCAAGTGTCCCGTCGACAGGTGTTGGCTGCCGTCCCGGTCCTGGTTCTGTCGGCCGGGCTGCTGGCCTGCACCGACCGGGCGCCTACTCGGGAGGCGGTGACCAGCCCGTCCGCC
>NZ_JBEYSO010000061.1:0-16378 GCF_040642675.1 Micromonospora sp. NPDC047738
GCAAACTACTAGCCCGAATCCCCGTCGGCCGCGGCCCACACGGCCTCACCATCTGGCCCCAACCCGGCCGCTACTCCCTCGGCCACACCGGAAACGTCCGATAGGCCGACCGGCCCGCCGACGGCAGCCGGCCGGGTCCGTCCGTCCGGCGGTCCGTCAGCTCCCGGCCGCGTCGAACGACCCCGTCAGCTCATCTCGGCCGGTACTCGAACTCCGGGCGGCCGGGGGTGCCGTAACGCGGAGCGCGCACGACGCGATCACTGGTCACCAGGTATTCCAGGTAGCGCCGGGCGGTGACCCGGGAGATCCCGGTCTCCCGACCGACCTCGGCCGCGGACCGCCCGGTGCCCTCGCCAAGTGCCGAGAGCACCCGGTGCAAGGTCTGCTCGTCCAGCCCCTTGGGTAGGGTGTGCCGGGCCGCGCCGCGCAGGGTGGCGAACATCTGGTCCACCTCGTGCTGGGCGACCACCTCGCCCTCCGCGAGAGCCTGTCGCCGGTAGTCGGCGTACCGTTCCAGCTTGTCGCGGAACGCGGCGAAGGTGAACGGCTTGAGCAGGTAGTGGGTCACTCCCAGGGAGACCGCGGTGCGGACCACCGCCAGGTCCCGCGCCGAGGTCACCGCCAGCACGTCGACGCTGCTGCCCGCCGCCCGCAGGGCCCGGCACACGTCCAGGCCGTGCAGATCGGGCAGGCGGAAGTCGAGCAGCACCAGGTCGATGTCCGCGCCACCCCGCTGCCGCAGCGCCGCCATCGCCTCCCGCGCGGTGTGCGCCACCCCGACCACCACGAAGCCGGGCACCCGCTCGGTGTACGCCTTGTGCGCCTCGGCCAGCAGCGGCTCGTCCTCCACCACCAGCACCCGGATGTCGCTCATGCGTCCGCCTCGCTGCGCTCGCTCATGCCGCCGCTCCGCTTCGCTCCGCGGCCGCATGAGGCTCTACCGCGCTGTGCCTGATGATTCGCTCGCTGCGCTCGCTCATCGGGCCTCCCGCGGGATCGGCAGGCGGACGGTGAACAGGGTGCCGCCGTCCTCGGCGCGGGCCACGTCGGTCCGGCCGCCGTGCCGGTGGACCACCTGGCCGACCAGCGCCAGGCCGAGCCCCCGGCCGGCGCTCTTGGTGGACCAGCCGCGCCGGAACGCGTCCGCCACCCGGTCCGGGTCCAGCCCGGGGCCGCTGTCGCCGACCCGGACCACGATCTCGTCGTCGGCGGCGCCGACGAAGACCCGGACCCGGCGCGGCGGCGGCGTGCCGGCCACCGCCTCGAGGGCGTTGTCGACCAGATTCCCGACGACCGTGAGCAGGTCGGTGGGGGGCAGCGGGCTGTCGTCGAGCCGGCAGTCGGGCTCGATCACCAGGTCCACGCCGCGCTCGCCGGCCCGGGCCGACTTGCCGAGCAGCAGGGCGGCCAGCGCCGGCTCGGTCACCGCCCCGACGACCCGGTCGGTGAGCTGTTGGGCCAGCTCCAGATCGCGGGTGGCGAGCTGGACGGCCTCGTCGGTACGGCCCAGCTCCACCAGCGTCAGCACGGTGTGCAGCCGGTTGGCCGACTCGTGCGTCTGGGCCTGCAACGCCTCGGTGAGCGCACGTACCGAGTCCAGCTCGCTGGCCAGGTTGCGCAGCTCGGTCTGGTCACGCAGGGTCAGCACGGTGCCGAGCACGGCCCCCTCGAAGCGGGTGGTCCGCTGGTTTGCCACCAGCACCCGGTCACCGGCGAGGACCGGCTCGTCGTGCGCGTCCCGCCCGGAGCCGAGCAGCTCGGCCACCGCGGGCGGCAGGTCGATGCCGGCCACCGGCCGGTCCGTCACCGCCGCGTCCTCGGCCAGCCCGAGCAGCCGGCGGCCCTCGTCGTTGACCAGCGCCACCCGGCCGTCCCGGGTCAGCACCAGCAGCCCCTCGCGCACGGAGTGCAGGACGGCGTCGTAGTACTCGTACATCCGGGTCATCTGGGTCGGGCCGAGGCCGTGGGTCTGCCGGCGCAGCCGCCGGCTGAGCAGCCAGGCGCCGGTGGCCGCGAGGGCCAGCGCCGGGACGGCGGCGCCCAGCAGCACCGGGATCTGGCCGAGCAGCTTCCGGTTGATCGCCTGGGTGGTGATGCCGACCGAGACCAGCCCGACGATCCGCTGGTCGTCGCCGTACACCGGAACGACCGCGCGCACCGACTCGCCGAGGGTGCCGACGTTGGTGGTGGTGAACGGCTCGCCGGCCAGGGCGGGGCCGATGTCGCCGATGAACGGCTGCCCGATGAGGTCCGGGTTGGGGTGGGAGTACCGGGTCCGGTCCGGGGCCATCACGACCACGAAGTCCGTTCCGGTGGCCACCCGGGTGGCTTCGGCGTACGGCTGCAGGGTGGCCACCGGGTCGGCGGTGGTGAGCGCCGCGCGGACGTCGGGGGACCGGGCGACGGTCTGCGCCACCGCCAGGACCTCGTCCTCCGCCGCCTGGTGGGAGTCGCTGCGGGCCAGCCAGACGGCACCCCCGGCGCCGGCGAGCACCAGCAGCGTCACCACCAGCGCCTGGAGGGCGAACAACTGCCCTGCGATGCTCCATTGCCGTCGGGCCACGTCACCCTCCTTCCGCCGCGCGCCGTCCGCAAGTGTGGCGCACCGGTCAGCGGCCCGTTTCGGCCGCGAGTCACAGGGGTGAACAGAATGAACGCAAGGATGCCCTGTGCTGAGACACGCTTCACATTGTGGGAATGGACACCACCTCACCCACCCCCACGGCCGCCCGGCCCGCCCGCCGGGACCGGACCCGCTACCTCTACCTCGCGGTCATCGTGGCCGTGCTGGCCGGCATCGCGGTCGGTCTCGCCGCCCCCGAGGTCGGCAAGGAGTTGAAGCCGCTCGGCACCGGCTTCGTGAACCTGATCAAGATGATGATCAGCCCGGTCATCTTCTGCACGATCGTGCTGGGCGTCGGCTCCGTCCGCCAGGCGGCCAAGGTCGGCAAGGTCGGCGGTCTGGCCCTCGGCTACTTCCTGGTCATGTCGACCGTGGCGCTGGCGATCGGCCTGGTGGTCGGCAACATCATCCAGCCCGGCACCGGCCTGAACCTCGGCCCGGAGGTGGCCGAGGCGGGCAAGGCCGCCGCCGGTGGCGAGAGCGGCGGCACGGTCGACTTCCTGCTCGGCGTCATCCCGACCTCGCTGCTCTCCGCGCTGACCGAGGGCGAGGTGCTCCAGACGTTGCTGGTCGCGCTGCTGGTCGGCTTCGCCGTGCAGGCCATGGGTACGCGGGGCGAGCCGGTGCTGCGCGCCGTCGGCGTGATCCAGCGCCTCGTCTTCAAGGTGCTGGCGATGATCATGTGGGTGGCGCCGATCGGCGCGTTCGGCGCGATGGCCGCGGTGGTCGGCGCGACCGGCGTGGACGCACTCAAGAGCCTGGCGCAGATCATGCTCGGCTTCTACGTCACCTGTGCGCTCTTCGTGTTCCTGGTGCTGGGCGCCCTGCTGTGGTTCGTCGCCCGGATCTCGATCTTCAAGCTCCTCGCCTACCTGGGCCGGGAGTTCCTGCTGATCCTGTCGACCTCGTCGTCCGAGTCGGCGCTGCCCCGGCTGATCGCCAAGATGGAGCACTTCGGGGTGAGCAAGCCGGTCGTCGGGATCACCGTGCCGACCGGGTACTCGTTCAACCTCGACGGCACGGCGATCTACCTGACCATGGCGTCACTGTTCGTCGCCGACGCGCTGGGCAAGCCGCTGTCGCTGGGCGAGCAGGTGTCGCTGCTGGTGTTCATGATCATCGCCTCCAAGGGTGCGGCCGGGGTGACCGGCGCGGGCCTGGCGACCCTGGCCGGCGGGCTGCAGTCGCACCGGCCGGACCTGGTCGACGGCGTCGGGTTGATCGTCGGCATCGATCGGTTCATGTCCGAGGCCCGGGCGCTGACCAACTTCGCCGGAAACGCGGTCGCCACCGTGCTGGTCGGCACCTGGACCGGCCAGTTCGACCGGGAGCAGGCCCAAGCCGTGCTCGGCGGCGGACGTCCGTTCGACGAGGCGACCATGCTCGACGAGGACGACGCGCACGGGGTGCCGGAGGAGGCGGTCCCGGCGTCGCGCCGCACGTCGCCGGTCGACGTGCCCGCCTGATCCAGCCACGGGCGCCGGTGGCCTGTCGCCCCCGTCAAGATCGCGCTCGATCCAGGAAACAGTGGCCTCGCCGCCTGAGCGAAGCCACTGTTTCCATGTTTGAGCACGATCTCGCGAGGACGCTTGCGGATCAGGGGCGGTAGGGTCTGGTCGCGCTGGCCCGGCTACCGGACGCCGATCATTCGGCGTGGCTGGGGTGTTCACTTGGCGGTGCCGGTGACGATGCCCGGGTTGATGCAGAGGCCCGGCGTGCTGCCGTTCTTCTCGGCAATCTCCAGGCAGCGGGTCACCTTGTCCACTTTGGCGTTGGTCTCGGTGATCTGCTTCTGGATCTCGGCGTTGCGGCGGTCCTGTTCGAGGTTGCGGGTCTGGGCGAGCTTGTCCTGGAATGCCTTGATGTTGCCCTCGGTCTTGTCGTCGTGGTTGACGCGGGTAATGGTGACCGACAGGATGTCGACGTCCTCGGCCAGCCGGCCTTCGGCGTTGCTCTTGATGCTCTCCGCGAACGGCTTGAGGTCGACGTTCAAACTGCCGGTCTTCGCGTCGATCCGCTCCAGTGGGTTGTAGGTGGAGAAGGCGTCGTTGACGGCGCTGTCGAGCTGGACACCGACCCGCTGCCCACGGAAACTGTCGAAGTCGCCCTTGTAGTCCATGAACTGCTTCGGCGCGTTCTCGGGTCGGACCTGCCACTCGACCAGCACCTCGACGCACGCGTCTGCGAGGGTGCCGGTGCGTACCCGGACGCAGTGGTCGCTGCCGATGTGGTCGTACTTCTGCCGCCCGGCGTCCCACTCGCCGACCCGCTGCCATGGCGCGACCCACTTCAGGCCGGAGCCGGTGACCTCGCCGGTCGGCTTGCCGAAGCTGGTGACGATCCCGACCGAGCGGATGGGTACCGAGTGGGCACTCGACAAGAGGGTGAGAACGAGTGTGGCGACCAGGGCGGCGGCCGCCGCCAGCATGGCGCGCTGCCGTACGCTCCTGCCTGGGCCAAATAGTGCGACGGCGATGGCGATGGCCGCAGCGAGGGCGGCGACGATCGCGAGGGTGAAGCCGAACGGCATGTGCGCGGTACCTCTCACGGGGGTGGCTTGCTGACTTGATCAGCAAGGTAGTCGCCCGGGACAAGAAGCCCGGCGGCCCGGGGCGGGGCGGGCGCATCTGCGGCCGGGTGCGCCGTCGCAAACCACGACGCCCGAATTGGCCGTGCCCGGGCGTCGGCGTCGTCACTAGCGTCGGCGGGGTGAAGCTCGACGACGCACAGAAGTTGTGGCAGCCGCAGCCCGGCTGGCTGAACACCGCCAGCTACGGGCTGCCGCCCGAGCCGGCCTGGGTGGCGTTGCAGGACGCCCTGGCGGACTGGCGGGTGGGACGGATCTCCTGGGAGGGCTGGGGCGAGGCCGCCGAGCAGGCCCGCGCCGGGTTCGCCCGGCTGGTCGGGGTGGCGTCGGCGGACGTGGCGATCGGCAGCACGGCGTCGCAGCTGCTCGCCCCGGTGGCAGCCGGGCTGCCGCCCGGCGCGACCGTGGTCGTCCCCGAGGTGGAGTTCACCTCGAACCTGTTCCCGTGGCTGGTGCAGCAGGAGCGGGGCGTCCGGGTCCGCACGGTGCCGCTGGCCGGCCTGGTCGACTCGATCGACGCCGGCACCGATCTGGTCGCGTTCAGCCTGGTGCAGTCGTCCGACGGCACCGTCGCCCCGTACGACGAGATCGTCGCGGCGGCCCGGGCGCACGGCGCCCTCGTCGCGGTGGACGCCACCCAGGCATGCGGCTGGCTGCCCTTCGACGCGGCTCTCGCCGACGTGGTGGTGGTGTCGGCGTACAAGTGGCTGATGGCGCCGCGCGGCACCGCCTTCGCCTACCTGGCCCCGGCGCTGCGCGAGCGGTTGCGCCCCGACGCCGCCGGCTGGTACGCGGGCCAGGACGTGCACGCCTCCTACTACGGCCCGCCGCTGCGGCTGGCCGACGACGCCCGGCGCTTCGACATCTCCCCGGCGTGGTTCAGCTATGTGGGGGCGGCGCCCGCCCTGGAGCTGCTCGCCGAGATCGGGCTGCCCGCCGTGCGCGATCACGACGTGGCGCTGGCCAACCGGTTCCTGGTCGGGCTGGGCCGGCCGCCCGGCGACAGCGCGATCGTGACGGTCGCCGTGCCCGGCGCGGCGGAGAAGCTGGCCCGGGCCGGGGTGCGCGCGGCGGTCCGCGCCGGCCGGGTGCGCGCCTCCTTCCACCTCTACAGCACCAAGGAGGACGTCGACCGGGCGCTGGAAGCGTTGACGGACTGAGCGGGAGCCGTCGCGGCTCAGACCAGGTGGGCGCCGATCTTCGTGTACCCGCGCAGCAGGTCCCGGGCGATGATCAGGCGCTGCATCTCGTCGGTGCCCTCGAAGATCCGGTACAGCCGGACCTGCCGGTACCAGCGTTCGATCGGCAGCTCGCGGGTGTAGCCCATGCCGCCGTGGATCTGCAGCACCCGGTCCACCACCCGGTTGACCATGCCGGCGCCGTAGAGCTTGGCCATCGACGAGGCGTGCCGGGGATCCAGGCCCTGGTCGACCGTCCACGCGGCGCGCAGCACCAGCCAACGGGCCGCTTCCAGCTCGGTCTCCGAGTCGGCGATCATCCACTGGATCGCCTGGTTGGTGCCGATCTTGGCGCCGAAGGTCTCCCGGGTGTTGGCCTGGTCGATCGCCATCTGCAACGCCCGCTCGGCGATGCCGAGGGCGTGGGAGGGGATGGTGTAGCGCCCCTTGCCGATCCACTGCATGCCCAGCGCGAAGCCCTGCCCGACCTCGCCGAGGATGTTGCGGTGCGGCACGCGTACGTGGTCGAAGATCAGCGATGCCGGACCGCCCTCGCCCATCGTCTGGATGAACTCCGACCGCCATCCCATCGCCCGGTCCACCAGGAACGCGGTGGCACCGCCGTTGCGGACGCCCTGCTCGGGGTCGGTCACCGCGATCACGATGGCGAAGTCGGCGTCGTCGCCGTTGGTGATGAAGGTCTTCTCGCCGTCGAGGATCCAGTCGTCGCCGTCCCGCCGGGCGCGCAGCCGGATGTTCGCCGCGTCCGAGCCGGCGCCCGGCTCGGTGATCGCGAAGCAGGAGATCCGTTCCCCCTCGATGGTGGGCAGAAGGAACTCTCGCCGCTGCTCCTCGGTGGCGTGGAACAGGATGTTGTCCGCCTCGCCGCCGAACCGGAACGGCACGAAGGTGCGGCCGAGTTCGGTCCAGATCAGCGACTGCATGACGGCCGGCAGGTCCATCCCGCCGTACTGCTCCGGGGTGGCCAGTCCCCAGAAGCCGAACCGCTTCGCCTTGAGCTGCAACTCGCGCAGCTCGGACCGCTCCAGGCCGGGGCGGTGGGTGCGCTCGCGGCGCAGCACCTCCTGCTCCAGCGGCAGCACCTCGCGGGTGATGAACGCGCGGGCCGTGTCCCGGACGGCCCGTTCCTCGTCGGACAGTGCGAAGTCCACCGTGCTCCCTCGGCGTCGGTGCGGCGGCTTCCCCTCAAACTAGCGGCGTAAGTTTTCATCCGTCCAGCCCGCTCCTTCCACCGTCGAGGTGAGGCGCGCCCCGGCGGGCTTGACTAGGGTGCGTGAGCAGGCGGTGCCGACGGGGAGAGTGGTGTGGCGGAAATCGGCCGAGGGTGGGCGCAGGGCAGCGGCGACCCGGCACGGGTGGTTTGACGTGCCGCGACCCCGACAGGCGCTGCTCACCCGGGACCGGATCGTCACCACGGCGCTGGCGCTGATCGACGCCGACGGGCTCGGCGCGCTCTCCACCCGGCGGCTGGCCACGGCGCTCGGCGTGCAGGGCCCCTCGCTCTACAACCATTTCGCCACCAAGGGCGCCATCCTCGACGCGGTGGCGGACAGCGTCACCGCCACCGTGGATGTCAGCGCCTTCGGCCGCTGCGACTGGTACGAGGCGCTGCGACGCTGGGCCCGGTCCTACCGGGCGGCGCTGGCCGCGCACCCGAACATCGTCCCGTACCTGGCCCAGGGGCCGGGCCGGCGGCCGGCCGCGCTCGCCATGGCCGACGCGGTCTACGGCGGCCTGGTCGGGGCGGGGTGGCCGCCCGCCCGGGCCACCCACATCGGCGCCGCGCTGCGCTACTTCGTTGCCGGCTCCGCGCTCGGCTCGTTCGCGCGGGGCTTCGTCGAGGATCCGGCGCTCTACACCGGACACCCGCACCTGAGCCAGGCGCACCGGCTCGCCGGCCACCAGCACAGCGTCGACGAGGGTGCCTTCACCCTCGGCCTGGACGCGCTGCTGCACGGCCTGCACACCGAGTACGAGCGGACCGTGGCGCCCCTGGAGCGGGCCGCCGCTCCGGAGTAGCGTCAAACTTCCAGCGCTAGTTTCCTCCCGGGAAGGACGACATGGATCTCGCCGCCGCGCCGCCCGCCCTCCTGGTCCGCCGGCACGTGCACGTCGCCGGCGCGTGGGTCGACCCCGCCGACGGGGAGGCGATCCCGGTCGAGAACCCGGCCACCGGGGAGATCGTCGGGCAGGTGCCGGCCGGCACCCCGGCCGACGTCGACCGGGCCGTCGCCGCCGCCCGCGCCGCCTTTCCCGGCTGGGCGGCCACCGCCCCCGCCGAGCGGGCCGCCCACCTCGACCGGCTGCACGCCGCGCTCGCCGCCCGCGCCGAGGCGATCGCGCACACCGTCGCGCTGGAGTTGGGCACCCCGCTCAAGCTCGCCACCCGGGTGCAGGCCGGCCTCCCGCTCACCGTGCTGCGCAGCATGGTCGAGCTCGCCGCCCGCCCGCCGGCCGAGCAGACCGTCGGCAACTCGCTCGTGGTCCGCGAACCCGTCGGCGTGGTCGGCGCGATCACCCCGTGGAACTACCCGCTGCACCAGGTCGTCGCCAAGGTGGCCCCGGCGCTGGCGGCCGGCTGCACCGTGGTGGTCAAGCCCAGCGAACTCACCCCGCTCACCGCGTACCTGCTCTTCGACGCGGTCATCGAGGCCGGGCTGCCGGCCGGGGTGGTCAACCTGGTGCCCGGCACCGGGCCGGTCGTCGGCGAGGCCCTGGCCGCCCACCCCGACGTCGACCTGGTCTCGTTCACCGGCTCCACCGCCACCGGCCGCCGGGTCGCTCACCTCGTCGCCGACCGGATCGCCCGGGTCGCCCTGGAACTCGGCGGCAAGTCCGCCAACCTGATCCTCGCCGACGCCGACCTGCCCACCGCGGTCAAGGTCGGGGTCGGCAACGCCTTCCTCAACTCCGGGCAGACCTGCACCGCCTGGACCCGGATGCTGGTCCATCGGGACCGCTACGCCGAGGCGCTCGACCTGATCGCGACGGCCGTCGCGGGCTACCGGACGGGTGACCCGTTCGATCCGGCGACCCGGCTCGGCCCGCTGGTCTCCGCCGCCCAGGCCGAACGGGTCCGCGGCCACGTCGAGCGGGCCCTGGCCGACGGAGCCCGACTCGTCGCCGGCGGCCCGGACGTGTCGCTGCCGCCGCGCGGGCACTTCGTCGCGCCCACCGTCTTCGCCGACGTGCACCCGGACAGCGCGCTCGCCCAGGAGGAGGTCTTCGGCCCGGTGCTCGCGGTCATCCCGTTCGACGACACCGACGAGGCCGTCGCCATCGCCAACAACTCGCGGTACGGGCTGGCCGGCGCCGTCTGGTCCGCCGACGAAAACCAGGCCCTCGCCGTCGCCCGGCGGCTGCGCACCGGCCAGGTCGACATCAACGGCGGCGCGTTCAACCCGCTCGCGCCGTTCGGCGGGTACAAGCAGTCCGGCCTCGGCCGCGAGCTGGGCCCGGCCGGCGTGGAGGAGTTCACCGAGCTCAAGGCGATCCAGCGGTGAGGGCCCTGGTCGTCCGCGGCCGGGACGCCACGCCCGCCGTCGAGGAGGTACGCCTGCCCGCCCCCGGCGCCGGCGAGCTGCGGGTACGCATCCGCGCCGCCGGAATCTGCCACTCCGACCTGGCCATGGTCAACGGCACGCTCGCGCCCGCGTACCCGCTGGTGCTGGGGCACGAGGCGGCCGGCGTGGTCGCCGAGACCGGCCCCGGGGCCCGGCTGGCCGTCGGCACGCCGGTGGTGCTCAACTGGGCCCCCGCCTGCCGCGCCTGCTGGCACTGCCGGCACGGCGAACCCTGGCTCTGCGCCGCCAACACCGCCCCGGTGGTGGCCCGGGGCGAGACCGCCGACGGTAGCCGGCTGCACGTCACCCTCGGCCTCGGCGCGCTGGCCGAGGAGGTGGTGGTGCCCGAGCACGCCGCCGTGTCGGTGCCCGCCGGCCTGCCGCCGGAGCGGGCCGCGCTGCTTGGCTGCGCGGTGCTCACCGGCAGCGGCGCGGTCCGGAACACCGCCCGGGTGGCCGCCGGCGAGTCGGTCGCCGTGATCGGGCTCGGCGGGGTCGGGCTGGCCGTGCTGACCGCCGCCCGCCGGGCCGGCGCCGCGCCGATCGTCGCCGTCGACGTGGTCGAGGCCAAACGGGACCTCGCGGTCGCCGCCGGGGCCACCGAATTTTTGCGCGCCGGGAACACGCTGGCCAAGAAGGTCCGGGAGCGCACCGAGGGGCGGGGTGTCGACCACGCCTTCGAGTGCGTCGGGAGCGCCGCGACCATCCACGCCGCCTGGCGGCTGACCCGGCGCGGGGGAGCGGTGACCGTGGTCGGCATGGGCGGGAGGGATGACCTGGTCAGCCTCGCCGCGCTGGACATCTTCCACTCCGCCCGCACCCTGCGCTCCTCGGTGTACGGCTCGTCCGACCCGGACCGCGAGGTGCCGGAGCTGGCCGCCGCGCTCGCCGACGGCAGCCTGGACCTGCGTCCGCTGATCAGCGGGACGGTCGGGCTGGACGAGGCGCCGGCGGCGTTCGACCGGCTCGCCCGGGGCGAGGGCGCCCGCTGGGTGGTCACCTTCCCGGACTGACGGGCGGACGGCCCGCACCGGCTGCCGGCCAGCCGGGCGGCGATCCGGCTGCGCAACGCGTCCATGCGGGCGATGACCTCCCGCCCGCTGCGCGGGCTCACCAAACGGCTGTTCCTCGGCCGGGCCGACGGTCTGCACCTGCCGGAGTACGCCGTCACCGGGTGAGGTGGCGCCGCCACATGTCGACACCCGCCGATCGGTGTGTCGGGTCGGGGGAGGGGCCGGAGGGGACCCTCCCTATGGCGAGCGGAGCCGTCCGACCCGGGTCGAATGTGTGGAGAATCGACATGGTTCGACTCCTGTGGAGCACCGTAGGTTTCCTGAACGCGACGGCCCTGTGACCCCCGTCACCGACCTGGTCGTCGCCTCGCGACCTGTGGAGGGTGTGGCGATGGCCGGGCAAGCGCTCCTGTCGGCCCGCGGGCTGACCCGGGACTTCCGGGGCTTCCGGGCGGTCGACCGCGTCGACCTCGACGTGGCGCCGGAGACCGTGCATGCCCTGGTGGGGCCCAACGGCGCCGGCAAGACCACGCTGTTCAACCTGCTCACCGGCTTCCTGCCGCCCACCGCCGGGCGGATCGAGCTGGCCGGTCGGGACGTCACCGGGCTGCCCCCGGAGCGGGTCGCCCGGCTCGGTGTGGCCCGCTCCTTCCAGATCACCAGCCTCTTTCCCCAACTCTCCGCGCGGGAGCACGTGGCGTTGGCGCTCCAGTCGCCGAGCGGGCTGGGCTGGCGGTTCTGGCGCTCGGCCAAGCTGATGCACCGCTACCGCGACCGGGCCGACGAGCTGCTGGCCATGGTCGGCCTCGCCGAGCTGGCCGAGGCGCCGGCCGAGGCCCTCGCGTACGGGCGCAAACGGGCCCTGGAGCTGGCCATCGCGCTCGCCCTCGACCCGAAGGTGCTGCTGCTCGACGAGCCCACCGCCGGCATGGGGCTGGAGGACGTCGACCGCACCGTCGACCTGATCGGGCGGGTGCGGGCCGGCCGCACCGTCGTCATGGTCGAGCACAACATGAGCGTCGTCGGCCGGCTCGCCGACACCGTCACCGTCCTGCAGGCCGGCAAGGTCCTGGTCGAGGGGCCGTACGAGCAGGTCCGCGCCGACGAGCGGGTCATCACCGCCTACCTGGGAGCTGCCGATGCTGCGCATTGAGAACCTCTCCGCCTGGTACGGCGAGGCGCAGGTGCTGCGGGAGGTGAGCCTGGACGTGGCCGCCGGCGAGGTGGTCACCCTGGTCGGTCGCAACGGAGCCGGCAAGTCCACCCTGCTGCGCTGCGTGATGGGGCTGCACCCCGGCCAGCGCGGCACGGTCACCCTGGACGGCACGGAGCTCACCCGGCTGCCGGCCTACAAGCGGGCCCGGCTCGGGCTCGGCTGGGTCCCCGACGACCGCGGCGCGTACGCCACCCTCAGCGTCACCGAGAACCTGACCCTGCCGCCCCGGGTCGGCCCCGACCCGTGGCCGCTGGAGCGGGTGTACGAGGCGTTCCCCGCCCTCTACAGCCGGCGCGACTCGGCGGCCACCATGCTCTCCGGCGGCGAGCAGCAGATGCTCGCCCTGGCCCGGGTGCTGCGCATGGGCGCCCGGCTGCTGCTTTGCGACGAGCCCACCGAGGGGCTGTCGCCGCTGCTCGTGCAGCAGGTCGGTGACCTGCTGCGGGAGGCCAAGAAGCACGGCGTGACCGTGCTGCTGGTCGAACAGAACCTGCACTTCGCCACCGGCGTCGCCGACCGGCACTACCTGCTGGCCGAGGGACGCATCGCGGAGGCGATGGACAACTCCGAGGTGCGCTCGCGGGAGCGCGAGCTGTTGGCGTACCTCGGGATCTGAAACGACGGCTGACCCGCGCGGACCGCGCGGTACGGAAGGGATTGAGATGCGCAGGAGCGTGGGTGTGGCCGCCGCCTCGGCGGCGGTGGCGGCGCTGGTCACCGGCTGCGGCGGCGGTGGTCCGCAGTCCGGCGGCGACCAGAAGCTGACCGGCGACAAGATCGTGCTTGGTGTCCTCAACGACCAGTCGGGGGCCTACTCGGAGCTGTCCGGGAAGAACTCGGTCAAGGCCGTGGAGATGGCCATCGCCGACTTCAAGGCCAAGTACGGCGACAAGGCGATCACCAAGAACATCTCGGTGGAGACGGCCGACCACCAGAACAAGCCCGACGTGGCCAACAGCAAGGCCCAGGAGATGTACGACCGCAAGGGCGTCGACGCGATCCTCGACGTGCCGACCTCCTCGGCCGCCCTGAAGGTCGCCGACGTGGCCAAGGAGAAGAAGAAGCTCTACTTCAACATCGGCGCGGCCACCACCGAGCTGACCGGCAAGAGCTGCAACAAGTACACGTTCCACTACGCGTACGACACGTACATGCTGGCCCACGGCACCGGCACGGTGACCACCCAGCAGGTCGGCAAGAACTGGTACATCCTCTACCCGAACTACGCCTTCGGGCAGGACATGGAGAAGAGCTTCTCCACGGCGATCGGCGCGGCCGGCGGCACCGTGGTCGGCAAGGACGGCGCCCCGTTCCCGAACACCAGCGGCGACTACTCGTCGTTCCTGCTCAAGGCCCCGACGCTGAACCCGAAGCCGCAGGTCCTCGGCACCATGCAGGCCGGCGCCGAGCTGGTCAACGTGGTCAAGCAGTACAACGAGTTCAAGCTGCGGGACAAGGGCATCGGGCTGGCCGTGGGCCTGATGTTCATCACCGACATCCACTCGCTCACCCCGGCCGCCCTCGCCGGCACCACCTACACCGACGCCTGGTACTGGAACTTCGACCAGCAGAACCGGGAGTGGGCCGACAAGTTCCAGAAGGAGACCGGCACCCGGCCGTCCTTCGCGCACGCAGCCAACTACTCCGCCGCCATGCAGTACCTGGAGGCGGTGCAGGCCGCCGGCACCGACGACGCCGACGCCGTGGTCAAGGGCCTCGAGGGCAAGGAGATCAACGACGTCTTCCTGCGCAACGGCAAGATCCGCGCCGAGGACCACCGGGTCATCCACGACGCCTACCTGGCCCAGGTGAAGCCGCAGGCCGAGGTGACCGAGCCGTGGGACTACGTGAAGATCCTCAAGACCATCCCGGCGGCCGAGGCGTTCCGCGCCCCGTCGGCCGACTGCAAGCTGTGAGCGCGAGGAGCGAGCCGGTCCTGCGAGCCTCGCGGTCGCGAACGAAGGTGGCGAGGTGACGAGCTGATGTCGGGCTTCCTGCAGAACACGTTCAACGGGCTGGTGGGCGGGGCGTTCTACGCCCTGCTCGCCCTCGGGCTCGCGGTCATCTTCGGCATGCTCCGGGTGGTGAACTTCGCCCACGGCGCCTTCTACATGCTCGGCGCGTTCGGGGCGTACGTGCTGCTCGCCGAGGCGGGCGTACCGTTCTGGGCCGCGCTGGTGATCATGCCGCTGGCCCTCGGCCTGCTCGGCATGGTGCTGGAGCGGGCGGTCATCCACCGGCTGACCCGGCTCGACCCGCTCTACAACTTCCTGCTCACCTTCGGCCTGACGCTGATCCTCCAGGACCTGGTGAAGTCGCGGTACGGCGTGCAGTCCAGCCCGTACGCCACCCCGACCGAGCTGAGCGGGTC
Organism: Micromonospora sp. NPDC047738; assembly: GCF_040642675.1. Lineage (NCBI taxonomy): Bacteria > Bacillati > Actinomycetota > Actinomycetes > Micromonosporales > Micromonosporaceae > Micromonospora > Micromonospora sp. NPDC047738. The sequence continues at coordinate 14,573 of NZ_JBEYSO010000061.1, forward strand.
AGTCGACTTCGGGCTCTTCGACTTCCCGACCTACCGGGTCTTCATCCTCGGCTTCACCGTGCTGCTCTGCGGGGCCGTGTGGTGGGTACTCGGGCGGACCCGGATCGGCATGGTGGTCCGCGCGGCCACCGAGCGGCCCGAACTGACCCGGGCCTTCGGCATCGACGTGGGAAAGTGGGTCACTCCGGTCTTCGGCTTCGGCATCGCCCTGGCCGGGCTCGCCGGGGTGCTCGCCGCCCCGATGCGCGCGGTCAACCCGCTGATGGGCGCCGACCTGATCATCGTGGTCTTCGCGGTGGTGGTGATCGGTGGCCTCGGCTCGATCTTCGGCTCGGTCGCCGCCGGCTTCGGCATCGGCCTGATCCAGGCCTGGGGCGAGGCATACCTGTCGGAGTTCCCGATCGTGTCGCAGACCGTCGTGTTCGTGGTGATGGCCGCGGTGCTGCTCTGGCGCCCGGCCGGCCTGTTCGGCCGTGAGGAGGCACCGGCATGAGCGAGCGTCAGCGAGCGAATCATCAGCTCAGTGCGAAGGTGCCTCATGGCGGCACGAAGCGAAGCGGAGTACCGGCATGAGCGAGCGTCAGCGAGCGAATCATCAGCTCAGTGCCACAGGTCATGAGGGCGCCGAGCGCAGCGAGGTGACGGCATGACCAGCGCCGTCGACACCCCCGCCGACGCGGCCCGCCCGGCACCCCCGTCCGGCCTGGTCGCGGTCGCCCGCGCCCCCGGCTGGGTCCGGTACGCGCTGCTCGCCGTCGGCCTGCTCGTGGCGTTCTGGCTGCCCAACGGGCTCTACCCGGCGGTGGCCGTGGACATCCTCTGCTGGGCGCTCTTCGCCGTCTCGGTGGACCTGCTGCTCGGCTTCACCGGGCTGATGTCCTTCGGGCACGCCGCCTTCTGGGGCACCTCGGCGTACGTCACCGGTCTGGTGGCGATCCACGCCGGCCTGCCCTTCCCGGCGGCGGTGCTGGTCGGGGCGCTCGCTGCGGCGCTGCTCGCGCTGCCGATCGGCTACCTCGCAGTGAAGCGCGCCGGGATCTACTTCGCGATGGTCACCCTGGCCTTCGCGCAGATGGTCTACTACGTGGCCAACGAATGGCGCTCGGTCACCCAGGGCGAGAACGGCCTCCAGGGCGTGCCCCGCTCCTTCTTCGGCGTCGACCTCTCCGACGACTACTACTTCTACTACGCCATCCTGCCGATCGTGCTGCTCGGCCTGCTCGCCGCCTGGCGGATCGTCCACTCGCCCTTCGGCCGGGTGCTGGTCGGCATCCGGGACAACCCGGCCCGGGCCCGCGCGCTGGGCTACCCGGTGCACCGGTACAAGCTGACCGCGTTCGTCCTCTCCGGGTTCCTCGCCGGGCTCGGTGGCGGACTCTTCGCCGTCGGCCACCGGTTCGTCTCCCTCGACGTGCTGCACTGGACCACCTCCGGCAAGGCGGTCATCGTGGTGGTGCTCGGCGGCATCGGCACCCTCTGGGGCGGCGTGCTCGGGGCGGCGCTGGTGGTCCGCCTAGAGGACTGGCTGTCGTTCTCCGGGTTCGAGGCGATCGGGCTGGTCACCGGGGGGATCTTCGTACTCGTCGTGCTGTTGTTCCGGCGAGGGATCTGGGGGAGTGTCGCGGCCCTGGCGTTGCGCTGGCGTCGTCGGAGCTGACTTGCGCTGGTTGCTCTTGTGAGGTGGTTGCTGTTGGGGGCTGGGGGCGACCGTGCCCGGCTCCGGGCGGCGCCGCGCGCACCGGTCGCCTCCTCGGCCAGCTTCAGTGCGTGGCGCGTCGAGTCGGGCAGCACGTCCGGGCGGCCGGC
>NZ_JBEYSO010000062.1:0-14875 GCF_040642675.1 Micromonospora sp. NPDC047738
CGCCGATCGCGAGCGTGCGAAAAGCCAGTAACAGTCTCTGAGTCGAATTCCGCTCGGCCTGGGTGTGCGCAGATTTGGAACCGAGGCATCCTGTCATCGGCACGACCGGACAGTTTCGACGCCGTGGCCGACTACTCAGCGCGACCGCCGGGTCGGCGGCCAGATGCGTGCACCTGACCTTGGTTGATGCGCGGCTGGCGAAGGATCAGTCCATGTTGCTCTCCGTTTTCTTGGGCTCGATCACCCCGCTGGGGCGGCGAGGAAGGATTCGACGGCGGCAACAAAGGCTTCGGAAGCGTTGTGGTGGATGTGGTGCCCGGCCGGAATCGTGCGCAACGTGGCGGTGGGGATAAGGGCGGCCATCCGGGCGATCATGGCTTGTGGCAGGTGACTGGTCGGTCCGCCAGCCAGTACGAGGGTTGGCGCTGAAATGGTGTCGAGGGACTGCCACCAGACCGGATCGGGCGCGTTGAGCTCGCCGAGTATGGACGGTCGGACTTCCCGGTCGTAGTACGGTGCCGAGTCGTTCAAGTCCGTCGGAACGGAAAGGCCGAGCGGCACCGGCGGCGGGCATTCCTCGAGCACGAGAGCGACCGTCCGCTGCGGTGCTGCCTGGGCCGTCAAGAGCGCGGTGAATCCGCCCAGCGAATGTCCCACCAAGACCACACGGTCCAGGGCCAAGCTGTCGAGCAGCGCCAGAACGTCATCACGCAGGGCGGTCATCGAGTAAGTCCCGGCTCGGCCGCTGCGGCCCATGCCACGCATGTCCGGCAGATATACGGTACGGCGCTCGGCGAACGCCGCAGCCACGTTGTCCCACGCTGTGCCGTCGCTGCCTCCGCCGTGCAGCAGGACCATCGGTGTGGCCTGGGCGGTCGCATCTGGTCCAGCCTCGATCTTGCGGTACGCGAGCCGGCCCCATCCGACGTCCACGTTCCGGTACTCCAGCATGGCGGGGAGTCTAACTTGACCTTCATCGCGTACAGAGTGGCGTGGGGCCGCCGCTGGTCGGTAACGGGGAAGGTGTCGAGGACGAATGAGCTGCGCGATCGAGCCGGGCCGCTGGCCCTCATGCCGTGCTGTTCTGCCTGGGTCGGCCGTCCGACCTGACGGGCCGTGATGTGTCGTTCCGGAGAAGGTACCGGCTACCGAGACTCGGCGTATCCAACTGGATCACCAGGTCACCCATTGATTAGGGTTAACTGCGCTACGGCTGGCGAGCTTCGGAGTCGGGAGGGTTGGTGGAGACGACATCCCACACTGCGACGGTCCGGTTGCCGGGCTCCAAATCGGTGACCGCGCGGGCCTTGTTCCTGGCGGCTGTGGCGGACGGTACGAGCCGGCTGATCACGCCGCTGGAAGCCGCCGACACGGTCGCCTTCGCCGACGGACTCACCACGCTGGGCTTCCCGGTCGACCGGGACGGTGACGTCTGGAGTATCACCGGAAATCCTTCCGGGCCACCCGCCGAGACGGCGGTCGTCTGGTGCCACGATGCCGGCACCGCGGCGCGCTTTCTGCCCGCGCTGGTGTCGCTGGGCGCAGGCAACTTCGTCATCGACGCGAGCAAGCAGATGCGGGCCCGTCCAATGGGCCCGCTGCTGCGGGCACTTCGGTCTCTCGGCGTGCGTGTGCAAAGCGCGGACGGCAACCGGCTGCCCCTGCGCATCGACGCCGACGGCGTGGAAGGCGGCGTGGTGCAGGTGGACGCGGGAGCCTCCAGCTTCGCCCCGATGCTGCCGCCGCCCACTCAAGCCTAGTTTCATGTCAGTGGGTAACCGGACGCCACGCCGTGCGGTCAACGGTCCGGTGCCCGCAATTCCTCGACTAACGCCACGATCGCGGGATCCATCGGCGCTCGTACGTCCGTAGGCCGCGTGACCTCGTCGCCCTGAGGGTCGTAGATGGTGAGGTCGTATCGGCGGGCGAGTTGGTCAATCAACTGCAACGCGGGCGTGCTGCGTTCGCTGAAGCTCAGATGCATGCTGACGTGGTCGATGCCGACATTTAGCGGCATGTCCATCCACGGGGAGTCGTGAGCGTACGGCGGGAGGTCCGGGTAGCGGGCGCGGAGGTTCTCGTAGAACCCAACGATGCGTTCGTCCAACTCGCCCTCGGGGTGATGCAGGCTTTGGCAGCGTTCCGCCATAGCCCGTACCGCGACATCGGTCGCGCCCGGGTCGACAGCAAGCACGACGAGACCGAAGCTCATGGGCCTATGGTGCCCCACAGCCGCCGGTCCGTCGATCAAGTCCTCAACGAGGCAACCCGCACCGAGATCGGGTGCGCGCTCATCGGCAGTTTCGAGCGGTAGCCACCGACGTCGAATTACGCCGCGTGACGCGTGGATCGCGGCAGATCCGCTTATCCCGGTTGATGACATGGTGTTGGATGCTTCTGTGATCGACTGGCGGTCGGTGCGGGATGTCTCGGGTGGTCCTGGCGTACGGATCGGCAGGCTGCTCGACGGCATCGAGCACTATCCGACCGCTGAGGCGTGGGACGAGATCGAGCGTCGGCTCGTTGTCGAGGCCGAATGCTGGTGCTCAGCCGGTTTCGCCGCGCTGCCCAGACTCGCCGAGCCGGCGCAGTCCGGCACCGAGGAGCATCAGATTCGGGCACTGCGGCTGGCCGCGACGATCGTGCGATCCCTGCATCGGTGCCATCGGTACGACGACATCGTTCGCGCCGGTGCGGAGGCCCTCATGGCGTTGCATCGCGTCGCCCGGAACCGACCCGCGGTCCACACCGGACGGGCATTCGTGGCGCAGCTGAAGGATACGCTCGCGTTCGCCGGATTTACGTTCTGGGCCACGATCAGCCTGGACTTCACCGACGAGCACTACCACCTCGGTTGCCCGCACTGCGCCGTCAGTCTGGCAGTCGTCATCAGCGACTACGGCCACTACACCGCGATCCGAGACTACAACGACGGCGACATCCACCGTGTCGCGCTTCGTCCCGCCACACCGGGGGACCTGACCGGGATCGGCCGATGGATGTACGACACCGCCGACGCCGCCGGCGAAACCGTGCTCGCCGACGGCCTCACGTACCTGTTCGGCCGAGCTACCTGCAGCATCTGCGGCTGTGTGTTCAATGTGGCCGAGTGGCTGGAGGCGGAGAATAGCCCGAGTCAACCCATCGACACGGTCGTGCCGCGTACCGACCGCTCGACCTGACACGGCGAACGTCGGCAACTGGCAGCGGCAAGCCGCCCGGGACTGACGTCGGACCGACCTCCAAACACCAAGATCGGACGCACGCTCATCGGCAGTTCAGGATGCTTGACCGTCGCGAAGCGCCGACCACCCGCAGTGAGGGGCGACGCGCGGCTGACGCGCACGGACGGCGGCAGATCCGCGCACCTGATGTTGGTGAGGCGCGACCCAAGCGGCGCTACTGCCTCTGGCAGTGGTGCTGCAACACCCCATCCTTGATCTCAACTTTGGTTGAGGTTGCAGGATGGCAACAGGCCTGACCCGCATGTTGAGGAGTATGTACGTGAGTACGGATACCAGCTTCTACTCGATCATCGACTACACGGTTGACGGCCTCGGTACCCAACAGGAATTGGTAGCGGTTTTCGCGGAGATCCAGGAGCGCTGGGTGCGCTTTTATCCTGGCTACCAGTCGGCCCGCTTCCATGTAAGCACCGACGGCACCCGGGTGTACAACATCGTGCGTTGGGCCAGCGAGGCGGACTACCGCAACTTTGTGGAGACCTCAGATACCGAAGGCCGGATGGCCGCCATCCGTAAGGCCCTGGAGGGCCTGTCCGGCAAGGCCGAGCCGCGCATGAGTGGCGTTCCCACCTACACCGTCGTCCGCGAGGTTGGTCCGGGACCACAGCGTCTCGACGCCTAACCGAATGGACCACACCCGGTGTCTGCCTCGGCTGGGGAACACGGGCCGAGGCAGACACCGGGTGGCCGATAGCCACCTCACCGAAGGACGTTCATGAGAGTAGAGGTCTACGCCGATGTGCTGTGCCCGTGGTGCTATATCGGCAAGAGACGCCTGACCGCCGCGCTGGAGCACGTCACCGAGCGGGACAAGGTACAGATCATCTGGCGCAGTTTCGAACTGGCACCTGATGAAGGCCGGACCCCCGGCCTCACCGCCGCGGAGGCCATGACGGGTTGGTGGGGGGATCAGGCGCCGACTCGGATAGCCAGAATTGAGGCTCTGGGCGCTGCGGAAGGCCTGACGATCAACCTGCATCGGGCCCGACCGGTCAACACCTTCGACGCGCACCGACTGTGCCACCTCGCCGCTGACCGAGGCCGAGCCGACCAGATGATGGAGCAACTGCTGCGCGCCTACCACACCGACGGGCTCAACGTCGCCGACCCGCAGGTCCTGCAACGCCTCGGCGGCGAGGCAGGGCTCGCTGACGCCGAGGTCCGCGCTGTCCTCAGCAGCGACGACTACGCCGAAGACGTCCGAGCCGACCGGCGTCGCGCGGCCGAACACGGCGTCACCGGCGTCCCCTCGTTGGTGATCAATGGCGGGCGCCCAGTGTCGGCCATCCAGCTCCCCACTCAGCTTCGTCGACTACTGGAGACTGACCGCCCTGTGCGGGGCGCCAGGCCAGACTTCAGTGGTTAATCGAGATGATCACCTGCACTGACATCGGCTACGTGCCCGCCCACGTGGCCGCTCTGGTCCGTGGCTGCCCGCTACGCGGAGTGATCGCTGCGGTCGAGCCCGCGCGCTCGATCGGCGGCAGACGTGGGCGCGCACGCTGGCCGGCTTGTCAGCTGTCGAGCAGGCGGCTCCAGTCGACGGTTTTGGCCCACTCGGCGAACGTGTGCCACCGCACGGCCGGGTACTGCTCCCGCAGCGCTGTGATGTCGAGGAAGTAGGTGTTGTCCTCGAAGCGCTGGAACATGTTCGCGACCTCGTCGCCGGCCCAGCGGCGTACCTGGTCGACGGGCAGCTGCTGGTAGGGAATGTCGCGGCCGAGGACGTCGCTGAGTGCTGCCGCGGCCTGTTTGCCGGTGACGCTGTCCGAGGCTAGGTCGATCCGTTTGCCGACGAACTGGTCGGGTTTCTCCAGGGCATGTACGGCCATGCCCGCGATGTCCAGGACCGTCACTTGGTCCAGGTTCTTGTCCGGCGACAGGGGCATCGCCAAGACACCCTCACGGAGACGGTTGAACGCGACGTTGAGGGTGTTCTCCATGAAATACGTCGGGCCGAGCACCGTCGCTGGCAGGTCCCGGTCCCGCAGGTACGCCTCGACCAGCTGCTTACTGCTGGCGTGCGCGACGTTGCTGTTGACGATGCGATCTGCGCCTCGCACGGAGGAGTACAGCAAGTGGACACCGAGCTGCGCGGCAACGTCGATGAGTAACCGGCCCTGCGCGACTTCCTGCTCCTTGCCACCGGCTCCGAAAGGCACCGACAGGCCAAACACAGCGTCCGCGGCTGCGGCCGCCTTGGTCAGCGCGGCGGCATCGGCAAGATCGCCGGGGGCAAGACGGGCGCCCTTTGCCGATAGGCCCCGCGCGGCCGGCGACTCGGGCGAACGGACGTAGGCGATCACTTCGTGACCGCGCTCGAGCAGCAGGTCTGCGACGGCTCCACCCTGTCTGCCGGTGGCACCGGTGACAAGAACCGCAACCATGACAACATACCTCCCAGCACGAATGAGCGAGTGGTCTACTGTGGAGCCAGCAGGGCGGCGAGCTGCTCTCGACACCGCTGCCTGTACTCCGCTGAATGCGGCTTGACGCCGAGGATGGCTTCCACAAACTGCGGCAACGCCACCGGCGCGAAGGCAAGAACGTGCGACAGCAAAAGGATGAACTCGGCCTCCACCACGTCGGTCAGCTCGCCGGCGGCCTGGCGCCGGCGGATCGACGCGATCGCCTCGGCCGTGCCAGCCTGCTGCTCCCGGTGGCCGGGCGCGCCCGCGTCAGGGCTGTCACCGAGGCTGCGCCAGATCACCAGGCGAGACCAGTCGGCGTTGTCGAGGGTGTCGTCGAGGTAACCGGCGAACGACTCGTCGAAGGACCGGCCCGCCGGCGTCAGTGACGCCTGGCGTTCCCGCCAGCGGCGGCGCAACTCGTCGAGGACCCCCTGCTTACCGCCGAAGTAGTAGGAGATCAGCTGCTGATTCACCCCGGCCCGCGCGGCGATGCCGGCCGTCCGCGCCCCCGCGTACCCCTTGGCGCCGAACTCCTCTAACGCCGCCTGCAGTATCCGCTCCCGGGTCTGGTCCGCGGCCTTGCCTCGCTCCTCCGGCTTGGCTGCGCGCCGGGGTCGACGTGCTTGCTGATCTGCTTCCACGCGAGGACCGTAAGCCGTCAACCATCTGCATGACAATCGTCATGCAGATGGTTGAGACGCGGCCCACGTGAGTTGAGACGCCACACGGGTGACGGCAATGCTCCCGCGCTCAGCCCTGGCCATCGTCGACCTCTCGCAGTTAACTGCCGCTGAACGGGGACACATGTCGGCGCACGCTCATCGACAGTTCCGCGCGTTCGCTGTCTGCGGCATGGCCGAGCCGCCGACGGTAGAGCCGTCACATCTGGCAGCGATCGGATCGCGGCAGATGAGGATGCCGACGCTGAGCCGGACGTCGATCCCAGATACGTTCGGCCGATGGAAGACGAGTTGCCCAGCGGCGGTATCGAGGTGCAGTCTGGCAACGTAGCGGCACTCGAAGCCCGCTGGGCCGACTGCTGGAAGCCGCGCGATGTCGCACGCCGCTTGGACGGGATATCCGCGCCTTGGTATGTAGCGGCAGGCTGGGCGCTGGACCTGTTCCGCGGTGAGCAGACCCGCGAGCACCACGACATCGAGATCGCTGTGCCGGTCGGGCGGTTCCCAGAGATCCGCGAGCGTTTCGCCGAGTTCACGTGCGACGCAGTTGGCGCCGCTCGGATCTGGGAATCGGCGACGCCACAGGTGCTGACTGCCACTCGGCAGACGTGGCTGCGCGAGCCAGAGACGGGACGTTACCTGCTTGACGTCTTCCGTGAGCCGCACGACGGCGATGTGTGGATCTGCCGGAGAGACGAAACGATCAGGCTGCCCTCTGCCGAAATCATCCGGCACACCTCGGACCGGATCCCGTACCTGATCCCTGAGCTCGTTCTTCTCTTCAAGGCCAAGCACGTACGCCCAAAGGATCAGGCGGACTTCAACGCCGTTCTCCCGCTGCTGACTCATACCCAACGCGAGACGCTGTCCGGGCTGCTGAAGCAGGTGCATCCGGGACATGCCTGGCTGGCGGCCCTGCAGCCCGGGCCCTACGGTGCGCCCCGGCAACAGCGACCCAGAACGGCCTCTGCCCCCATTCCAGCAGATCGCCGCAGGAGCGGCACCGGCAAGCATCACGAAGGGGTAGCGCGCGAACCGCGGCCATGAGAGTGAGGCTGATCTTGGCTGGATTGTTGTCGGCCGGAGTTGTCGTATCCGGGCTGCGTTGTTCGTAGCTAGTGTGAGCGGCCGCCCACGAGGGCGCGCGGTCACGACCAAAGGAGCGACCGATGCAGCACCCACCGGCCAAGATCCACCGCATGTTCGAGCTCGTCGAGCCGATCGCCACCGTCACCTTCTCCGAGGTGCCGAACGCGGCGTTCCTGGCCTTGGGTATGCGCAACTACTGGGACGGGTACTTCGCGGGCCGGGCCGCGCCGCTGGGTCTGGCGCCGGCCGAGGTGGTGCACGCGGTCTTCTACAACTTCGCCGACGGCGAGGTGGCGCGCCACATCCCGTGGGTCTGGGGGAAGACCACCCCGCAGGAGGCGATCGCCGTGCGCGAGCGGGGCAGCGCCGCAGCGCTGCGGCAGAGGATCGGGCAGCTCGCCGACTCCCCCGGTCTGGTGCGGGCCGCCGGCCTGGCCACCCGGGCAGCGGTCAGCGCGCCGACCGAGGGCCGCGCGCTGTACGCCGGGCTGCGGGCGCTCGACGTGCCCGAGGAGCCGGTGGCCAGGCTCTGGCACGCGGCGACGCTGCTGCGGGAGCACCGCGGGGACGGCCACAACGCCGCCCTCCTCGCCCACGGCATCGGCGGCACCGAGGCCCACGTCCTGCTCGCCCTCTCCCTCGGCATGAGGGCGGAGGAGTTCGGCCGGACCCACCACCTGCCCAAGGCACAGCTGGCCGGTGTCGTCGACGGGTTGCGCCGCCGTGGCCTCGTGGACGCCGCCGGCGGGTTCACCGACGCCGGCCGGGAGACCAAGGAGCGGATCGAGGCCCTCACCGACGAACTGGCGGCGCCGGCGTATGACGTGCTCACCGCCGACGAGCTCGACGAGCTGATCGCGGGGCTCGAGCCGATCGCCGCCGCGGCACAGGAAGTCTACGACTGAGCGGACGCGTCAGGCGACGGCCACGAGATCAGACGATTGCTGCGCGCGGTCACTCGCGTGCGCTGTCCGGTAGCGAGCACACTGCGGCAGAAGAGTACGTCCGCGCGACGCCTGGTCGACGCGTCAGGCAAAGGCTCATTGAGCAGCGGGATCTGCTCGGATTACAACTCTGGCAGATATTGGATTGGATGAACCCCCAGCCGTTTGAGGATCTGGTTGGCCCGCTTGAGGTACTCACGAACGGCTTGGTCGAAGGCACCTGCGGGCAGCGACCAAGCGCTGTCCTGCGGCTCGCCCAGTCGGCCCAATGCGGGAGGGATCGCCTCCATCCAGCCGAACAGGCCGCGTCGTTTCACTCGCTGTCGGTACAGCGCCCGGCCAGCCTCGGTGAGCCAGTATCGGTCGGCTTCGACATCCGCCCCGATCAGGCCCACGGCGAGCAGCCGGGGCACTGCGCGCGTGAACTCGGCTTCGGTCAGAATGGCGTGGTTGATGCGGTCGGCCTTCTCGATGATCTCGCTCAGCGTCCCTGATCAGCTTAGCGATCCTGAATCGGAATGAGTTTCCGGGATCGTTTCCCACCGTGGTGGAGATGCATGGACGTGGAAATGGAATCCCGCGCCCAGTGCGGCTCCTCGGGGCCGGTGGCCGGCGGTGGTGGGTGTGCTGATCGTGTTCACGCCCTGGTGTCGGTGGGCTGCGCGGGGCAGCCTGCGATCCGTTGGTGCGTGTCCCTCCGGACGCTTACCCACCTGACCGTGGGGCCGGGTGGGGGAGGGTGCCCTGCGTCGCCTGGGCGCGGGGCGTGGTGGCTTGCGCCGGGTGGGGCCGGCCTTCGACCGATCCCTCCGACTGGTCTTGAAGGTGCTCGGGCTGACAACGGCGGTGGCTTCGAGCCCGTCGACGACCGAGCGGATCACCATCGCGCCGCTGGTCTTGTCGATGACGGTCTTGGCCTGATGGGTGAGGCCGCGGGCGGCGATACGCCGCCAGGCTCCGTGGTCACGGTCGCCCTGCCAACCGCACCCAGTGTTGGGGCAGATGGCCCACTTCCATCCCGGTGTGGTGGGCCGGTCGGGGGCTTTACGGTGCTGCAGCGGGGTCAAACATTGCGGGCAGTGCTTGGACGTGTTCCGGGCGGGGACGGTGACCACGGCGATCCCGTGCTCGGCGGCGAGGTGCCGCATCCGGTCGCTGATCTTTCCGCGGACCTGCTGGGACAGGCGGGTGTTCAGGCTGTGCCCCATGCCCCGCGCTTCCATCGACCGCAGGTCTTCCAGGTAGATGACGGACGCCGCAGCGGCGATCGCCTGGTCCACCGTCCAGCGGGCGGCAGCCCAGGCGAGCGCGTCGTTCAAGTTTTGGCGGCGAGCGGACACGTGCCGGATCTCGCCGGCCAGCGCCTCGTGTTTCGCGCTCATCTGCTCGTCGGGGCGGCCGCCGAGCAGCCGCGCGTACTGGTCGGCCTTCGCGTGCAGCCGTTCTGACAGGCGCCGGAGGCGGTGCTGCTTGGCCAGGACCCCGGCGGCCCGGAACTGTCCACCAGCCCCCAACGCCGTGATCCGCCCATCCTTACCCAGTCGCAGGGCACCCGCGCTGAGGAGCGTGTTGAGGCCCCAATCCACGCCAACCGCCACCGAGTGACCGGTGGCCCGGGCCTTCGGCACGACGTGCGTGTATGCCATGTCGGCACGCACCGTCCCGTCGGTGACGCGCAGGGTGGGCAGGTGCAGCACCGCCGAGGCGGGAACCGTGGGCGGCAGGCTGATCGGACACTCGACCCACGTCCAGTCCCGATACCCTCGCGGATCCGGACGGGTGGGCAACTGCAGCCGCAGCAGCGCCCTGCCCGGGTCGGTATCGCAGCGCTCGATCGTGGCCTGCTGGCGGTCACACGCGGCCAGCAACAACATCCGCGGAATCTGCGGGACGCCTTCGAGTTCGAACACGTCCACCGGCAGGCGACCATTGGCGTTGAGGAAGGTGACGGCCTGCCGGGTGCGGCCCTTGATGATGTTCGAAGGCAGATGCTGCCCGCCCGGGATCGCCTGGCGGACCTGATCCCACTCGGCGGGGGTGCGCTTGCGCGGATCAGCCGGCCAGGCCGTCAGGACCCCGGCGGTCACCTCGGCGCGCCACTTCACCGAACGCAGCGCACGCCCCGCCTGCTCCTGCGCCATCCGCACGACCCGGTCATTGACCCGCACACCCCGAGGCGGGGCGACCGTCCACCCCAGGCGCCGCAGTGCGGTCCACGCGTGCGACGGCAAACGCCGCCCACCCGCATCCACCCCGCCGGCCAGTACCTCCACATCCACGCGGTTCCAGTGCTCGCCGATCAGCGCGGCCACCATGCCCGCCACCAGATCGGCACACCAACCCACCCGCTGCACCAGCACCGCCTGAGACAGGACCTCGCCGGTTTCCTCGTCCACGCCGACGCGCAGCACAGCGCGGGCACACGCGGTGCGGGCGGCCTCACCCTCGGCCAGCCGCAGCTTCCCGCTCACCGACTCAACACCGATCCACAAAACCGGCCCTCACCGCCGACCCACACCACCGGAACCATCCCCGAGCCAACCCAAACGTGATGCGCCACAGTGTGAACACCGACACGCTTCCCGGCCCTGGAAAGCCGAAAACGTTCCACACAGGCCAATCTATGATCATTGATCATCGATAATCAAATCGGTTAGCCTGTAACCATCGTCCGGGCCTATGCCTCCGATCGAAGAGAAGACCCAGGCATCTGAGTCTGACCACGTGGCCATGCTGTCAGAGTAGGAGATAGCCGTCGCCCTCGATGGCTCACCGCGCGACCAGCGGCATGACCGGATGTTCGTGTCCTCCACGGCCGTCCGGCCATGAAAATCATCAGATCACCGAGGATCACGCGGTGATCGTCAAGGGAACCGGTAGGCCCTGCTGCACCTCGAGGACCGCCCGCTCGCCCAGCGATTGAGCCAGATCGACGGTGGTGGTACGTCGCGCGCCCATGTCCGGGCATGTTTCGCCGGCCGCGTGGGGGTGCTCGATGACGATGACGACGACCGCATTGGCCGACTCGATGGCCTCCGCACTGTAGTCGGCGCCGCACGGCTTGTTTCCCGGGCTCGGCGCACCGGTGAAGGTGACGGTCAGCTGGCGGCTGTTCGTGGTCGTGGTCGCCGACTCGATCGCCAGGCCGGCGGGTGCATTGTAGGGATCCCACGACGGCGGCGTGACCTTGACCGTGGCCGAACTGGCGACCGCCACCCGGGTCACCCGTGCCGCCGTTCCCTTCAGCGTGTACTCCCAGGCCGGCACGGTCGCCGGGCCGTGTGTGGTCTGGATCCGTGCCGTGGTCAGGCGCGCACCGGTGACCTCCAGCGGTACGCACTCGGGGCAGCCCCCGGCACCCGCCACTGCCAGTTGCTTGAGTGCTTCGTCGGCGGAGAGCAAGGGAACTTCCTGGGCCGCACCGCTCTCCCACACCACCTGTCCGGTCGGTTGCCGGAGGGCGGGCAACGCGTTGGCGGCGAGGACCCGGCCGGACATCAACGCTTGTTTGTTGTCCCCATTAGTGGGCTCCCAGTCGCCGACCTGACCGGTCAGGTCCCCCACCGGAACGAAGCGCTGCGAGCCGCCAGCATCGAGGACTGCCTTGTCGTATCGGGCCAGAGCGTCACGCGCCTGCTGGCGCTGCCTGTCCAGCCCTTCCCCACCCGGCCCGCTCCAACCCGTGTCACAGCCAGCGAGCACGGCCACCACCGCGATCCCAAGCATCCAACGCCGCCGAGCCATCCCCGCTCACCTCCATGACCCTCTATCGACAGAGTCCCACGAGGGTCCAGAAAGAGAGACGGCTCGACACCGAATCGAGATTCGGCACCGCCTTCGTGAGCGCCATCGCCGTGGCCCCGGCCGGGTGCCTGCCTAGTCGCGGTAACCGCAACGACACGACCGGATCGCACGCTCATCTCGGCAAATCCGGTCGTCCGGGACGCGCTTCAGCGGCCATGACAGTGTGTTCGCTGTGGGTCTGCGCGGCCATGCATTCTCGGGCCCCTGACGCCCGAGGTTGGGCGAGTTCCTATTCGGTTGCTGTGGTGGGTCTTGGGGCGGCGGCGGGGATTGGTGGAAGTCGGCGCAGTGCTCGGGTGGCTAGGACGGCAAGCGGTACGCCCACCGCTAGGACGGCGATGACCTGCAGGGAAGCGATCGCGGTGAGGGTTGGGCCCTGTGCCTGGTCGCGGTAGTCGAGCAGGGTTACGACTCGCAGGGCGATCGTGGTTGCGGCAAGCAGGGTGAGCGCCAGTGACCATGGCAGTGTGCGAGATGGACGACGGGTTACTCGAACGGCCAGGTAGACCGCCATGGCGGCAGTGATCGTCGTGCAGTACAGCCCAGGCCAGTCCAGCAGCCTCAGTGCCGGTTCGGTCTCCTCGATGATGAACAGCGGCACGGGGACCAGGATGATGCCGATCGGCAGCGCGAGGAGCCAGGGCCGGCGCGGCACAGGTGGGGCTCCGTGGTGAAAGGCCGCCATGGCGAGTAGCAGGAAGACGTCGAAGAGCCGCATCGCCCAGGGCGACACGGACAGCGGTGCGCCGCCGGCGGCTTGTTCCACGGCGGTGGTGATGGCGGGAGGCACGATAGCGAGCAGGGCGACTGCCTGGGCCACGCGGCGGTGGCCGAGGACCAGCGCGATGTAAGCCGGTAGCCAAGCGTAGCCGGCCAGGTTCCAGGCGGTATTCCAGATGCCCGACGGTGGAGTGAGTGCCCATTCGGGTGCAGGGATCGGCAACCAGGCGATCTTCCCGGACAGCCACAGTGTGACGGCGATACTGGCGGTGACCATGACGGCGTGGGCCAGCATCGCCATCAGGGTCGCCAGTCGCACGGCTTGCCCCCAGGCGTACGAGCGGGGTGGCGCGTCAGCCCCGCCGAGACGCAGCCGAACGGCGAGGGACACGATGCTGGCGACCTCCGACAGGCTCGGTCGGCCATGGTCCGCGGCGTACTCGGCAGCGTCGGGATCGCCGGTGTCCATGCTGTCCAGGAAGGCAGCGACCATGTCGTCTTCCCATTCCTGCCGGTAAGAGACGGGCAGCAGTCGCAGAATGACCCGGTAGCGCTCCTCGAGCCGGCTCACGACAGCGTCGCTCCAGTGATCCGGCTCCGCTGGCCGCGCAACCGGGCCGAGGCGAGGCGCGCGTTGGCAGCCAGCCGTTGAGCCTCTGCATCCAGGGCCCCGCGGCCTTGCTCGGTCAACCGGTAGTACCGGCGCAACCGTCCCTGCCATGCCTCCTCACGGTCCAGCTCGACCAGGCCATCACCGACAAGCCGGTCCAAGACCCCGTACAGGGAGCCGATCTTCAGCTGCACCCGCCCCTGCGACAGTTCTGCCACCTCCGCGACGATCCCGTAGCCATGGCGCGGAGCATCAAGCAGCGCGGTCAGGATGAAAAAGGCCGGTTCCGTCATCGCCCGAGAACTCATCCACCCAATATAATTGAAGGCAAGATATGCTGCCATGCCGAGTGCTAGATCACGTCGGTGGATCCAGGGTCCCCCGGGCGCGCAGAGTCGACGACGGAGGAGTGATCATGGGCGACGGTGATGCGGCGGACGGCGGAGACCTGGGCGGGCCGGATTTCACTCCTGCGATACCTGCAGTGGAGAGCAATGTCGTCGGCGCCCCACCCACCAACCGAGCCATCGTCCTCGGTCCCGGATACAGCGGTCACGTCGTACTGACCCGGACCCACAAAAGTTCACCCCGCTCCCCCCACTCGCAAGCAAACACCTCGGCGGCGGAGCGAGAGGACTCCCGGGCAGCGCACACCGATCATCCGTAACGGGGGCCGGAAGCCGAGCAAAACGACCGCATCTCGGCATGATCGGGTGCACTGATCTCGGCATGACCGAGCGGATCGCGGCTACCTATCGCGTGTGGTCAGCGCCCGTTGGCTGTCGGGCGCAGGCAGTCCCGTTGCGGTATGACGCCGAGTTCAGCTGTGCTGAACCCACAGGTTTTCCTCGACATATACGCCGCGGTCCCGTTCCCGATCGATCAGCACGAGGTTGAGTGCACCGGGGACCACATACTCCCGGGTAACCGGAAACACCATGTCCGCCCAGCTCTCCCAATCAGCGACGCTTCCTTCAATCACCATCGACCTCTGAGCTGGACAGAGCACGCGGGCCCCCATGCGTTGGTGGGTGCGGACCCACGGATCGATAGAGAGTCCGTCCGGACGGGTCCACCCGGCGTACTCGGCCATCGACACCATCGGGTACCGGTGCTTCCACGTCGGTCGAAGCGGAGCGACCACATGCGCGAAGCCGTCGCTGTGCGCTCGTCGCGCCAACTCCTCAAGCACGACACCGGCCATGCCACGCTTGTCATGCGATGAGCCCACGGCCACCGCCATGAAGCTCAAGCTTGTGGGCTCGATTCCCGCTTCGCGGCCTTCCACCGCACGGATCAACGCGTCGTCGTAGCCGGACGGCAGGTCGTCGACGGTGCCATCCCAGGCCATCGGCACTCCCCATCCACCGGC
>NZ_JBEYSO010000063.1:0-12957 GCF_040642675.1 Micromonospora sp. NPDC047738
TGACGGACGCCGTCCGGTCGATTCCTACCGGGTGTCCCCGGGCAGGCCGGCGACGCTGGCGCGCCGCCGGAAGGTTGCCCCGGTCAGCGGCGCTTGGCGCCGCCCGGCCGGTTGCCTCCGCCGCCGGAGCGGCCGCCGCGGGCACCGGTGGGACGCTTGCCCGCCGGCCGGGCGCCCACCTTCGGCGCGGCGCCGGCGAGGGCCGCCGCCTCCGGGTCGATGGCGTCGCCGTCGCCGGCCGCCACGGCCCGCGGCGCGCCCTTCGGGGCGACCTCGCCCCGGGCGATCGCGCCGCGCCGAGCCAGCACCCGCTTGTTGTGCGCGCTGATCCGCGGATCCTGGTTCTTCATCAGCACCAGCAGCGGGGTGGCCAGCAGGATCGAGGTCAGGAAGGCGACGGCCATACCGACGAAGAGCACCAGACCGAGGTCCTTGAGCGTGCCGGCGCCGAGCAGACCCGCCCCGATGAACAGCAGACCACCGACCGGCAGCAGGGCGACCACCGAGGTGTTCAGCGACCGCATGAGGCTCTGGTTGAGCGCCAGGTTGGACGCCTCGCCGTAGGTCATGTTGTTGTTCGCGGTGATGCCGCGGGTGTTCTCCTGGACCTTGTCGAAGACCACCACCACGTCGTAGAGCGCGAAGCCCAGGATGGTGAGGAAACCGATGATCGTCGACGGGGTGACCTCGAAGCCGACCAGCGAGTAGATGCCGGCGGTGAGGACCAGGTTGGTCAGCAGCGAGGCGATCGCCGCGGCCGCCATCCGCCACTCGAAACGCAGGACCAGGTAGACCGCCACCACCGCGATGAAGATCAGCAGACCGAGCAGCGCCCGGGAGGTGACCTGGCTGCCCCAGGCCTCGGAGACCTGGCTGCCGCTGATCTGGTCGGCGTTGATGCCGAACTCCTGGGCCATCTCGGTCTTGACCGCGTTGGCCTGGTCGGCGCTGAGCTGCGAAGTACGCATCTCGTAGTACTCGCCGCTGGTGCTGCCGACCTTCTGCGCGGTGACCACCTCGACGCCGCCGCCCTTGGCCGCCAGCGCCGCGTTGACCTTCTCCTCGGCCTGGTCCAGGGTGCCGACGCTCGCCGGCACCTGGAAGGAGTTGCCACCGGCGAACTCGATGCCGAGTTTGAAGCCCTGGATGGCGAAGCTGAGCACGGCGACCAGCACCAGCACACCGGCGACGCCGAACCACAGCTTGCGCCGGCCGACGATGTTGAGATCGGCCTCGCCCCGGTAGAGCCGGGACGCCAGACCAGTCTTAGCCATCTCAGGCCTCCTTGACGCGCGGGTTGCGGGCGGTGGCCTGCTCGGCCGACCGGGCCGGCAGGGCCCGGCCGAGACCGCTGACCCGCGGGGACAGGAACGCCCGGGTCCGGGCGAACATCGTCATGATCGGGTGACGGAAGAGGAAGACGACGACCAGGTCGAGGACGGTCGCCAGGCCGAGCGCGAAGGCGAAGCCCTTCACCGCGCCGACCGAGACGAGGTAGAGCACCACGGCCGACATCAGGGTGATGGCGTTCGCCGAGATGATCGTCCGACGGGCCCGGATCCACGCCCGCGGCACCGCGCTGCGTGGGCTACGTCCCTCCCGGATCTCGTCCTTGAGCCGCTCGAAGTAGATGACGAACGAGTCCGCCGCCACACCGAGCGAGACGATCATGCCGGCGATGCCGGCGAGGGTGAGGGTGAACCCGATCGACCGGCCGAGCACCACCAGCGCGCCGAAGACCAGCAGCGCCGAGAGCACCAGGCTCAGGAAGATGACCGAGCCGAGCAGCCGGTAGTAGAAGAACGAGTAGATGATGACCAGCAGCATGCCGATGCCGGCCGCGAGTAGGCCCGCCTTGAGGTGGCTGTCGCCCAGGGTCGCGGTGACGTTCTGCGCTTCAGCCTGGTTGAAGGTCACCGGCAGCGCGCCGTAGCGCAGCTGGCTGGCCAGCTGGTTGGCGGTCTTGCTGTCGAAGCTGCCGCTGATCTGGGAGTCGCCGGTCAGCACGCCCTGGATCTCCGGGGACGAGATGATCTCGTTGTCCAGCACCACGGCGACCCGGCACTTGCCGTCCTGGCCGAGCGCGGTCTGGTCGCAGGCCTGGCCCTCGTTGTTGAACGACTCACGGGTCAGCGCGGTCCACTTCTCCTGGCCCTTGCCGGTGAAGTTCAGGCTCACCACCCAGGAGCTGGTCTGGTCGAGCTGCGCGGACGCGTTTTTGACGTCGGTGCCGACCACCTTGGCCTTGTCCAGCAGGTACTTGGCGCCGGACTCGCAGGCGACCGCCTGCTGGTTCTCGTCCTTGATCGACGCCGGCGGCCGCTTGTCGAGCTGGGCGCAGGTGATGGTCGGGACGTTGTACTGCATGTCGACCGGCAGCACCGCGATCTCCTGCGGGGCGAGGGTGCCGAACGGCTTGAGCTTCTCGGCGAGCGACGGATCCGCCGTGACATCGGCCGGGGCCTTCAGGCCGGTGGCGGCGGACCACGCGGCGGCGCCGACCTTCTGCTCGACGGCCTTGCGCTGCTCCTCGATGCTCTGCGGCACCGGGGCGGCGCTGCCGGACGGCGCGGCGGCGCTCGGCGAGGCCGACGGGGTCGGCGCGGCGGCGCTGGCGCTCGGCGTCGGGACCATGCCGCCCTGCCCACCGGCGCTCGGCGACGCGGTCGCCTGCGGCGCGGCGCTGCCGGACGGTGCCGGGGCGGCGCTGCCCGACGGGGCGGGGGTGGCGCTGCCCGACGGGGCCGGGGTGGCGCTGGCGCTCGGGGCCGGGGCGATGGTGGCGCCGCTGCCGTCGGTGGCCTTGAGGACCTTGCGGAAGCGCAGCTCGGCGGCGCTGCCGACATCGGTCAGATCCCGGTTCTGACCGGGCAGGGAGATGACGATGTTGCGGTTGCCCTCGGTGACCACCTCGGCCTCGGCCACGCCGTACGCGTTGACCCGGTTCTCGATGATCTGGCGCGCCTCCTCGAGGTTGGCGGCCGTCGGGGGCTTGCCGTCCACGCTGTTGGTGGCCTCCAGCGTCACCCGGGTGCCGCCGATCAGGTCCAAGCCGAGCCGAGGCTCCAGCCGGTCCTTCCAGCCACCGCTGGCGCCGCCCGAGAAGAACACCAAAAGATAGAGGACGACGAAGACGAGCCCGAGCACGGCGAGCTGCCGTCCGGGGCGCATCTGTCCCTGAGGTGGTGCCACGGCTGTCCTGTCTCCCTGTACGGTCGCGCCGCTGAGCAGCGGCGACGAATGTCGGGCCGGGGTGTCCGCCCGACGGCTCTGACGGGTCGACGCCGCCGGCCGACACGCCTCCCGGTTACGACGCGGCGGCGCCGGCCGGAATTCCCGTGCGTGTCGGCGCCGGACGCCGACCCAACTATCCACTTGTGCGGGTGAATCCGCTGCCCCGTCCGGGGCCGGCGGTCACTCCTTGACGGTCTCCACGTCCTCGGCGGCCGGCTCGATCGTCTCGGGGCGCTCGGCCTGCTTGACCACCCGGGCGACGGCCGGGCGCGCGTACCGGGTCTGCACGCCCGGGGCGATCTCCAGCAGGACCGTCTCGTCCTCGACGGCGGTGACCGTGCCGTGGAGCCCACCGATGGTGACGACCTCGTCGCCCGGGCCGAGCGCGGACTGCATCTGCTCAGCCTCGCGACGCCGCTTCTGCTGGGGGCGGATCATCATGAAGTACATGACCCCGAAAAGCAGAGCGATCATGAGGATCGGCGTCAGACTGCCGGCTCCCCCGCCACTCGCTGCTGCGTAAAGCACGGTTGTTGACCTTCCCATTGGCCTCCCGACCGGCACGAGGGGCGCCGGAGCGGAGGCGGATTCTCACGTCCTGTAGACCGCGCGAAGTCTAGTCCCTGCACCTGGGAACACCGAATGCGACCCAGATCACGTTCGGATCACGGCGTTTCAGGCTGCGCGGAGAACAGATCGGGCACGGGAGGGGCGTCGGTGCCAAATGTACCATTCGGCGGCGTACGCCCCAGATGCTGCCAGGCAGCCTCGGTGGCGACCCGACCCCGGGGCGTACGCGCCAGCAGCCCCGCCCGCACCAGGAACGGCTCGCAGACCTCCTCGACCGTGTCGGGCTGCTCCCCCACCGCCACGGCGAGGGTGGAGAGCCCCACCGGGCCGCCCCGGAACGAGTCGACCAGCGCGATGAGCACCGCCCGGTCCAGCCGGTCCAGCCCGAGCGCGTCGACGTCGTACACGGTCAGGGCGGCCTGAGCGGTCTCCCGGGTAACCACGCCGTCGGCCCGGACCTCGGCGAAGTCGCGGACCCGGCGCAGCAGCCGGTTGGCGATCCGGGGCGTCCCCCGCGACCGGCCGGCGATCTCCGCGGCGCCCTCGTCGGTGATCGGCACGCCGAGAATCCGCGCCGAACGGCGCAGCAGCGACTCCAGGTCGGCCGGGGCGTAGAAGTCGAGGTGGGCGACGAAGCCGAACCGGTCCCGCATCGGCCCAGTGAGCAGGCCGGAGCGGGTGGTCGCGCCGACCAGGGTGAACGGCTCCACGTCCAGCGGGATCGCGGTCGCGCCGGGGCCCTTGCCCACCACCACGTCGACCCGGAAGTCCTCCATCGCGCTGTAGAGCAGCTCCTCGGCCGGCTTGGCGATCCGGTGGATCTCGTCGATGAACAGCACGTCGCCCTCGGCGAGGCTGGTCAGGATGGCGGCCAGGTCACCGGAGCGCTCGATGGCCGGCCCGCTGGTCACCCGGATCCCCGAACCCAGCTCGGCCGCCACGATGTTGGCCAGGGTGGTCTTACCCAAGCCGGGCGGCCCCGACAAGAGGATGTGGTCGGGCGGGGAGCCGCGCCGCATCGCCCCCTTGAGCAGCAGGTCGAGCTGGTCGCGGACCCGGTGCTGGGCGATGAACTCCTCCAGGCGCTTCGGCCGGACGCTGGCCTCCGCGTCCCGTTCCGCGTCGCTGACGAAGGCCGAGACCAGGTTCTCCCCCGTCATGAGTTGATCTTCATTCGCGACTGCGGGGCTCGCAACCCCGGCTCACTCCTCGCGCTCATCATCGGGTGCGGCCCAGGAGGCGGATGGCCTGCTTGAGCAGGACCGGCACCGGCGGGGTCGCCCCGTCGACGGTCTCGGCGACCGCGGCGACGGCCTGCTCAGCCTGGGCGGCCGTCCAACCGAGCCCGACCAGGGCCTGGCGCACCTGCTCCGGCCAGGCGCCCGCGGTCACCCCGGCCGCGCCGTCCGGACCGACCGGCACCGGGCCGATCCGGTCGCGCAGTTCGAGGACGAGGCGCTCCGCGCCCTTCTTGCCGATGCCCGGCACCCGGGTCAGCGCGGCGGTGTCGGCGTTGGCGATGGCCTTGCGGACCGCGTCCGGGGTGTGCACGGCGAGCACCGCCTGGGCCAGCCGGGGGCCCACCCCGCTGGCGGTCTGCAGCAGCTCGAAGAGCTGCTTGGCGTCGTCGTCGGCGAAGCCGTAGAGGGTGAGCGAGTCCTCCCGGACGACCAGGCTGGTGGCGAGCCGGGCCGGCTGGCCGACCCGCAGCTCGGCGAGGGTACCGGGGGCGCACTGCACCGCCAGGCCGATGCCGCCCACCTCCACCACCGCGTGGTCCGGACCCGTCGCGGTCACCGTGCCGCGCACGCTGGCGATCATCGCGCTCCTCCTCGTCGTGCCCGCTCGGCCGCGGCGGCCAGCTTGGATCGGGTCCCGCCGCGCCAGACGTGGCAGATGGCCAGAGCCAGGGCGTCGGCGGCGTCGGCGGGCCGGGGCGGCTCGGGCAGCCGCAGCAGCCGGGTGACCATCGCGGTCATCTGTGCCTTGTCGGCCTGACCGGAACCGGTCACCGCCGCCTTGACCTCACTGGGGGTGTAGGTCTGCACGGGCAGCCCGACGCGCGCGCCGGCGAGCACGGCGATCCCGCTGGCCTGGGCGGTGCCCATCACGGTGCGGACGTTGTGCTGGCTGAACACCCGCTCGACGGCGACCGCGTCCGGTCGGTGTTCGGCGATCAGGTCGGCGAGCGAGCGGTCCAGGTGCAGCAGGCGCAGCGGCAGCTCGTCCTCCGGATCGGTGTGGACGACGTAGTAGGCGATCAGCGTGCAGGGCCGCCCCGGCACGCCCTCGACCACGCCGACCCCGCACCGGGTCAGCCCCGGGTCGACGCCGAGCACCCGCACGCCGCCTCCTCCCCGACCGCCAGCAGTACGTGTGTTCGACACCCTACCGATCCACTCCGACGCCCGCCGGGGCGGACACGCCGTCGGGGGCGAACCGCCGGGCGACGCACCACCCGCTACATCCGCGCGTGGTCGATCGCGACGGACACCCGGACCACGTCGCCGTCGTCCTTGCCGGCCCGGATCCGCGCCGGCACGGGCAGCAGCCAGCCGTGCCGCCGATCCCGCCAGACGCTGGTCGACCAGGTGCGGCCGTCCACGGTGGCGACGACCGGCACCCGGCCGAACGGCCCGGCCGCGGACGGGGCGTACGCGTCCGGCACCGGCGCGAAAACCCACCCGCCCGCGCCCGACCACCGGAACAGGCTGGCCGGGAAGCTGGCCGCCGGCTCGGAACTGCCCGCCCGTCCGGGGCCTGCCCGGGTCTCCGTCACGTCCCACCCTCCGTCGCGCTCCGCCACCCGCTGCCGATGCCTGCGACCGGTCACTCTGCCAGGCACCTCCGACACAGCCGGCGGGCGAGCCGGGCGACGGCACCGACCGCCAGGGCCAGCCGGGGCGGCGCGGGTCGCGTCCACCCACACAGCCCTCGGGCGGAGTATGTGTCCGCACGCCATGTGCGCCCGGCCACACAGCTCGTAACTTCTTGCGCCATGACGGCAGAACCCGTGGCGGTCCCCCACGTCGTACGCGTCGACCTCTCCGGTCGCAGCGCCCTGGTGACCGGTGGTGGCAGCGGCATCGGACGGGCCTGCGCCCTGCGCCTGGCGGCGGCCGGCGCGGCGGTGCTGGTGGTCGACCGCAACGTGGAGGCGGCCAAGGCGGTGGCCGCCGAGGCCGGCGGCCGCGCCGAGGGGATCGACCTGGCCGACCCGGCCGCGGTGGACCGGCTGGACGTCGACGTGGACATCGTGGTCAACAACGCCGGCCTTCAGCACGTCGCGCCGGTGCAAGACTTCCCCGTCGAACGCTTCGAGTACATCCAGCGGGTGATGGTGGAGGCGCCGTTCCAGCTGATCCGGCGGGCGCTGCCGCACATGTACGCCAACGGCTGGGGGCGGATCGTCAACATCTCCTCGGTGCACGGGCTGCGCGCCTCGCCGTACAAGGCGGCGTACGTCTCGGCCAAGCACGCCCTGGAGGGGTTGTCGAAGGTGGTCGCCCTGGAGGGCGCCGCACACGGGGTGACCGCCAACTGCATCAACCCGGCCTACGTGCGGACGGCGCTGGTGGAGAGCCAGATCGCCGACCAGGCGGCCACCCACGGCATCGGCGAGGACGAGGTGGTCGAGAAGATCATGCTGGCCCGGGCGGCGATCAAGCGGCTGATCGAGCCGGAGGAGGTGGCGGAACTGGTGGCGTACCTGTGCTCCCCGCCGGCCTCGTTCATCACCGGCGCCTCGATCGCCCTCGACGGGGGCTGGACGGCGAACTAGTGGCGCCCCGCACAATGTCGGTCATGTCGTCGCCGGTTGAGTTTCTCGAGCTGCTGGCCCGGGAGGCCGCCGCGGTGGAGTTCGAAGGGCCGCTGGTCGCGGCCCGGGCCGCCGGCCTGCCGGCCGAGCGGCTCGCCGAGTTGGAGCAGGCGAAGGTGGTGGCGCTGCGGGTCCGCGCGCTGCTGGAGCGCCGGCGCCGTCGGGAGATCGAGCTCTCCGGCCTGTATGACACGGCCAGCGACCTGGCCGGGCTGCGCGATCTGGACGACGTCCTGCGGGCGATCGTGCACCGGGCCCGGAACCTGCTCGGCACCGACGTGGCGTACATGACGCTCAACGACGAGGAGCGCGGCGACACGTACATGCGGGTCACCGACGGCTCGATCTCGGCCCGGTTCCAGCGGCTGCGGCTGCCGATGGGGGCCGGCCTGGGCGGGCTGGTGGCGCAGACCGGCACGCCGTACGTGACGGCCAACTATCCGGAGGACGAGCGGTTCCACCACACCGGAGAGATCGACGCCGGGGTCGGCGAGGAGGGCCTGGTGGCGATCCTCGGCGTGCCGCTGCGGCTCGGGTCGAGCGTGATCGGCGTGCTGTACGCGGCCAACCGGTCGGCCCGGCCGTTCGCCCGGGAGGAGGTGTCGCTGCTGGTCTCCCTCGCGGCGCACGCGGCGGTGGCGATCGACACCGCCCGGCTGCTCGCGGAGACCCGCTCGGCGCTGGAGGAACTGTCGGCGGCGAACAGCACCATCCGGGCGCACAGCAGCTCGGTGGAGCGGGCCGCGGCCGCACACGACCGGATGACCGCCCTGGTGGTACGCGGCGGCGGGATCGAGGACGTGGCGGCGGCGGTCGCCGAGGTGCTCGGCGGGGCGCTGCTGGCGCTGGACGCCGAGGGACGGCGGTTGGCCCGGGTGGGCGAGATCGACGAGCCGGACCGGGCCGACATCGTGGAGGCGGTGGCCGCGTCCCGGACCGAGGGGCGCAGCGTACGCCGGGGCCCGCTCTGGTACGCCGCGGTGGTGGCCGGCGCGGAGAACCTGGGCGCGCTGGTGCTGCGCCCGGACGAGGAGCTGGTCGACGCGGACCAGCGGATCCTGGAGCGGGCGGCGCTGGTGACCGCGCTGCTGCTGCTGTTCCGGCGGACCGTGGCCGAGGCCGAGGGCCGGGTCCGGGGCGAACTGCTGGACGACCTGATCGCCCGGCCGCTGCGGGACACCGACGCGCTGCGCAGCCGGGCCCGCCGCCTCGGGGTGGACCTGGACGCCCCGCACGTGCTGGTGGCCGTGGGCGACGACGCGATCGCCGCGACCGGCTCGGCCCGGCAGCGGGTGCTCTCCTGGGCCACCACGTACGCCTCGACCCGGGGCGGGCTGGCCGCGGCGCGGGACGGCCGGGTGGTGCTGATGCTGCCCGGCAAGGACGCCGGCGGCGCGGCGCGCGCGGTGGCCCGGGACCTGTCCCGGGTGACCGGCCGGCCGGTGACCGCCGGGGCGAGCGGGCCGTCCACCGGGCCGGCGTCGCTGGCCACGACGTTCGCCGAGGCGGCACGGTGCCTGACCGCGCTGGGCGCGCTGGGCCGCGCCGGGCAGGGCGCGAGCACGGCCGAGCTGGGCTTCGTCGGGCTGCTGCTGGGCGCGGTCGGGGACTCCGGCGACCGGGACGTGGCCCGGTTCCTGACCGCGACCGTGGGGCCCGTGGTGGACTACGACGCCCGGCGGGGCACCGCGCTGGTCAAGACGCTGGAGGCGTACTTCGGGGTGGGCGGCAGCCTGGCCCGGGCGGCGGAGCTGCTGCACGTGCACGTCAACACGGTCACCCAGCGGTTGGAGCGGGTGGGGCAGCTGCTCGGCGCGGACTGGCAGAAGCCGGAGCGCGCCCTGGAGGTGCAGTTGGCGCTCCGCCTGCACCGGCTGCGTACCCCCGCCGGCTGAGCCACCGGGCGAGCCGGTGCGGCGGTTGCCCCACCGGCTCGCCGATCCGGCGGTGTCCGGGTGGCCCGGACACCGCCACATCGCCGATCCCGGTGTCAGGCGGCGAACGGGGACCCGGTCAGCGGGCGCGGAGGCCGTCCAGGACGGCGTCGACGATCCGCTCCGGCAGGATCCGGTCGTCCAGTTCGGGCTGCCAGCGCAGCATCCGCTGCATCAGCATCGGCCCGCTCAGCAACGCCATCGCCAACTCGACGTCCAGGTCGGCGCGGAGCTCCCCGCTGCGTACGCCGCGCTCGAGCACCTGCCGCATCAGCTTCCGGCGCGGCTCGACCATGGTCTGGTAGAGCCGGTAGTGGGCCGGGCTGCGGTTCACCTCGGGCACCAGGCAAGGCATGATCTTCGCGGCCCGGGGGTCGACGTTGTGCCCGATCGCGCCGACCAGGAGCACCAGGTCGTCCCGGACGGAATGGCCGGCCGGCTGGGGCGGGGTGCCCTTGAGGGTGCGCAGCGCGTCGAGCAGCAGGGCATCCTTGCCTGGCCACCGGCGGTAGATGGTGGCCTTGCCGACCCCGGCGCGGGCGGCGATCGCCTCGATGGAGAGCGCCTCGATCGTGTTGCCCTCGGCGAGCAGGTCCAGGGTCGCCTGCACGATCGCCTCGTCCGCGCGGATGCTCCGCGGTCGCCCGGGCGACCGCGGAGCATCGGCGGTGGAACTCATGTCAGACATTGTCGCCGAACCTACGCGGTCCCAGCCAACTCCGGTTCGGCGGCCGCTCGGGCGTCGGCCGGAGCGAGCACCGGGCGGCCCGGCATCCAGCGGAGCACGATGACGATGCCGAGCGCGGCCACCAGCGCGGAGAACCCCGCCGCCCAGTGCATCGCCGACACGAACGAGTCGTTGGCCGCCGCGATCAGCCGCGGCGCGGCCGGCCCGAGCTGCGCCGCCGCCGCGTACGCGCCGGAGATGGACTCCTCGGCGGCCGCCCGGGCCGGGGCGGGCAGGCCGTCGAGCGCCGTGGCGACGTCGCCCCGGTAGACCGCGGAGAGCACCGAGCCGAGCACCGCCACGCCGAGCGCACCGGCCACCTGGCGAATCGTGTTGCTGACCGCGGAACCGACGCCGGCCTTCTCCCGGGGCAGCGCCGACATGATCGACTCCGTGGCCGGCGGCATGATGTTGGCCATGCCGGTGCCCTGGACGAAGGTCAGGACCAGGATGACCCAGATCGGCGTGACCGCGTCGACGAAGACGAAGGCGCCGAGCGCCACCGCGGTCAACGCGAGGCCGACCAGCGCGACGGCCCGACCACCGAAGCGGCGGACCATCGCCGCGCTGCGCGGCGCGAAGAACAGCTGCGCCGCGGCGAACGGCAGGAAGAGCAGACCGGTCTCCAGCGGGCTGTACCCGCGGACCAGCTGGAGGTAGAACGCGTTGAAGAACATCACGCCCATCGCGGCGAAGAACACCAGCCCGACCAGCGCCACCGGGGCGGCGAACCGGGGCACCCGGAACAGCCGGACGTCCAGCGACGGGTGGTCGCTGCGCAGCTCGTGGGCGACGAACCAGGCCAGCACGGCCAGCCCGCCGACGATGGCGGCCCAGACCGGCAGTCGGTCGAAGCCGTGCTCGCCGCCGTCGATGATGCCGTAGGTGAGCGCGACCAGGCCGACCACGGACAGCAGCACGCCGAACAGGTCCACCCGGTCCGGGTTCGGGTCGCGCGACTCCGGCACCAGCAACGCGACCAGCACCACGCCGAGCACCACCACCGGCACGTTGATCAGGAAGACCGAGCCCCACCAGTAGTGCTCCAGCAGGACGCCGCCGAGGACCGGACCGATCGCCACGGCGAGGCCGACCGCGCCGGCCCAGACACCGATCGCCCGGGCCCGCTCCCGGGGGTCGAAGACGTTGGAGATGATCGACAGCGTCACCGGCATGATGGCCGCGCCACCGACACCCATCAGGGCGCGGGCGCCGATCAGCTGCGCCGGGTCCTGGGCGTACGCCGACAGCAGCGACGCCAGTCCGAACAGCGCCAGGCCGACCAGCAGGAAACGCTTGCGGCCGAGGCGGTCGCCCAGGACGCCGAAGGTGAAGAGCAGACCGGCGAACACCAGCGTGTAGGAGTTGATGGCCCACTCCAGCTCGCCCTGGCTGGCGCCGAGGCCGTGCACCGGGTCGGCCAGGGTACGCAGGGCGACGTTGAGAATTGTGTTGTCGAGGACGACCACGAGGAGGCTGATCACCAGCACCCCCAGGATCGCCCACCTCCTCGGGTGTCCAGTGTTCTCGTGCGGTTCCATCCCGGTTCTCCCCCCGGTTCACCCGCGTCGAAATACGATACGGGGCAGACTCGTAACGGCCCGAGCGTAAGCGAGCGAGTTTCGATACGGAACCGGTTCGTATCGTTTGTGCGCCAGGTCACGTGCCCGGTCAGGCTCGAGTCCAGCCGGCCATGGCGGGCCACACCCCCGTCGTGGTCCAGCGCCATCCGAATGGCCACCCTCCGCGGTTCGCGCCCCGCGTACGGGGGCCGGAACCGCGGGTGGTCAACAAGCAGGTGCAGCGCCGGCGTCGCGCCCTGACTAGCTAGCCCGCCCTCGTCCCGCACCCGTGCGCCCAGTGGCGCACTTTCGTCGAAAGTGAGGCCTTCCGGCGGTCCGAGGGGCCACTTTCCCCGAAAGTGTCCCCTCGTTCGTTGCGCCCGGGCGGTAATCCACTCCGTGTGCGGTATGTGGGGGTGTCGTGGGTGCCGGATACCACCTCCTGCTGCACCTGGAGTGGATCTACGGGGGTTGGCGGCCGCCGCCCGGGCGTTGTGGTCGGCGATGTCCGGTTTGCGGGTGACGGCCGGCATCCTGGGCCTGGAATCTCTGGCGGCCGGGGGTCGTTGAACACTGGTGCGCGGCCGAGGAAGGCACGCCACGAGCCGGGGCCGCCAGGACCCGGGTCGGAATGACGATGGGCCGCCGGTCGTTGCACATGAACCCCGCGACCGATGCCCCGTGAGGCGGGGTCGGCCAGGCCGGAATGTTGGTGGGCCACCGGTCGTTGCACATGACTCGCGACCGAGGAAGCTGCCCTCGTGTGGTGGGTGGTCGGGCCCGGAATGATGGCGGGCCGCCGGTCGTTGGATATGGTCCCGGCGCCGCGAAGAGGCGAACCCCTAGCCCCGCGAGCCGCTGGTCGAAGACTTTCCCCCTCTTGTTTGAGCGCCTGACGGTGCTTGCGCGCCCTGCCCACCCCCATGGGCGGTGGTGCGCCGACCCCCGAATGGAGCTTTGATCATGAACTCGATGCTGCGTAAGAGCATTCTTGGTGTTGCTGGTCTGGCTTTCACCGGTGGTGTGTTCGCCGGTCCGATCGCTGCTCACGCCGATGCCCCGGCCACCGCTGTTGGGAAGCCGGTGGCGGCGGTGCAGGCCGACAAGCCG
>NZ_JBEYSO010000064.1:0-12106 GCF_040642675.1 Micromonospora sp. NPDC047738
CAGGGTGAGCTGACCGTCCCGCCAGCGGAACGCGGAGCGGGTGTATTCGGCCGACGCCCGCGACTTGCGCTTGGACTTGAACCTCGGATACCGGGACCGCTTGTCCCAGAACGCCATAAACCCGGCCTGCAGATGCCGCAGCGTCTGCTGCAACGGCACCGAGGACACCTCGTTCAGGAACGCCAACTCCTGCGTGCGTTTCCACTCGGTCAGCCACCCCGACGACTCAACGTAGGTGGTGCGCCGGCGGTCCACCGCCCACGCCCGAGTGCGTGCTTCCAGCGCCCGGTTGTACACCAGACGCACGCACCCGAAGGTGCGGCCCAGCTGTTCGGCCTGTTCAGGGGACGGGTAAAAGCGGTACTTGTACGCCCGCTTCACCACATCCCCCACGCCTCACATTTTACCGTCCATGTAAGACACCCATCGCAAGGGAGGGAGCGGCGTTTCCTCCCGGCCGTAAACGGCCGGGTTTCCACGCCGCAAATCCGATGAAGAGCACCACCCACCTGACCGCCGCCTGCCACGTCCTGGCCAGTCCGTGCGTCTCGGGCATCACCGCCGACGCCGAGCGTCTCCGTCTGACCGTCGAACGCTCCATCGGCTTGGTCACGGCCCTGAACCCGCGCATCGGCTGCTCCGCCGCCTCCGCGATCGCCAAGGAAGCCCTCCACACCGGTCGGGCGGCCGCAGCGGCTCGTCGGATCCCCCGCCGCCACCGGTGGCCGGCGGGCGCTCGCAGCCGTGACGAGCGGTACGCGCGGCAAGTTCTCCGGGGCAACCCGTCGATCACCACTGCACGCCGTGGCACACCCTTCTCCGCCGTGGACGGTTCCACCTCTTCCCGGACACAGTGCTTTCGCGGTGCCGTTCCCCTCAAGGCGGATGCCTTGGCCGTTCCCTGCTGCCATAGGCGTGTCGGAGGTTGCGGTTAGTATCCGCGAGTGACGCTCACGCCTGATGACCTGACCGGTTACGTCGAGCGCGACCTCGACGCCGACCTCGCACGGTGGTTTCCCGGCCGTTCTCCCATCACCGTTCCTCGGGAGACCCGGCCGGTGGCACCGATGCTCGACCGCCTACCGCCGGCGTCCGCTGCGGCGCTGGCGGCATTCGACCGGCGCGTGCGGTCAGGGCGCATGCCGCAGTTCCTGGATGTGTACGACTGGTCCTACGGGTTCGACTTCGCTGCAAACGACTGCGGGATCCTGGACGCCGACTACCAGACCGAACTCACTGACGACGACGTCTACGCGATCGGTGCCGACGGCGGCGGCAACCTCTACGTGGTGCTCACCGACGGGCAGGTCGGCCTCTGGTTCCACGAGGAGGAGGTCGTCGAGGGCGGGACGCGTTTCGACAACCTTGACGTCTTCCTCTGGTCCGTCGTGCGCTATCACGCGGTGCGGGCGGGAGTGCTTGAGCGGGCTGCGGTCGAGGCCGACTTTCTGTCGCTGGGCCAGGACGGCGCGCTGCAGCCAAACCTCGGTCTGCTCAGCTCCATGAAGTAGAGCGGCGATCACATAGACACCGGGCTCCCGGTCTCACTTGACCATGGGGGTGGCCTACGGGCCACCCCCATGGGTCAACGTCGGTACGGCGCGGGCGGGCTCGCGGGGGCGGCGTGTTAGCCCAGCCGGACGAGAGCGTCTGCCCACGACGTGTGGTTGAAGCTGTTGCCGGAGTCGGCAGCGCGCACGATCAGGCGCAGGAGCCGGGCCCCTCGAACATCGACGTCCACCGGTTCGGGTCCGGTGGACGCCCGCAGCACACCGCTCGTGTGGACGAGTCGGTCGTCGGCCCACACCTCGGCGATCGTGTTGCCACGCGAGCTCTGCCGGGCGCTGAAGTCGTCGATCCCCACGATCGAGGTGAATCGGGCCGCCCGGCCTCCGACGTGGTAGGCGACCTCGGAGTAGGAGTGGACACCGAGGCCCTTGGCGTAGACGGTGCCGCTGAAGGAGATCGGCGTGCCGTCTCCGGCGGCCTGCCTGCCGTTACTGGTGTCCAGCTCCACCGGGCCCCAGCCGTTGACTGCGGTGATCCAGGGCAGATCGCTCAGGTACGAGTCGGTGGTCGGCGGTGATGGCGGCGGGGTGACGCGGCGCTCGGCGCGGAAGGTGAGCGGCGCGTCGCGGGCGACGGCGTAACCCGACACGGTCAGCGGCCACTCCTTCGCCGTGGTCTCCTCAGGCACCCGGACCCGCCAGGTGGTGCTCACCCGGGTGCCGGGGGCGAGGCGCCCAAGGCCCTGGCTGGTCACCGGCTCGGCGGTCCAACCCCGAGGTGCGGAGAGCACCAGCCGAGCGCCGGTCCAGGGTACCGCCGACCCGTTCGCGAGGGTGGCCGTGAGGTCGTAGGTCACGCCGGGGAGCAGCAGGTCCGGGGTGTCGAGGTCGACGCCGTAGCCTTCGCGCGTGACCTCGTCGATCCAGGACTGCCGCAAGAGGCCGACCAGCCGGGCTGCGACCTCGGGGTGGGCGGCTGCCAGGTCGGTCGTCTCGCCGAGGTCATGGGCAAGGTCGTAGAGTTCGACCTGCCACTGGTCGTCCGGGACGGTCCGATCCTTGCCCGGCGCCCAACGGATCGCCTTCCAGTTGCCTTCGCGGACGGCCTCGGCTGCCCGCTGCAAGCGGCCGTCATCGACGGCGCGGGCACGCTTGGTGTTGCCGTTGTCGAGCCGCCAGAAGTAGAGGTACGGCTGCTCGGCGGCCACGGTGGGACGCGGCTCGAGCAGCGAGCTGAACGACCGGCCGTCGATGTCGCGCGGTCCGGGGACGCCGGCCAGATCGGCCAGGGTGGGGAGCAGGTCGGTCTGCTGGGTGAGCCGGTCGGTCACGCCGGGCTGGATCCGGCCCGGGGCCCACGCTATGAACGGGATCCGGATGCCACCCTCGTACAGGTTGCGCTTGTAGCCGGTGAGGGGGCCGTTCGCGTCGAACCGGTCGGGGTCGAAGCCACCTTCCTCGTGCGGGCCGTTGTCGCTGGTGAAAAGGACCACCGTGGACTCGAGCAGTCCCTGCGCGGCGAGTTCGTCGACCAGCTCACCGACGTACGTGTCGATTCGGGTGACCTGGGCCGCGTGGCCTCGGTCCGCCGAGGGCCAGTCCTCGGCGGCGTACGGCTGCTGGTTGGGGACATCGCTCGGGGCGTGGGGAAGGTTCGGGGTGACCACGAGCAGGAACGGCTCGGAGCGGTGGGCCCGGATGAAGTTGAGAGCCCGGTCTTGGAAGAGGTCGGGGGCAAAGGTGGTCTTGGTGGACTCGTTCTCGGGCAGCTCGAGCCGCTCTCCGTTCTGCCACAGGTACGACGGGTAGTAGTCGTGCGCGTGACTGTGCGTGATGTATCCGAGGAACTCGTCGAACCCTCGGGCGTTGGGGTGGCTCGGCTGGTCGCTACGCTCGGGACCGAAGCCCCACTTGCCGAACAATCCCGTGCGGTAGCCCCGGGCGCGCAGCACCTCGGCGAACGTGGTGTCACCGTCGGAGAAGGCGATCGAGTCGGGGTCGCCGGCAGGGTTGTTGCGCACCGGCCCGTGACCGGCGTGCAGGCCGGTCAGCAGGGCCGAGCGTGAGGGCGCGCAGACGGCCGCGGCGGAGTAGGCGTCGGTGAAGCGCAGCCCCTCGGCGGCGAGCTGGTCCAGGCGCGGCGTCGCGATGGTGCGCTGCCCGTAGGCGCCGAGCTCGCCGTACCCCAGGTCGTCGGCCAGCACGAGCACGATGTTGGGCCGGGGTCGCCCGGTGGTCTTCGGCTCGGCTGCCGCGACGGACGGGACCGCTGCGACGCCTAGGCCGAGCGCGGTGCCGGCAAGGAGTTGACGACGACTGATCATGGCTTGGCTCCGTTACAAGAGATTGCAGGGAAACGGCGCAGCAGATCTCGGGCTCGGGTGATGAGCTGCCGACGGGCTGGCACGGGGCGTTTCAAAGACGTGGATGATGCGGGCGGGACGTTCAGGCGCAGCGGAAGCCGACGTTGGAGGCTGCGGAGTCAGGGGTGTTCCCGGAGCGGGCCGCGACCCGGTACCGGTAGCAGTAGGAGTCGTGGCACAGGAACGATCCGCCGCGCATCACGCGCCGGCCGGTGACGTCCGGTTCCGCTGGCCCGCGGGGGTCGACGACGCGGGTGCCGGCGCGCAGGGCGTAGGTGTCGATGGCGAACAAGTCCTCGCACCACTCCCACACGTTTCCGACCATGTTGAAGAGGCCGTAGCCGTTAGGCGCGTACTGCTTGACGGGTGCGGTGCCGATGAAGCCGTCTTCCGCGGTATTGAGGTGGGGGAACTCGCCCTGCCAAATGTTGCAGTTCCACCGACCGCGCGGGCGCAGCTCGTCGCCCCAGGGAAACCGCGCCCCGTGGAGCCCACCACGCGCGGCGTACTCCCACTCTGCCTCGGTGGGCAGACGCTTGCCCGCCCACGTGGCATACGCGCGGGCGTCGTTCCAGGTCACCTGGACCACCGGGTGGTTTTGGACGTCCGCGATCGAGGAGGCCGGCCCGTAGGGGTGGCGCCAGTCGGCGCCGCGGACCACGAGCCACCACGGGGTACCGGTGGCGGCCCCCAGGATGTCGGATCGTTCGGCGTTCACCTGCAGGTGGAAGACGGCGGAGACGCCGAGCACCTCGGCCTCGGTGACGTAGCCGGTGGCCTTGACGAAGGTCGCGAAGGCGGCGTTGGTGACCGTCGTGACGTCGATGGTGAAGGCGCTGAGGGCGACCTCGTGCACCGGTCCTTCCCCATCGCCCGGGTAGCCCTCATCGAAGGCGTCGCCCATGGCGAAGCTCCCGCCGGGGAGGCTGACCTGGCCGCGCGTGGAGCGCGACCGACCAGCCTCCGGGACGACGGGGTCCAGCTGCTGCGGCCGGCGGGCGATCTGGAGCAGCCCGCCGGCGGTCTGCTGCAGGCCGCCGGGTGCGCAGCAGCTCGGCGTGGTGGTGGTGGTCCCGGCGGTGCCATGGCGATGGTCGGAGGTCATCGGTCGGTGACCGCGCTGGGCAGCAGTGCCGGCACCTCGTCGCCCGGCGGGAACGTCAGCTGTGTCGGCTTGTCGTAGTGGGTGATCTTCCCGTTGGAGTACGCCGTGCCCTGGAAGGTGACGGTGATCGGGGGCTTGCCCTCGCGCAGCGTGGCCAGCGGGGCGTCGACGTCGTTGAGCCAGCGGATCAGCCGGCTGCCGAGCCGCTGGGTGACGTCTGGGTACGCCGCGGCCAGGTCGGTGGTCTCACCGATGTCGCTGGTCAGGTTGTACAGGCTCCAGTCCTGGGTCTCGTAGCGGTAGCTGAGCTTCCACGGCCCCGACTGGATCACCGTCTCGGGGCGCTGGTCCCGCACCCCGGCGATCAGGTATCCGGGCAGGTGCCAGAAGAGGGGCCGCACGCCGAGCTCAGCGCTCTCGTTCCTCCAGATTCCGCTGAGGTCCACACCGTCGGGGCGCAGGCCCTTGGGCAGGTGCGCACCGGCCAGCGACGCAAACGTCGGCAGGTAGTCGACCGCGTGGATCGGCGTCGAGTCGACCACGCCACCGTCGACCAGGCGCTCGTTCCTGCTCCACACGATGGCCGGGACCCGCAGCCCCCCTTCCCGCAGTTCACCTTTGTAGCCGCTGAGCCAGCCGTTGTCGGCGTTCGCGGTCCCACCGTTGTCGGAGGTGAACACCACGATGGTGTTGTCCGCCAGCGGGTGTCCCGGGTTGCGGGGATCCGGGGTGGTCTCGAGGTGGTCCACGATGCGGGCCAGCCCCTGGTCGAGGCCCTCCAGCAGCGCGGAGTACGACGCGTCAGCCGGGTGTCCGGCAACGGCCGCCTTGGCCCGGTACTTCGCGAGCAGGTCGGCGCGTGGCTGCTTGTCGCCGATCGGCTCGTGCACCGCGTAGTCGCTGACCCAGGTGAAGAACGGCTCGTCGGTGTGGCGGTCGATGAAGTCGATGGTCGCGTCGGCCACCGCGTCGGTCACGTGCTTGTCGGTGCCGACGAGGGCGTCCAGGGTCGCGTCGTCCACGCCGTGGGAGTGTGGCTTGATGTTCTCGTCGACGTACTCCTGGGTGTAGTCGGCCGCGAACGCGTCCAGCGCCGGGCCGATGCTGTTGTTGAACTTCCCGTTGATGGCGTGGTACTGGCTGGCATGTCCCGAGTTCGAGCCGCCCAGGTTCTCCTCGAACCCGAAGTCGGTCGTGATCTGATCAGCGGTCTTGGTCACGTGGAACTTGCCGACGTACCCGGTCGCGTAGCCGACGTCCCGCAGCGCCTCGCCCACGGTGTAGGCCTCGCCCGGCAACGCGTCGTCGCCGTCTGGGAGCCCCTGCGACGCACCGTCCAGCAGCGTGTTGTCCCCGCCGCGGTTGAGGTCGCCGACCAGGTAGAGGTTGTTCGTCGGCCGAGGCGCGTAGAGCCCAGTGAGGAGGGCGGCTCGGGTCGGCACGCAGTTGGGACCGCCATAGGCGTTGTCGAAGGCAACGCCCTCCTCAGCGAGACGGTCGACGGTGGGAGTTTCGTTGTAGGTGTTGCCCGACCCCTTGTTCGTGAGACCGGTGCTGACATCGGCCCACCCCAGGTCGTCGGCCAGCACGAACACAATGTTCGGCTGCCCAGGGCCGGCCGTCGTGGCCGCGGCCCGGTGCGGAGCAGCGGCGGCGCCTGGAGCAGTGAGAGCAGTACAACCCAGGGCGGCGGTGGCAGCAACTGCGCCCAGTCTCAGGGTCAACTGTGGCATCGGGGGACGTCCCTCCCAGCAAGTGAGTAAAGCGAATCGAATGTGACGAATCGCAGCGCCTTCGTTACCGCGGCGCAGCGAGCGGCCGTTGGTCGGCTCGCGGAAACTTTGCCGGTCGTCTTCAAGCCGGCGGCGGTTGAGAAGTCGGGGATGCGCGTTCAGCGGCAGCAGCCGCACGCGGTGGTCCAGCCACGGCAACATCCCCGCGACACCGCGAGCGCGGTGCGGTCGAGCAGGGCATCCTGGCGAGTCACGGTTGCGACGTTAACCCACTTTGCCTACCTGGAAAATAGGTATTCTACGTGCTGGGACGTCGGCCTTGTTGTTCCACTCGGCGTAGAGGTGTTCGAGCGCGCTCTTCAGCACCCCATGGTCGAGTGGTTGCACTCCGGGGTGACGAATACGAACCCGTCGATGAGCCGCGACCACCCCTTGGTGTACTCGTCGGCCTAGCGGCCGCCGGAGGCCGGCACGGGCTCGTCGAGGTGCGGCAGCGGGTGGCCCGCGAGATCGACGATCTCGCAATCGGCGTCAACGCGCGGCGACAGCCCTCGTGGCCGCTACCCTTCCCGGCGGCGAGCACCCTACAGCACCGCCTTACGCAAGCGTCCGAAGAGCCAAGCGCGGTGATACGGCCCGAGCCAGTGCCGGACCTTGCCACGCCCGCGCTCGAAGCGCTGCACTTCCTGGCCGGTCCCGGCGGGCCATGACATCAAGGATGGACGGCCGAGACGGACCAAGCCGAGGAGCAGCAGACCATCGACGGTCTCACCGCCATCCTCGAAGCAGCGAACTCGTAAAGACCACCAGACACACCACTCAACCGAAGACCACGAACGGCGGCTGCCGTACTGGCAGTGGAAACGCCTCTCGACGTCTCACACCACTCCCCTGCCGACCGTCGACCTGTTGCCGACCAGATGCGGACCGCCCATCTGTCCACGCGATCCGGAGCATCATCCGGCTGCACCAGGATGGAGCTGTGCTCGCCGAACCGACGATGCTCCTCGTCCACGGTCCGGCTCCTCACCTCGGCGGCGTGGGACGCCCTGCGGCTGCACCTCGAAAGCACCTTCGACCCCCGGTGCGCGTACAGTTCCGGGTCGGACTTGGGGCGGGCCGGGTAGATCCGGCGCAGGGAACGGGACGAGACAGCGACGCATGACGGCGGACAACATTACCGAAACCGGTCAATACGGCATTGACCCGAGCCGGCTGGAAACCTGTCTCAGCGTCTTTGAGGCGTTGGAGGATCTCCCTCCCGATCACCCCGACGTCGTGCGGGTGCAACGGGCCACCGCGAGGCTCTACAAGATGATCAAGCAGCGGCGACGCGAGGAACGGCGGAATGCCATCACGGCGGCCGACCGCGCGGTGACGGCGGCCACCGCCACCGGCGCCCCGGGCCGGATCGACGACGAGACCCAGGGCATCCCGCTCGCCTCCCCCACAGTGGGTGCCACGGCCGGCTTCCTGCACAATCCGCGCGCCTGCTACGTCTGTAAGCAGCGCTACCGCGAGGTGGACGCCTTCTACCATCAGCTCTGCCCGCCCTGCGCCGCGCTCAACCGGGAGCGCCGCAACGCCCGCACCGACCTGACCGGCCGGCGCGCGCTGCTTACCGGCGGCCGGGCGAAGATCGGCATGTACATCGCGCTGCGGCTGCTGCGCGACGGCGCGCACACCACAATCACCACACGGTTTCCGCACGACGCGGTCCGCCGATTCGCCGCGATGCCCGACAGCGGGGACTGGTTGCACCGCCTGCGGATCGTCGGGATCGACCTGCGCGACCCCGCCCAGGTGATCGCCCTCGCTGACTCGGTCAGCGGCCAGGGACCACTCGACATCCTGATCAACAACGCGGCGCAGACCGTCCGCCGCACACCCGGGGCGTACGCGCAGCTCGTCGCTGCGGAGGCGGCGGCCCTGCCGGACGGCCCGCTGCCGGAGATGATCACGTTCGCCAAACCAGCCGGCCAGGGCGACTTGGCGGGCAGCCTGATCGCCTCGCCACAGGCGGCTGCGATCCCCCCGCACGCGCTCACCGCGCTGGCGCTGACCAGCGGCTCCGCCTCGCCGGAACGGATCGCGGCAGCCACCGCCATCGACGCCGGCGGCCTGGTGCCGGACCTCGACCCGGTCAACAGCTGGGTGCAGCGGGTGCACGACGTGGACCCGATCGAGCTGCTTGAAGTGCAGCTGTGCAACGTGACCGCGCCGTTCGTGCTGGTCAGTCGGCTGCGATCGGCGATGGCCGCAGCGGCCGCCCGCCGCAAGTACGTGGTGAACGTGTCGGCGATGGAGGGCCAGTTCGCCCGCGGCTACAAGGGGCCAGGGCACCCGCACACCAACATGGCCAAGGCTGCGCTGAACATGCTGACCCGCACCAGCGCCCAGGAGATGCTGACCGATGGCATCCTCATGACCAGCGTCGACACCGGCTGGATCACCGACGAGCGGCCCCACCCGACGAAGATGCGGCTCGCGGACGCCGGCTTCCACGCCCCGCTGGACTTGATCGACGGCGCGGCCCGGGTCTACGACCCGATCGTCCGCGGCGAACAGGGCGAAGACCTGTACGGCTGCTTCCTGAAGGACTACGCGCCCTGCGCCTGGTGATCGGCACGCCTACCTCGCCACCGGCCGCCCAGCCTCAAGAGCGCATCGGCAAAGTCAGCGGGGCGGCCTGATCGAGAGGGCTGGTGCCGTGACCACAAACGTTGCCAGTGTCACGGCAAGGTCCAGGCGGCCATCCGGCATGGCTCCAATGCCGCTGGTCGTCGTCCGGACCCGGCGCGGCAAACGTCCCTGGACGCCGCATTAGCATCGATGCGGCGCGGGCGGGCCACTGCCCGACCGGAAGGGGGGCCAGTGGCGGTGAGACGGACATCGCTCCGGCGGTGGGCCGGCGTGCCCCGGTGGGTTCGGGTTGTCGTGATCGCCGCCGTCTGCGTCCTCGCGTACGGCGGGATCGTCCACCTGGGCGACCTGCTCGGCGTCCGGCCGGATGGTCCAAGCCCGTCCATCCCCATCTGGCTGATGTTGTACTTCACCTCACTGACCGTATTCGACCCGCTCGCGGCGCTGTTGCTAGCGCTACGCCGGATCGAAGGGCTGCTGCTCGGCTGCGTCGTGCTCGCCAGCGACGCGGCGGCGAATGGGTATGCCAACTACGTGCTGGACACCGCGCCGGGGATCACGCCCGGCCGGATCGGGCAGGCGGTAGTCACGGCGCTCGCTGTCGCCCTGATCGCGGCGGCGCCCAGGGCCGCGCCCTGGCTGCATCGGCCGGGATATGCCGGCTAGTGCGGTGTCCACTTACGTTCGCCGGGTTGGCCGCTGCCGGAAATTGTCGTACCCGTCGGGTTGGGTGTGGTTGTGCCTCGTCGTCGGGATCCCGCCGCGCCCAGGGTGGTGTACCGCACTGCTCGTGTGGCGTTGCGGGTGACGTCGGGGCAGCGGCGGCGGTGCTTCGGCCTGCTGCGCTCGGCCGGTGACGTGTGGGCGTGTGTCCTGGAGATCAACGGGTGGCGGCGTCGCCGCCATGATGCGCCGCTGGTTGGTTATCAGGCGTTGTGTCGGGAGCTGTCGGGGTCGGGGTCGGGCACGTTCGGGGAGTTGGACAGCGCGGGTGCCCGGTCGGTGTTGCGGCGGTTCTCCGATGCGTGGTTCGCGGCGGCGAAAGCCCGCCAGGACGGTGACCTGTCGGCGCGGTTTCCGCGGCGTCGGCGGGCGTTGATGCCGGTGCGCTGGTATCACGGCACGTTCACCCTGGAGGGGCGGCGGGTGCGTGTCCCGACCGCGCAAGGCGCGTCGCCGTTGTGGATCCGGTTGGCGCGGGAGGTGCCGTATCCGGTCGAGCAGGTCCGCTCGGTCACCCTGCTGTGTGAGGGCGGCCGACTGTTCCTCGACATCACCGCCGAGGTTCCAGTCGCGGTGTATCCGCCCGGTGAGGGGCCGGACCCGGCCAGGGTTGCCGGGGTCGACCTGGGGATCATCCACCCGTATGCGGTGGCTGGCCCGGACGGTGAGGGCCTGTTGGTGTCGGGGCGGGCGATCCGCGCCGAGCACCGCATGCACCTCGCCGACACCAAAACCCGCCGCCGCGCCGTGGCCTACCGGGCGCCGAAGCCGGGCCAGAAAGGATCACGGCGGTGGCGCAAATACCGCCGCCGTGCCCGGCTGGTGGAGGGCCGGCACAAGCGCCGGGTCCGGCAGGCCCAACACGAAGCCGCCCGCACCGTGGTGTCGTGGGCGGTGGAGCAGCGGGTCGGTGTGCTCAGGGTAGGTAACCCGCGAGGGATCCTCGACATCGACGCGGGGCGGCGGCACAACCTGCGGCTGCGGCAGTGGCAGATCGGCCGCCTCCTGCAAATCCTGGAAGACAAGGCCACCCTGGCGGGCATCACCGTCGACCCCGTCAACGAACGCGGCACGTCCTCCACCTGCCCCGCCTGTCTGCGGCGGGTACCGAAACCCCGCGGCCGGACCCTGACCTGCCCACACTGCCAGTTCACCGGGCACCGCGACCTGATCGCGGCCGCCATCATCGCCACCCGCACCCCGGGCGGCGGACCCACCACCCCCACAGCAGACATCGTGCTGCCGAAGGTGGTCACGCACCGTCGAGCCGGCCGACACCTACCCGGTGCCGGCCAGTCCCGGCGTGACCCCCGCCGCCCACCACAAGCGGCGAGAGGATCAGTTGGCCCGCGGAGGCCCGCCCCACCACCAGGTTGGGAGTCGCTCGCCATAACGGCGAGGATCCACAACGGTGCACCGGAAACCCGGTGAACGTTAGTGGACACCGCACTAGATCCTTGGGTTCGAGAATCTGAAAACCTGACCCACGCGCCCACTCAGTCAGATTCACGCGAGCGCAGGGGATTACAGGGTTAGTCCCCATACGGCGTATCGCTGGTTTCGTAACGGGACGCTTCCCGTGCCCGCTCAGCGTGTTGGGCCGCGCATGATCCTGGTGAACGTCGAAGCCAACACCACTGCGGAAGCTGTCGGAGGGCTGGGCTTGTATGCCCGTGTGTCCTCCCACGATCAGAAAAGTGACCTGGAGCGCCAGGTCGCCCGGCTGTCGTCGTGGGCTGTGAAGGCCGGTCACCGTATCATGCGTGTTGAGGCGGAGATCGGCTCCGGGATGAACGGCAGCCGCAGCAAGGCACGTCGCCTCCTCGCCGATCCGGACGTGACCACCGTGGTGGTGGAGCACAAGGACCGCCTTGGGCGGATGAATGTGGAGCTGGTTGAGGCCACTTTGTCCGCGCATGGCCGCCGTTTGGTCGTCCTCGATGACGGCGAGGTTGCCGACGATCTGGTGCGGGACATGGTGGAGGTGCTGACCTCGTTCTGCGCTCGCCTGTACGGCCGCCGCTCGGCTCG
>NZ_JBEYSO010000065.1:0-11873 GCF_040642675.1 Micromonospora sp. NPDC047738
CCGGGGGGGGGGGGGGGGGGGCGGGCCGGGCGGGGGGGGGGGGGGGGGGGGGGGGGGGGGGGCGCGGCGGCCCCCCCCCCCCCCCCCCCGCCGGCACGAAACTACATCGGGTGGACGTTGTCCGCCTGCGGGCCCTTCTGCCCCTGGGTCACCTCGAACTCGACCTTCTGACCCTCCTGCAGCTCGCGGTAGCCGCTGCTCTGGATGGCCGAGTAGTGGACGAACACGTCCGG
The DNA here is from genome assembly GCF_040642675.1 of Micromonospora sp. NPDC047738. Taxonomy (NCBI): domain Bacteria; kingdom Bacillati; phylum Actinomycetota; class Actinomycetes; order Micromonosporales; family Micromonosporaceae; genus Micromonospora; species Micromonospora sp. NPDC047738. Next base: position 234 of record NZ_JBEYSO010000065.1, read on the forward strand.
ACCCCCGCCGTCCTGCTCGATGAAGCCGAAGCCCTTTTCCGAGTTGAACCACTTGACCGTGCCGGTTGCCATGCGTCTCTCCCTGTTCAAAGCGGGTGAGCACCGGCCGCGGCCGATGATCGCCCTAGTACCTTCCCGACAGTAACCGGCCGAACCGGGATCTGCTGGCGGAAGTGCCGGCGTGCCTCGCGAATACGCGTCGAGCGGAAAAATCCCTCCGAGTGGAGTCAGCACCCGGCATGCTTGGCCCGATGAGGGCACAGACCGCGCTGGCCGACCTGGAACGGGAGATCGCCGCGCCCGGCGGCGGCCTGGACCGGCTGCAGCTGGTCGCCACGCCGTTCGTGCCCGAGGTACGGCTGCACGTCGCCGAGGACGCGATCCTCTGGTGGGCCCGGATGGAGGCGGCCGCCGGACAGCCGCTGCCGCCCCCGTACTGGGCCTCGGTCTGGGCCGGCGGCCAGGCGCTGGCCCGCCACCTGCTCGACCATCCCGAGCTGGCCGCCGGCCGGCGGGTGCTCGACCTGGCCGCCGGGTCCGGGCTGGTGGCCATCGCCGCCGCGCTCGCCGGGGCGGCGCGGGTGGTCGCCAACGACGTCGACCCGTATGCGGTCGCCGCCGTCACGGTCAACGCCCGGGCCAACCGGGTGGCCGTGGCCGCCACCGCCGGCGACCTGCTGGACGGCACCGTCCGCACCGACCTGCTGCTGGCCGGGGACATCCTCTACGACGCCGCGCTGGCCGAGCGGGTGCTGCCGTTCCTGCAGCGGGCCGCCGACCGGGGTGTCCAGGTGCTGGTCGGCGACCCCGACCGGGGACACCTGCCGCCGGACCGGCTGGAGGTGGTCGCCAGCTACCCGGTGCCGACCACCGAGCCCTCGGTCGACTCCCCGGTACGCCGGGTGCAGGTGCTGCGTCCCCGATGACCGGTGCGGGCCGGTTCGGGGCGACCCCGAGCCGAAATCAGGGGAGGGTGGGGGATCCGGCCGGATGTGCGCCCCTAGCGGGGGCCATAGCGTACGCGGCATGACGGATCTGCTGGCCCAGGTCGGGGAGCTGCCCACCACCCTGCTGATGGGGATGCTGGGCATGGTCATGCTCGCCGACGCCGTACCCCTGATCGGGGTGCTGGTGCCCGGCGACGCCGCGGTGCTCGCCGCGGTCGGCGCGGGCCGGCCGGCGACCGGGCTGGCCACCCTGGCGGCGGTGGTGGCCGGCTGCCTCGCCGGCTGGTCGCTGAGCTTCCTGGCCGGGCGGCGCTGGGGCGAGCGGCTGCGCCGCAGCCGGCTGGGTGACTGGATCGGTGAGTCGCGCTGGGTGGCCGCCGAGGCGCTCCTGCACCGCGGCGGCGGCCGGATGGTGCTGGTCGCCCCGTTCCTGCCGGTGTTCAACGCGTTGCTGCCGCTGGCCGCCGGCGGACTGCGGATGCCGTACCGGAGGTTCGTGGCCTGCGCGGCGCTCGGTGCGACGCTCTGGGCCGGCGCCTACGTGGCGCTGGGCATCACCGCCCGGGCGCTGGCCGGGCTGCTGCCCGGGGTGCCGAACCCGACGGTGCTCACCATGGCGGTCGGCCTGCTGCTCGCCGCTCCGGTGCTGCTCGGCACCCGGCGCCGGCTCCGCGCGGTGACCGGCGCGGGCGCGGCGTCCTGAGTGGGCCGGCCGGAAACCTGACGCCGTCGGCGCCGACCCGCCGGGCCGGCGCCGACGGGCGGCTCACCAGCCGCGGGCCCGCCACTGCGGCAGGGCAGGGCGCTCGGCGCCCAGCGTGCTGTCCTTGCCGTGCCCCGGGTAGAACCAGGTCTCGTCCGGCAGCCGGTCGAACAGCTTGTGCTCGACGTCGTCGATGAGCTGCCCGAACCGCTCCGGGTCCCGGTCCGTGTTGCCGACGCCGCCCGGGAAGAGGCTGTCGCCGGTGAACAGGTGCGGGATGCCGGACGGGTCGCGGTAGAGCAGCGCGATCGAGCCCGGGGTGTGGCCCTTGAGGTGGATCACCTGCAGGCCGCAGCCACCGACCGCGACGGTGTCGCCCTCGCGGAGCGGCTCGGCGGGGATCGGCAGCCCCTCGGCGTCGTCGGCGTGCACCAGCGGGCGGGCCCCGGTCTTGGCGACCACCTCCTCCAGGGCCACCCAGTGGTCCATGTGCCGGTGCGTGGTGACCACCGCGGTGAGCCCGCCGTCGCCGACCAGGTCGAGCAGGCGCGGCGCCTCGTTCGCGGCGTCGATCAGCAGCTGCTCGCCGGTGTCCCGGCAGCGCAGCAGGTAGGCGTTGTTGTCCATCGGACCCACCGACACCTTGGTGATGGTGAGCCGGTCGAGCTCGCGGACGGCCGGCTCGCCGCCGGGCGTGACGTCTCCGGTGTAGGTCATGGGACAGCTATATCCATTCCGGTGGGTTCGGCAGGGGACCGTCGGGGGTGACGGTGAGCACCTCGCCCGCGGTGCGGCCGATCAGCCAGGCGGCGAGGTCCGGCGCGGCGCCGGAGACCGTGGGCGCGCCGGCCGGGTCGCCGATGCCCAACTCGTGGCAGCCGCTGCCGGGGAAGCGCAGCACCATCGCGGGTGCGGCGGCCCGGTCGGCCAGGTCGGTGGCGACCTCGTGCAGCAGCCGGTGGCTGAACGCCTCCGGCCAGTCCGCGGGCCGGTAGCCGGCGGCCAGATCCACGTGGTGCACCTCCACCTCGCGCAGCCGGCCCCAGACCAGCAGGGCGGCCAGCCGGGGGCCGCGCGGTGTCCGCACCGTCGCGGTCCACGCCTCGGGCGGCATGGCGGCGACCGCCGCCGCGAACCGGTCCGCGGACCGGCGCAGGTCCTCCAGGTGGGCCGCCGGCGGCCGGACGGCGCCGGCCTCGATGTCGGCGACCCGGGCCGCCGGGCTGGCGTACATCGGGACGGCCTCGCCGGTGCGGGCGGCGGTGAGCAGGTTGACGAAGCCGTCGGCGTTGCGGGCCAGGTGGGTCAGCACATGCCCGCGGGTCCAGCGCGGCAGCAGCGAGGCGGCGGCGACGTCCGCGGCGTCGAAGGCGGCCACGGTACGCAGCAACCGGGCGGTGGCGTCGGCCACCTCGCCGGTCAACAGCAGCGGATCGTTGCTCACGGCGCCACCTCGGTTCGCTCCCCGGCGGCGCGAGGCGCCCTGCCACAGAGCCTCATGGTTCGCTCGCTGCGCTCGCTCACGAACCGACCCTAACGGTCGGGCGCCGCCGCGTCGTCGGGGAAATCGCTTTCGGCGCGTCGGCCCGCGCCCTTACCGTCTGCCCGACGGCTTCAGGTCGCGGCGCGGCGTCAGAGCGGCCTTCATTCGGTCCGGAGCGCCGCCTGGCGGCGCGCAGGCCGAATTACGGGCGCCGGCCGAGCTGAAGTCGTCGCAGAACGCGGCACCGGGAGTCGGGACGGAGGTGGTGAGCATGCCGGTCCTAGCACGCGTGTTCCGCCATGAACCCCCTCGACACCGATGAGGACACCATGACACTCGATCTGACCGCTCTCGGCTGGGACGCCGACTGGGCGGCACACGTACGACGGCGCACCGACCACCGTCCGGGCCGGGTGGCCCGGGTCGACCGGGGGATCTGCACCGTGCTCTGCGCGGAGGGCCCGGTTCGGGCCAGCCTGGGCGGCGCGGTGCTGGCCGCCGCCGCCCGCGACCTGGCCGCACTGCCCTGCGCCGGTGACTGGGTGCTGCTGGCCACCTGGCCGGACGGGCCGGTGACCGTCGAGACGGTGCTGCCCCGCCGCACCGCGCTGGTCCGCCGTACCGCCGGCAAGGACGCCAGCGGCCAGGTGCTCGCCGCCAACCTGGACGCCGCCGCGGTGGTCGAACCGGTGCACCCCGAGCCGGACACCGCGCGGATCGAGCGGCTGCTCTCCCTGGCCCACGAGTCCGGGGCCGAGCCGCTGCTCGTACTCACCAAGACGGACCTGGCCGCCGACCCGGCGGCGGTCGCCCGGCAGCTCGAAGCCGTCGCACCCGGGGTGCCGGTGCTGCCGGTCAGCGCCGAACGCGGCGCCGGGCTGGGCCCGCTGCGCCGGTACGTCGCGCCGGGGCGGACGCTCGGGCTGCTCGGGCCCTCCGGCGCGGGCAAGTCGAGCCTGGTCAACGCGCTCGCCGGGGCGGACGTGATGCGGACCCAGGCGATCCGCCGGGTGGACGGCAAGGGCCGGCACACCACCACCTGGCGGGCGCTGGTGCCGATCCCCGGCGGGGGCGCGGTGCTGGACACCCCGGGCGTCCGGGCGGTCGGCCTGCTGGACGGCTCGGCCGGGCTGGACCGGGCCTTCGCGGACATCGCCGAGCTCGCCGCCGGCTGCCGCTACGCCGACTGCGCACACGAGGCCGAGCCGGCCTGCGCGGTGCGGGCGGCGCTGGAGAGCGGCGAGCTGTCCGTCCGGCGCTGGGAGAGCTGGCGCCGGCTCCAGCGGGAGGTGGCGTACGAGAGCCGGCGCCGGCAGACCCGGCTGGCCGCCGAGCGGCGGGGAAGCTGGCGGGGCGAGCGGCGGCGCACGGCGCGCCCGGCGTCGCCGCCGTCGCCCGGCGGATACTGAGTCGAGCACCGGTCGCGCCGGCCCGGTCGGAGCCGGCGCGACCGGGCCGACCTGGGGGAATGTGCGCACGACGAAAGTTGTCGTACCTCGGGGCTAGAGTTGCTCGGGCGTCTTCCCTGCGCCTCGACAACCTCGAAAAACCGCTCAGACCACGCTCCGAGCGGACAGATCCGCCTCACATTCTTTCTCCGGGAGCACACGCACCGTGGCCGACCGACTGATCATCCGTGGCGCGCGCGAGCACAACCTCCGTGACGTCAGTCTCGACCTGCCCCGGGACGCCCTGATCGTCTTCACCGGCCTCTCCGGGTCGGGCAAGTCGAGCCTGGCGTTCGACACCATCTTCGCCGAGGGCCAGCGCCGCTACGTGGAGTCACTGTCGTCGTACGCCCGGCAGTTCCTCGGCCAGATGGACAAGCCCGACGTCGACTTCATCGAGGGGCTCAGCCCCGCGGTCTCCATCGACCAGAAGTCCACCTCGCGCAACCCGCGTTCCACCGTCGGCACCATCACCGAGGTCTACGACTACCTCCGGCTGCTGTTCGCCCGCATCGGCGAGCCGCACTGCCCGATCTGCGGCGAGCGGATCTCCCGGCAGACCCCGCAGCAGATCGTCGACCGGGTGCTCGGCATGGCCGAGGGCACCCGGTTCATGGTGCTCGCCCCGGTGGTGCGCGGCCGCAAGGGCGAGTACGTCGACCTCTTCGCCGAGCTGCAGGCCAAGGGCTACGCCCGGGCCCGGGTCGACGGCGTGGTGCACCCGCTGACCGAGCCGCCCAAGCTCAAGAAGCAGGAGAAGCACACCATCGAGGTGGTCATCGACCGGCTCAGCGTCAAGGCCAGCGCCAAGCAGCGGCTGACCGACTCGGTCGAGGCGGCGCTCGGCCTCTCCGGCGGCCTCGTGCTGCTCGACTTCGTCGACCTGCCCGAGGACGACCCGGCCCGGGAGCGCCGCTACTCCGAGCACCTGGCCTGCCCCAACGACCATCCGCTCGCGATCGAGGACCTGGAGCCCCGGGTCTTCTCCTTCAACGCCCCGTACGGCGCCTGTCCCGAGTGCACCGGTCTCGGCACCAAGAAGGAGGTCGACCCGGAGCTGGTGATCCCCGACCCGGAACGCACCCTGCGCGAGGGCGCGATCCAGCCCTGGTCGACCGGGCACAACCTGGAATACTTCCTCCGCCTGCTGGAGGCCCTCGGCGAGGCCGAGCACTTCGACATCGACACGCCGTGGCGGGCGCTGCCGTCCCGGGCGCAGAAGACGATCCTGCACGGCGCCGACGACCAGGTGCACGTCCGCTACCGCAACAAGTACGGCCGCGAGCGCTCCTACTACACCGGCTTCGAAGGTGTGGTGCAGTGGATCGAGCGCCGGCACACCGACACCGACTCGGAGTGGTCGCGGGAGAAGTACGAGGGCTACATGCGGGACGTGCCCTGCGCGGCCTGCGGGGGCGCCCGGCTCAAGCCGGAGGTGCTCGCGGTCACCCTGGCGGGCAAGAGCATCGCCGAGGTCTGCAACCTCTCCGTCGGCGAGGCGGCCGACCTGCTGGCCGGCATCGAGCTCACCGACCGGCAGAAGATGATCGCCGAGCGGGTGCTCAAGGAGATCAACGCCCGGCTGAAGTTCCTGCTCGACGTCGGGCTGGACTACCTCTCCCTGGACCGCCCGGCGGGCACCCTGTCCGGCGGTGAGGCGCAGCGCATCCGGCTCGCCACCCAGATCGGGTCCGGCCTGGTCGGCGTCCTCTACGTGCTGGACGAGCCGTCCATCGGCCTGCACCAGCGGGACAACCACCGGCTGATCGAGACCCTGCTGCGGCTGCGCGGGCTGGGCAACACGCTGATCGTGGTGGAGCACGACGAGGACACCATCCGGGTCGCCGACTGGATTGTCGACATCGGCCCGGGCGCCGGCGAGCACGGCGGCAAGATCGTGCACAGCGGGTCGGTGCCGGCGCTGCTGGAAAACGCGGAGTCGGTCACCGGGGCGTACCTGTCCGGGCGGAAGGTGATCCCGACGCCGGGCCACCGCCGGCCGCAGACCCCCGGTCGCGAGCTGGTGGTGCACGGGGCGCGCGAGCACAATCTGCGCAACCTCACGGTGAACTTCCCGCTCGGCCAGCTCATCGCGGTCACCGGGGTCAGCGGCTCGGGCAAGTCCACGCTGGTCAACGACATCCTGTACGCGGTCCTGGCCAACCAGATCAACGGCGCCCGGCTGGTCCCCGGCCGGCACACCCGGATCAGCGGCCTGGAGCACGTGGACAAGGTGGTGGGCGTCGACCAGTCGCCGATCGGGCGCACGCCGCGGTCCAACCCGGCCACCTACACCGGCGTCTGGGACCACATCCGCAAGCTGTTCGCCGAGACCACCGAGGCCAAGGTCCGGGGGTACGGGCCGGGCCGGTTCTCGTTCAACGTCAAGGGCGGCCGCTGCGAGGCGTGCTCCGGCGACGGCACGATCAAGATCGAGATGAACTTCCTCCCGGACGTCTACGTCCCCTGCGAGGTGTGCAAGGGCGCCCGGTACAACCGGGAGACTCTCGAGGTGCACTACAAGGGCAAGACGGTCGCCGAGGTGCTGGACATGCCGATCGAGGAGGCGGCCGAGTTCTTCTCCGCCATCCCGGCCATCCACCGGCACCTCAGGACCCTGGTCGACGTGGGTCTCGGGTACGTCCGGCTGGGCCAGCCCGCCCCGACGCTCTCCGGCGGTGAGGCGCAGCGCGTCAAGCTCGCCTCGGAACTGCAGAAGCGCTCCACCGGCCGGACCGTCTACGTGCTGGACGAGCCCACCACCGGCCTGCACTTCGAGGACATCCGCAAGCTGCTGATGGTGCTGGAGGGTCTGGTCGACAAGGGCAACACCGTGATCACCATCGAGCACAACCTCGACGTGATCAAGACGGCCGACTGGATCATCGACATGGGCCCCGAGGGCGGTCACCGGGGCGGCACGGTGCTCGCCACCGGCACGCCTGAGGAGGTCGCCGAGGTGCCGGAGAGCCACACCGGCCAGTTCCTGCGTCCGATGCTCAAGCTCGACGGCGAGGCCAAGGGCGCCACGGCGGCCACCACCCGGGCGGCGCGGGCCAACGGCACCGCCAGGTCACGTGCCCGTAAGGTGCCAGCCGGAGCCCGCTGAGCCGAGCGCTGCGGCGGCCCGGCGCACCCGCCGGCCCGCCGCACGGCCCGTCCGCGCAGTTGGGTGGAGCCGGGGCGTTCTGGGTTTCGGTACCCATTTCGTGACGCGCTCGTATGAACCGCGCGGCACAGTCATCCGTGTCCAGAAATGGACACGAATCATGATGGGTGGCGGCAGTCGAGAGAGAGGCCGGACATGAGTGACGATCAGGTGGGAACCGAGCCGGGTACGCAGACGCGCCGGGCCCTGCTGGCGGGCGCCGGCGCGGTCGGCGCGGCAGTGGTGCTCGCCGCCTGCGGCGAAAACGAGGGCTCGGGTTCGGGGACCCCGGCGCCGACCAGCGGCGGCCCGGGTGCGACCGGCGCCGGCGACGCCGGGGGCGGTAACCGGGACAGCATCGGTCCGCTGACCCGGACCACCGACATCCCGGTCGGCGGCGGCGCGGTGTTCGCCAGCAAGGGCGTCGTGATCACCCAGCCGGAGCCGGGGCAGTTCAAGGGCTTCGACCCGATCTGCACGCACCAGGGCTGCCCGGTGTCGAACGTCGACGGCGGCACCATCAACTGCACCTGCCACAACAGCAGGTTCTCGATCGTGGACGGATCGGTGAAGCAGGGCCCGGCCACCCGGCCCCTGGCCCCGAAGAACATCAAGGTCACCGGCGACCAGATCACCCTCGCCTGAGTGCTCGGCGGCGTCCCCCGCCCGCAGGTCCGGGTGGGGGACGCGTGGCGGCGGTGGGGTGTCGGGGGTGCGGACTAGGCTTGCGGCGTGGCTGACCCCTCGACCTATCGTCCCGCACCCGGCACCATCCCGGAGTCGCCAGGGGTCTACCGCTTTCGTGACGGCACCGGCCGGGTGATCTACGTCGGCAAGGCGCGAAGCCTGCGCAGCCGGCTCAACTCCTACTTCGCCGACCCGGTCAACCTGCACCAGCGCACCCGGCAGATGGTCTTCACCGCCGAGTCGGTGGACTGGATCACCGTCGCCACCGAGGTCGAGGCGCTTCAGCAGGAATACACCTGGATCAAGCAGTACGACCCGAGGTTCAACGTCCGCTACCGCGACGACAAGTCGTACCCGTACCTGGCGGTGACCCTGGACGAGGAGTATCCGCGGCTGCAGGTGATGCGCGGCGCCAAGCGCAAGGGGGTCCGCTACTTCGGGCCGTACTCGCACGCCTGGGCGATCCGCGAGACGCTGGACCTGCTGCTCCGGGTCTTCCCGGCGCGGACCTGCTCCTCCGGCGTGTTCAAGCGGGCCGGCCAGGTCGGCCGCCCCTGCCTGCTGGGCTACATCGGTAAGTGCTCCGCGCCCTGCGTCGGCAGCGTCACCGCCGAGCGGCACCGGGAGATCGTCAACGGCTTCTGCGACTTCATGGCCGGCCGCACCGACACCATGGTCCGGCGGCTCGAACGGGAGATGCAGGAGGCCAGCGAGGAGCTCGAGTTCGAGCGGGCCGCCCGGCTGCGTGACGACCTGGCCGCGCTGCGCCGGGCCATGGAGAAGCAGACGGTGGTGCTCGGCGACGGCACCGACGCCGACGTGGTGGCCTTCGCCGACGACCCGCTCGAGGCCGCGGTTCAGGTCTTCCACATCCGCGACGGCCGGGTACGCGGCCAGCGCGGCTGGGTGGTGGAGAAGACCGAAGACCTGAGCACCGGCGATCTGGTGCACCACTTCTGCACCCAGGTCTACGGCGGCGAGCAGGGCGAGGCGGACGTCCCCCGCGAGCTGCTGGTTCCGGAGCTGCCCAGCGACGTGGACGCGCTCGCCGACTGGCTCTCCACGCGCCGGGGCAGCCGGGTGTCGTTGCGGGTCCCACAGCGAGGCGACAAGCGGTCGCTGCTGGAGACCGTGGAACGCAACGCCAAGGACGCGCTCGCCCGGCACAAGCTCAAGCGGGCCGGCGACCTGACCACCCGCAGCAAGGCCCTCGACGAGATCGCCGAGACGCTCGGCATGCGGACATCGCCGCTGCGCATCGAGTGCTTCGACGTCTCGCAGATCCAGGGCACCGACGTGGTCGCCAGCATGGTCGTTTTCGAGGACGGGCTGCCCCGCAAGAGCGAGTACCGGCGGTTCATCATCCGGGGTGCCAGCGACGACCTCTCCGCGATGTCCGAAGTGCTCCGCCGGCGTTTCGCCCGCTACCTCGACGCGCGCGCCGAGACCGGGGAGATCGGCGAGGAGACCGCCGGCGATCCGGACCGGCCCGGCATCGATCCCACCACCGGGCGTCCGCGCCGGTTCGCGTACCCGCCTCAACTGGTCGTGGTCGACGGCGGCGCGCCACAGGTGGCCGCGGCCGCGCAGGCGCTCGCCGAGCTGGGCATCGACGACGTGGCGCTCTGCGGACTGGCCAAGCGGCTGGAGGAGGTCTGGCTGCCCGACGACGAGTTCCCGGTCATCCTCCCGCGCACCTCGGAGGCGCTCTACCTGCTGCAACGTGTCCGTGATGAGGCGCACCGGTTCGCCATCACCTTCCACCGGCAGCGGCGCTCGAAGCGGATGACTGAGTCGGCGCTCGACAACATCCCCGGCCTGGGCGAGGTACGCCGGAAGGCCCTCCTGCGCCACTTCGGCTCGCTCAAGCGCCTCTCCGCCGCCACGGTCGAAGAGATCACCGAGGTGCCCGGGGTGGGGAAGCGGACGGCGGAGGCGATCCTGGCCGCCCTCGACGAAGGCGCCAAGCCGACTCCCACCCCCTGACTCGCCCCAGCCCGCCGCGCGTCCCAGGTCTTTGGAGAATCGGTGCCGCGCCGGTCAGCGCTGAGTCAGCGCGAGGCCCTGCCGAGCCTTTCCGCGCGCACCGGCCGCCCCTGACCGGGGTTTGGGCCCTCTCTCGCTGTGCCTCTTGGCGGCTTTGCCCTCCGCCCGAGCGGAAGTCTCCAAGGTCCGGGTCTCGCGCGTGCTGCCCGAACCTGCGCATGTGCCCGGTCTGGCCGTCACGAGGGTGTGCGGGCGACGACGTGCGGGGCGTCACCATCGCCCCGCCTGCCATCGAAGTGGTTTGACGGAACGTGACGGCCGGCTGATTCGGCCTTGAGCACGCACGGTAACCGGGAGGCGTTCTTGACGACTACGCATGCCAGCCATCGGAGAGGGGGCTGAGCAGGTGTTTCCTCCGCCGCCTTCGCAAAGGGGGATTGTCCCCGTCCTCGCTTTGCTCTGCAGCCAGATACGCAGCTTGCCACGTTCGGTGAGTGTTGCGTATGTGGCTGCAGAGCAAAGCAGGGTGCGGGTGGGTCTGGTTCACGGCGGGATGTGACGGTGGGTGAGGGTCGAGTGTGCGTGTGGCCCTCGACCGTTTCGTGCCGGAGGTCCGTCGACACCCGTTCGGTCCGGCCTGCGCGGGATGGGCTGTCTGGGTTGGGGTCGGGCTGGACGTGGTGTCCGGTTCGGGCGTGGCTGTCCGGTGGCGGGGGTGGGCTCGGGGGAATCAGGCTAGGGCCGGGGGCGTTGTACATGGCTGACCGCGCCGGATCTGCGACCCCCTGAGGGTGGCCCTGGCTGCGGCGGAATGATCGGCGGCCGGCCGTGGTTACATCCCCGGGCCGCACAGCAGATCCCCTCCGGATCCGCCAGCCGGTCCCCGGGAAGCCGGGTGGAATGATCCCCGGTCCCCGGTCGTTACATCCCCCGGACCGCCGAGCAGGCCGCGAGGCCTCGGCCAGGCCCCCGGGAGAGCCCGGGTGGAATGATCCCCGACCCCCGGTCGTTACACCCGGAACGCCCCGTGCAGGCCCCCCGCTGTGGCCGCCGGGCAGATTCCCCCTTCTGACTTTCCCTTTCACGCGGCGCCCGCGCACCCCCCTTTCGCGTGTGTGTGCCGTTCCCCCGACCGAAAGGCTTTGATCATCATGCGTACCAACACCATCCTGCGTAAGACCCTGCTGACCACTGCCGGCATCGCCGCCACCGCCGGTGGCATCGCCGGACCCGCCATC
>NZ_JBEYSO010000066.1:0-11242 GCF_040642675.1 Micromonospora sp. NPDC047738
GTTGACCGGCAAGTCGACGCGGCTCTTGCGCCGTCCCTGTGCGTCGACGAAGGCGAGGCCGGTCGTCGCCGTCGCGGCCGCACGCAGCCGGGGGAATCGTGACTCGCACCGATCGGCCCGAGCTGCACGAGGCGGCGGCCGTCGTGTTCCGAGAACGCTGGCCAGAGTTCATTTTCCACGACGACGTGCCGAAGAGATACATGGGCCGGGTCAAGGAGTATTTCGCGCGATATGACGTCATGGTGCTCGATGAGTCAGCCTGCGCGACGTGCAGATCGCCGCCCGCCACGCCGACCCGCGAACCACGATGCGCTACGACCGGGCCCGCAAGAACCTCGACCGGCACCCCAACTACATCCTGGCCGCGTACATGGCCTCCGGAACCTAGACAGCGCTCGCGGCTTTGCCGAGCTGAGGACGTTCAGCGAGTGCCTGCTTATGGCACGCCTGCGTGCGCATCCGGACATCGACGAGCGCTTGCGTGTACCTAGCCGAAACGTTGACCTCGTCTCGTATGGTGCAAGGTCGCCGGCTCGGCGTGTTTCCGCCTGGGTGCTAACAGCCTCCAGGCCCGGCTACAGCACCCTCTACCCGCGGTAACTGCGCGGTTGTCGGTACGCCGGTGGATACTGCCCGGCATGGCGAGCTTCAAGGACCAGGACCTGACTGATGCCGAGTTCCGCGAGTGTGACTTGACCCGCGCTCGTCTGATCGGGGTGGTAATGCAGGACGCTGTGATCGACGGGCTGGTCACCAACCTGGTGGTCAACGGAGTCGAGGTGACGTCGTACGTCGAAGCCGAGCTCGACCGCCGGTATCCGGTGCGGCGGCTGCTCCGTTCAGCCGATCCGGTGGACCTGCTGCAGGCTGTCCGGCAGCTGCGGGCCGGCTGGGCGGAGACGATCGAGCGGCTGCGAGCGATGCCCAGGGGTTCGGAGCAGCAGCGCGTCGGCGGCGAATGGTCGGCGGTAGAGACCCAGCGCCATCTGGTGTTCGTGCACGACTCGTGGTTCCGCCGCTGCTGTCTGGGGTCGACCGAGCCGTTCACCGCGATCGGGCTGGCGTCCGAGTTCGTCCCTGACCAGGAGGAGCAGGGCCTGGACCGAGCGGCGGCCCCCAGTCTCGACGAGGTGCTGGCCGCGCGAGACGTGAGAGGCGCTGAGCTAGAGCGTTGGCTGTCGACGGTGACGGCCGATCAGCTCTCGGCGCCCGCGCCAGTGCCGGCGGGTCCGGGTTGGCCGCCGTATGCCAGGGGAAAGTCGGTGCTGGAGTGCGTTCAGGTGGTACTGAACGAGGAGTGGGCGCATCACGGCTTCTGCGTTCGTGACCTCGAGCTACTCGGATCATGACCCTCGCCACGAGGTTGCGTGCGACTAGCAAGGATTCAGTCCTATCCGCTGATCACGCACCCGGTCAGCGTCCGCTCGTGCCGATGACCGGATGCAGGGGGTTCAACCGGACGGAAGTGTCGAGCAGCGATGGATCTACGGGCCGCTCGGCGATGCGGTTGTCCGTGCTTCGTCGCGACGAGGCAGCCGGTCAGGCTCAGGCAGGGACTGAAGCAATGCCGGCAGGGCGCCAAACACGAGGGGAAGGCCGCCTAGCTCGCCGATCCCGACCCATGCGATGTCATCATGCTCATCAGGTGCACGGTTGGTGGGAGAGCCGACCCAGTCTCTGATTTGCCAGACGCCCACGTGAACGGCGTCCTCACCACTGCCGGCATGCCAGTCGCCCAACCGTGAAGCGGACTCCGCCACAATCTGAACACCGATCTCCTCGCGCATCTCACGCGCGAGGGCCTGTAGTTCCGACTCACCCGCTTCGACATGCCCCCGGGCAGATCCCAGAGATCCGGGTATGCCCGGCGGGTCGGACTGCGGTGTACCAGCAGGACCGCGCCGTTCTCCACGAGTGCACCGCAGACGACGACATGCATAACGGGATTAGCGCACAGGGATAGGACAGGCTCGCTCCAGCCAGAGGGCACGCGCAGACATCTGGCTCTGCCGCCGTTCGTGCGCTCGGCCTGTTCGCCGGCCGTCACTGTTGCGTGGATTGCGTTGGATCGCCGCCGTAGAGGGCTGCGAAGACGCGGTCCCGCAGGATCTCGTACTGCTGGCGGCATCGCCGAGGTGGGCCCGGCGGGCGTTGCTGGACTTGACCGCCGACAACGACTTCCGGTGGCTGGAACTGGTCAGCTGTCAGGTCGACCTCGCGGCCGTCGGCCAATCGATTCCAGTAGTGGTAGCCGACCTTGGCGTCGCCGGCGAGGACCTCGCCGAGGATCAGCTCTCCGCCGAGCAGGTCCTGAATGATCAAGGCAGTCACCCCGCATTGACCACGGGCTGGGTTGTCGGAGTGCCAATCCTGCACATCGTGCGGGTCGCAGGTATCCGCTCCCCAGCCGCCGCGCAGTACCGGCCGCAGCATCTCCAGGTCAATCGCGAGAGGGACTGATCGTTGGTCGCGCTCTTCAGACGTCACCCAGGAAGGGTCAGCCCTCGACCGGGTCGAGAGTCAAGAAATACCCCGCCTCGGGTCCTGGCCGGCCGCCACGGCCCTGGCTACGACAACTACCTGCCACACGACGCGGTGCACTTCCTGGTAGAGGCGGAGGCGCAGCTGGCGTGGGGTGTGTTTGGTCAGCTCGCCGCAGGCCGAAGCAACATCTTCTGGCCCGCAGACCCGATACAGCGGCGCCGGCAGGCACGCCGTGAGAAGAAGAGGACGCCACGTCCGGGCGAGCACGCCGACATGAGCCGCTCCGAGACCCTTGCCTCCCTCTGTCAGCCGTTGTGGGAGGTCCGGGCCGGTCGCCGTTCTGCGCTACCGGATTGGACGTCACGGGTGCAGCCCGGCTTGCTCGAGTCACCGCTGGTGGAAAGCATCCTTGCCCGTCTGGATGAGTTCGCCAGCCGGTGGTACGCGCTACCGCTGAACGGAGGCCTCACCCTGACTTGGCCACTGCCGGTGCGGCGCACGGCGCGCCCCCAGCGTGCGTCGGGCTCACCCCAGCCTGTCGGAACGGCCAGGACCAGTCATCCAACAAGGACCCACGCCAGATCGTAAGCACAAGGATGTCCGTACTCGGGTCGGACTTCGATCCCCAGGACGTATCCAGCAGTGCACTGATCCGCCACCTTCCGTGCGCGCTGCCCCTGCCGGCGCCGTCACGCCTTGTGGCCTGCCTGCCATGCCGGTCGATGTTCGGAACGCCGAAGTGCGGATGGTCCCACGGACTCGACAGGGCCTTCGAGAAGCGCCTTGGCCAGCCCGGCCCACCCGCCCGCGTGTGGGACAGTGGTTCATGCCGTTGAGCGCGTATCACGTCAGAACGTCAATCGCCGTGTCCGACATACAGCGGGCGGTCGCGTTCTACGAAGGCAAACTGGGCCTACAGGCGCTGCAGTCCGGCCCCAGCGCCAACATCGCCGACGGCAGCCGCGTCTATGGTTCGGGTGGCGCGCCAGCACTGAATGTGTACCAGGCGGTCACTGCCGGAAAGACCCCGGCGACACTGGCGACATGGTACGTCGACGACATCGACCAGATCGTTGACGAACTCGTCTCGTCCGGCGTCGAGTTCATCCGCTATGACCAGTTCGAACACGATGCCAAGGGCATTACCGCTCGGGCCGGCGGTGGACGTATCGCGTGGTTCCAGGACCCAGACGGCAATACCTTTGCCCTCGAAGCCGACGACTGAGCCATTTTCATCCTGCACGGCGCTCGGCTCTGACGCGGCGCAGAACCAGGGTGGCCCGCACGATCGCGGTGGTGCGGTGGGCAACAGCGTGCCTCGTCCGAATAGGTTTCGGCGGTGAATCAGGTACGCCGTGCTGTCGTTTTCGCCGATCATGCCCAGTTTTACGTCCAGGATGTCGATGGGCAGGTCGCGGCCGAGGAAGACGAGGACTACGACTGGCCGGAGGCGTGGTCGGACGAGGCGGTCGAGGTATGGCGCATCGGCCTGGACGGCCCATGCTCGATCGCGATCGGCACGGCCCGTAGCGACCACGTCGAGACGGCCCTGCAGGTGCATCACGCCCGCCCGCCGTTGCTGGCTGATGCCGAGCACGTCGTGGAGGCGGATCTCACCGTGCCGAGCGGCGTCGTACACGTCTTCGGATGCACGGAGCTACCCGGGCCGCAGCACCGTGTCGAGATCCCGGCCGGGCAGTATCGGATCCGAGTCTCGCACCTGCCGTCGGGCGCGCCCGCGGCGCCGACACTGGCGTATTCGATCGAACCGGGTCCGCACTTCGACTACCACCTGGACCTGTGGCCGTGCGCTGAAGCGACCGGCGTCGCAGTCATCCGGCGCGGAAGACCTGCGTGACTGGCGCGGCGGAGGTGAGGCAAGACCACGTCGACAAATGAGCCCTTTTCATCCTGGGTAGCGGTTGGCTTCGACGTGGTGCAGTACAAGGATGGCTTGCACGATCGCGGTGGCGCGGCGCGGGCAGCAGCGTAGCTTGGCCAGGATCTTCCAAATCTTGAGGATGGCGATCGCCCGTTCGCCGCGGGCGCGGACTTTCGCGTGCGCCCGGTTCACGGCCTTCTGCCGGCGTGACAGCTTCGGCCGATAACGGCGCCGCTTGAACGGGGTCCGCACGCTGCCGCGGGCGCCTTGGTAGCCCTTGTCCGCGAAGGTCATTACGTCTGCGCGGCTCAGCGCTTCGATGATGCCGTGGGTAGGTGTCGCCGTTACGCAGATGAGCGAGAGCAAGCAATGCCTGCCGTCCCGCACCGAGGCGCCGCCAGCGGGATCGATGCTGCTTACGGTAGCTGCGGATGCGGTCGGCGAGGTGGTTCAGGGTCCGGCTGGACAACGTGATCGTGGACGGGTAAGACAGCACAGGCGAGGCTCCCGGTCGGGGCATCGGGTTTTGCTCGACTGCTGTCTTACCTGGAGCCTCCTCCTTATCGATGTTTGATCAACCTGCACCTGCCCTGAGCTGCACGATCAGCTTGGAAAGGCTCTATGAAGCGTCAGCCTCGCGGGAGCTGCGCAATGCGTCGACGGCCACCAGTCCCGCACCGGCGAGCGCGATTGCCGCCTCTATGGCCCGAGGTACCTGAGGAAAGTCTTCCGTTGGCATGCTCACCATCACTCCTAGCGTCAGGACGACGCCGTCGGCAGGTTCGGCTAGGTTCCACCAGCCTGACCACACCCCGGCGAGATCCGAGTAGGCGCGAGCCGCTCCGAATGACAGCAGGAACAACCCCACCGGGAGCAGCCAACGCCGGTCGGCCCGCCACCCTGACAGCGCGAGTGCCCCCATGGCCACGAGGGCAGCGAGCAGCGCCGGCCACACCGCCCCGAGCAGGTCGATCAGCGGATAACGGCCGAACTCCCGCGCGGCGCTCAGCCCGAACCAGGCGAGTAGCAGCAGCGCGAGGACTGTCGTCGCGACACCCCGCCGCCTGCCGCGTGACGGTAACGCCAACGCACCGGCCGCGAGACAGAGAACGCCAAGCGCCAGACCCAGCGCGGCGAGCCTCTCCCGGTCGATCATCTCCTGCCAACGCGCCAACATGGACGTCTTCGCTACCCCTTGGCCGTATGTCAGCCAGCCTGCTTCATCGACCTGCTCCTGGTACCAGAACAGTCTTACCGCCGCGACCACGGCAAGTAGCCCGATACCGGCGGCGACGGCCCACCTCACGCGGCGCACACCCCGGCTCGCCAGCACGTAGCCGAGCAGTGCGAGCAGCATGACCAGGCCGAACTGCAGCGACGCGGCTGGCATGGCGAGCAGCGCCGCCGCAACCGAGAGCAGACCAGCCGCGACGGATGCAACGAGCAGACCGAACGAAAGACGCATGGCCAAGATCGTGACACATGCGCCAGGCGAGCGGTCCGCATCTGGTCCGCAAGAGGCCGACGCGCAGCGGGGGAGTGGTGTGAGATGTCAAAAGGTGTTTCCGCTGCTAGACCGCCATGTGCCCAGGCCCGCGGGACGGGCAGTTTGATCTCGTAAATGCGTCGGTCATCTCAGCCATAAGTCCAGCGCGCGCTTGCGCCGTGAGGACCACCTCGTCGCAACTGTTGACGATCGCTTGCCTGCTGCGGCCTCCAAGGTGATCGTCTCCGTATCATCCAAGTCAACGTGGATCGGCCGGCTGCTCTGCCGGTCCAGACAAACCCGAACCACGTACGGTCCCGGCGCTACGACGAAGCTCTGACTGGCACCGCGCTCCAAGCTCCCGATGATCTCCCCGTCGATTTCGATCATCATTTGCCGAGATATCGCAACGTCAAAGGCTCGACGGAACGTGATGACCGGCATGAGTCGTGCACCCCTTATTAGAAGGCTGTACAGCCATCCGTACAGCCAAGACCGCCGCCAAGCGCCGACACTGACGGACGACGACGGACGGCATAACCAGGGACATCGTCACCCGACCAGCCATCCGCGATCTTCTTCTAAACTCCGGGCGGCTCGGTCCGCCGGCGCTTGACAGCCGACATTGAGACCTCACGGGTTATGAACGTTCGCCGAGCGTGCCAGTTTGCGCTGAACGGCCCGGAGGAGAAAGATCGTCTCTTCGTCTGATAGGCCGGTCGTGGTCGACCAATCACAACCGGATCCGAAAATGTCGCTGGCGAAAACTACCTCAGTGGCTATCAGGACACGTCGCCAGTCACGACGGCTAAGCGGCGCTTCAGCGCGGATCGACGCGTGCAAAGGACCGGCCTGCGCATAGAAATCCTCGACCCCCTCGAAGCCCATGGCGACCGCCAACGCCTCAGTGCTATGAGCCGGCCCGCCCCACTCCATGAGCCCCCGGGCGAGTAGGTGGCGTTCAGCTTCCGTGAGGTCGACCATGACCAGGTCGCCGAGAGCCGCGGCTGGCTGACCTGGTTGCGCGTCCGCTCCGTCCATGCGTCGATCGTGCCAGCCTGCGAGCAGGTGCGGGCCATCCCACCACACCGCGCACCTGCTCTGCCACCGTCGCCCGGTCATCGCCCTGGCGCTCGATGGCACTCGGCCCCACACTCTCCAGCTTCGACGGTGGTCGGGCTGAGCTGGTCATCTCGTCGCGGTAGTCGCGCCACTGCTGGCGCAGCTCGTCGTGGCGGGCTCAGCGAGTACCCGCGACAGGCCCAGCTCCTCACCGGCGCTGAGCTTCAGGAGCCAGACCGTGGCTGCCACCTCTGGCGTCGCTTCGCCGCGCTCGGCTTCCAACTGCTTCCGCACGGCCCATGATGCGGCCATGACGGCTGACCTTGCCCGTCGGCCAGCCAGGCTGGTTCCATTTGGTGGTGGCTAGCGCGCCGTGTGACCTGGGTAACAGCCGTTCATGGGGTGCGGGGCCGTCTCGTCTCTGTTGGTGAGCACGAACGAACGGAGACGTCATGAAGATCTTCATCGCCGGAGCGTCGGGCGCGATCGGCAGCCACCTGGCTACCCAGCTCGTGGCACGCGGCCACGAGGTCGTCGGCACCACCCGCTCGGCCGCCAAGACCGGCGCTTTGCGCGCGCTGGGCGTCGAACCGGTCATCGTCGACGCGCTCGACCCCGAGTCGGTGGCCGATGCCGTGGCCAAGGCCGAGCCGGAGGTGATCGTGCATCAGCTGACCGCGCTGAGTGGACCGGCGGACTTTCGGCACGCCAAGCAGATGGCGGCCGCCACCAACCGGCTGCGCACCGAGGGCACTGACCACCTGCTGGCCGCAGCGCGTGCCGTCGGGGTGCGCAAGTTCGTAGCGCAGAGCAACGCGATGTGGATGGAACGCACCGACGGGCCGGTCGCTGAGGAAGACGGCCGGATCGAGCCGAACCCGCCCGCTGATGCCGAGGAGGCCGTGGCCGCACTGCGCCACGTGGAGACCGCGGTGACCGGTATTACCTGGGCCGAGGGCATCGCGCTTCGCTACGGTTGTTTTTATGGTCCGGGGACCGGAATCGAGGCCGCACCGGATGCCGTCATGGCCGTGCAGATCCGCGCGGGGAAGTTCCCGATCGTCGGCAGCGGTGCTGGGGTGTGGTCGCTAGTGCACATCGCCGATGCCGCGTCGGCCACGGTCTCGGCCATCGAACACGGCAGGCGCGGTATCTACCACGTCGCTGACGACGATCCGGCACCGGTCCGTGAATGGCTGCCTTACCTTGCCCGCGCGCTCGGTGCCAAGCCTCCCCGCCGCTTCCCGGCGTGGCTTGTCCGCTTGCTGGCCGGCGAGGCGCCGGTGAACCTGATGACCCAGGCTCGCGGGATCTCCAGCGAGAAGGCCAAACGCGAACTGGGCTGGACGCTGCAATACCCGAGCTGGCGCAAGGGTTTCATTGAGGGGCTGGGCTGACCGGTGTCATCCGCTGATCTCTACGGCGAGCTGCGCCCGCGGGCGTTTGCCATCGCGTATCAGATGCTCGGCAGCGTGAGCGAGGCCGAAGACGTGGTGCAGGAGGCGTTCTTGCGGACGCATCAGACCCTGCGGCGCGACGAGGCGATCAGCTCGCCGCGGGCGTACATCGCCACGCTGGTCACCCGGCTGTCCATCGATCAGCTCCGCTCGGCCCGGGCGCGGCGGGAGCGGTATGTCGGGGAGTGGCTGCCCGAGCCGTTGGTCACTGGTCCGTCACCCGCGGACCACGCGGAGACCGCTGATTCGCTGTCGCTGGCGTTCCTCGTCCTCCTGGAGACCCTTTCGCCGCGGCAGCGGGCCGCGTTCCTGCTGCGCGAGGTATTCGACTATCCGTACGCCGAGGTCGCCGACATCATCGGCACCGACGTCGACAGCACCCGACACCTGGTGGCGAAGGCTCGTGCCCACGTCCAGGAGCGTCGGCCGCGGTACCACGCATCTCGGCAGCAGCGAGAAGAGCTGGCCCAGCGCTTCTTCGCCGCCGCCGAGCAGGGCGACCTGCGGGCGTTGGAGGCACTGCTGGCCCAGGACGTGGTTCTGCACGGCGATGGTGGCGGGAAGGTCCCCGCGCTGGTGCGGCCGGTCAACGGCCGGAATCGTGTGGCACGGCACCTGGTGACCGCGATGTCCGTGGTGGCACCGCACGGTGGCGTGCGCATCCAGATCGCCGAGGTCAACGGCCTGCCCGGCGCCATGATGTTCGACTCGCAGGACCGGCTCTTCGGTGTGCTGGGACTCGACATCGCCGACGGTGAGATCCAGGCGATCCACTCCATCGTCAACCCCGACAAGCTGCGCCACCTCGACTCGGTCAGCGACCTCGGTGCTCAGATCCGCGCAGCCCGCCGATCCGGCAGCGACACCTGAACCATTGATGACGCCGGCGCCACGACCCCGCGACGGACGTGCCGCATGACGGCTCATCACCGGACCCGACGATGCCCCTCACACGGATCCGATCGCCACTCCGGCTTCAAGACCGGAGCCCCCTCCAAACCCGCAGGGAGAAACCCCATGAACCTGACTCTGTGGATCATCGCCGCACTGCTGTCCGCTGCCTTCCTCGCCGGCGGCGCCATCAAGCTGACCCAGCCCAAGCAGAAGCTGGCCGCCGCCCCCAGCGGGGGATGGGTCGAGGACTTCAGCGCCGGTGCCGTCAAGGCCATCGGAGCCCTCGAGGCCCTGGCCGCGGTGGGCCTAGTCCTGCCCGCCGCCATCGGCATCGCGCCGATTCTTGTGCCGCTGGCCGCTGTCGGTCTGGCGTTGATGATGGCCGGTGCGATGATCACGCACCTCCGCCGCCACGAGACGAAGGTGATCGTGGTGAACCTGGCCTATCTCGCCCTGGCCGCCTTCGTAGCGTGGGGCCGCTTCGGCCCCGAGTCCTTCACCAGCTGACCGGGCGCGGCGTCCGGCCACGAATTGCCCCCTCGACTCGGGCGAGGGGGCCATTCGACGCCCACGCCACCGGCGCCACCCGGCCCGAGCGGGTCGCCCTCAGCTCAGCGCGTGCAGTACCAGGCGGGTCTGCTGATGAGAGGCCCGGGAGTCGTACTGACTGGGCACGCTGCCGGCTCGCCGAACCCAACTGGCAGGGGGTGGCGCTCAACCTCTATCCGAAGGGGGTGACGCCGCCTGCACCGCAGGTCATCGGAATCGACGCACGGGCGTCCAGGGTGAGTACGGTGCCCGCGCCCGACGTACGGGGCGCACCGGCGACCTTCACCCAGTACGACGTCGACGGTACCGACACCCTCTTTCTCCGGTGGCAGTACGCCCCGGACGGGTGGGCCGAGGTCCAGGTTGCGCCCTGGGCGTCGGGGCAGGATGCCCGCGAGGTCGCCCTGCACGTGGCGCAGAAGCTCAGGTTCAGTACGACCGAGCGGGTGCGGTTGCCTGCCCAGGTCACGGGGGTGCCGCAGAACCTGCGGCCGATCCTGACCAACATCTGCGGGCCGCTGACCTCCGACGGCTGGCGGTGGTGGGCCGGCGTCACGTACGGCACCGAACCGGCCACTACGGATTCCGATGCACAGCGGGCGAAAACGCTGGACGTCAGCTTCCGTCCGTCCGTCGAGATGACCGACGAGATCCGGGCCGAACTGAACGGTAAGGAGGATCCGCAGCCGAACACCACCATCGACGGCCATCAGGCGTTCTTCAACCCTGCCCGTGATCCGAACTGGCGCGAGTTGCTGACCGTGTACGACGTGCAAACGCTGACGGTCGAGATCGATGCATACCGCGGGACGCGCGATGAGCAGGGCACCAAGGGCCTGTTCCAGCACCTCGACCTCGCCGGTGCCACGCGGGACTGGCGCCCGGCGCTGGTGGTCGACTGACGTGCGCAGTCACCGCCCCGGAACCCGCCGATGGGTCCGGGGCGGTCCGCGTCCGGCCCCCGTTTGCCTGGTCGTGACCATCGACACCGGCACCGCCACGGACGGCCACGAACGTCATCTGCTGCGAGTGCTGCTCCAAGGGCGGCCCGGAGTCGTGTGAACGGAACCCTGCGCAGCCGTCTTCCTCTGCCGCCAACCTCGGTACCGGCCTGGTGGTACGCCGTCCTGGCGCGTGAACGCATTCGCGGGCGGCCCTGGACCAAACCTGCCCGGCGTCCTGACAGTCGAGTGACCGCGCCAGCGGCGTCCTGATCGCGCATGGGGGCGCTCCTCCGAATCTGCCGTCGGCGGCGCGGCGATGCTTGCACGCCGTCACCCTCGGTAACCGTCAGCCGTTGCGAGGACAACCGGAATTGCCGAGTTGAGTAGATGGGTTCGCCCGAACAATGGCGTTGCGTCCACTTGGCGACGCCGATATTTTGCCGGCGTGGAGATCGTGACTCGCACCGATCGGCCCGAGCTGCAC
>NZ_JBEYSO010000067.1:0-9826 GCF_040642675.1 Micromonospora sp. NPDC047738
TCGCTGCACACCGACGTGCCGATCCAGCGCATCGAACGCGACATCAAGGCGCTCAACCTGCACGCCATCATGCACCCCGACACCAACTTCGAGCTGTACGGACGCCTTACCTGCGGCCTGCCATCCAATACCCAATACCTCTGATCTCGCCTGGAGGAGACATGAGCACCCAGCAGCAGTCGGCTCTCAGCACGGCAGAAATCACCCAGCGTGTCACGGCGATCTGGACCGAGGTCCTGGGCCCCGGCTCCGATCGGCCCGGCGCCACGTTCTTCGAGCTCAACGGGCAGTCCATCGCCGCCGTGCAGATTGCTGCAGCGATCGAGGAACAACTAGGCGTCACCCTCGACATCGGCGATCTCTTCGAGGACCCGGACCTGGAGACCCTGACCCGCGTCGTCCTCGCCACGTCCAGCGACTCGGCCGGCTGACCGTGGGGACCGCGAAGGGGACCGCGATGCAAGAACTGACTCACGTGCGGCCGGATGCGGACCTCGACCACGTGGTGGCGATTCTCGAGCGCGACGGAGCGGTGATCGTTGAAGGATTCACCGACGCGGTGACGCTCGCCGGGCTCCGAGCGGACCTCGGCCCTGGCCTCGAGGCATCTGGTTACAGCGAGAGCGGTTACGACGGGCAAAAGACCAAGCGGCTGTCCAGCCTGTTTCGGCGGACGACACACATGACGCCGGTCGTGACCCAGCCCCTGTTCCTCGGTTCGGCGCGGCGGCTGCTGCAACAGCCAAGGCACATTTGGATCGGCAAGGTCCGGATGGAGGTGACGCCGAGTATCCAGATCAGCTTCACCCAGGCGATAAGAATTGATCCGGGCCAGGGCCGGCAGCCGTTGCACCGCGACGACGCGATGCATCTGTGGCGGCATCCGGGGCCACCGTGCCGGCTGCAGCTGATGCTGGCCATTACCGACTTCACCAGCGCCAACGGCGCAACCCTGGTCGTCCCCCGCAGTCACCACTGGGACGACGAGCGGGCGCCCTCGTACGCCGAGGCGGTCCCGGCCGTCATGCCCGCCGGTTCCGCGCTGCTCTGGCAGGGCGGTGTCTACCACGGCGGCGGAGCCAACACCACGGACTCGCCGCGGCAGAGCCTCTCCGTCGCGCTCGACCTGGGCAACCTGCGGCAGGAGGAGAACCAGTACCTCGCCGTTCCCCGGGAGACCGTGCTGACCCTGCCGGAGGAGGTGCAGCGGCTGCTCGGCTGGGACCGCTGCCCGCCCGGCCTTGGCCAGGTCGAGACGCAGGACCCGCACCTGCTGCTGGAGCGGACACTGCAGGAGCTCGCCAGCAGGCCACGTGGTGCAAATCCGTTGATGTAGCGCGCCTGCTCGAGGTCCCACCCAACCTGGTCGGCCTCGGCAGCCCGCCGATCGTAAGCTGATCCGCGCCTTCGCCAAAGGCAGCCGGTGCGCTCTGCGCTAGCAGGCGCACCGGCTGCGGCGTTTCCGTTCGCCGAGTACGCGGCCCCCGCCCCGGGCCGCACCCGGCGCCTGCTCACCACGGCCCTGCTTCCCACCGCCCCCATGCGGAAGGCGGATCGGGCCCGGGGAGCCGACGTCCGATCCCGGTCAGGAGGTTGTCCGGGGCCGGGGGTGACCTCCGGCGATGTCGACCACGGCGGCGATCAGTGCCAGCACGACGATCCCGGCGGCCAGCAACAGCGAGTGCCGGAACGCGGTCGCCCAGTCGCCCCGGGTGCTGCCGAGCACCGAGAAGAACAGCGCGCCCACGCCCGCGATGCCGGCCGCCGAGCCGATCCGCTGGCCGGTCTGCAGCATGCCGGCCCCGCTGCCGGCCTGCGGCACCGGCACCTCGGACAGCGTCAGCGTCTGGTTCGGCGCGATGACCAGGCCGCTACCCAACCCGGCCAGCAGGAACGGCACCGCGGTCAGCAGCGGCACCGAGACGTGCGACGAGCCGCCCAACACCCAGACGACCGCACCGAGGCCGATCACCACCACCAGCAGCCCGACGGCGACCAGCGGCCGGCCGTACCGGGTGACCACCCGGCCGCTCAGCGCCGACGCCGCCGCCGAGCCGAGCGCGAACGGGGTGATCGCCAGCCCGGCGGCGAGGGCCGAGTAGTTGAGCCCGATCTGCAGGTAGAGGGTGAAGATGAAGAAGATCGCGGTGAACCCGGCGAAGTAGAGCAGACCGATCAGCGTCCCCAGGGTGTACGAGCGCAGTCCGAACAGCCGCAGGTCGAACAGGGGCGGCCGGTGGCGGGCGTACCGCCGCTCCCAGAGGCCGAAGGCGACCAGGAAGAGCAGCCCGGCCGGGATGAGCAGCCACTTCGCCGCGCCCTGCCACTGCTGCCGCTGCACCAGCGGGAGCAGCACCAGGGTCACCCCGACCCCGAGCAGCAGCACGCCGATCGGGTCGAGCCGGTGGCGGTTCTGCGCGCCGGTCGGGCGGGCCGGCATCAGCCGCCAGCCGAGAAACACGGCGAGGATGCCGACCGGGACGTTCACGAAGAACACCCACCGCCAGCCGTGCTGCTCGCCACCGAGCTGGATGAGCAGCCCACCGAGCAGCGGGCCGATGGCGGTGGAGATGCCGATGGTGGCGCCGAGCAGCCCGAACGCGCGGCCCCGCTCGGCGCCCCGGAAAAGCTGCTGGATCAGGCCGCTCACCTGCGGGTTGACCACTCCGGCGGCGGCGCCCTGGACGAGCCGGGCGATGATCAGCCACTCGGGGGAGCGGGCCAGCCCGGCCAGCGCGCTGGTCACCGTGAACAGCGCCACGCCGACCACGAACCCGATTCGTCGGCCGCGCGCGTCACCGAAGCGCCCCGCCGACACCAGCACCAGGCCGAAGGTGAGCGCATACCCGGACAGCACCCACTGCAGGTCGCTCGGCGTCGCCCGCAAGGCCCGGTCGATCGACGGTACGGCGACGTTGACGATGCTGACGTCCAACAGCGTCATGAACGCGGCGACCAGGCCGACGCCGAGCGCCTGCCAGCGGCGGCGGTTGTCGTACTCGGTGTCCGCCGGTGGCGGCGACCGATCCGCGCTCATCGTGCCCCCCGATGACCGTCGATCACGCATTCCCGATCGCTACCCGGTCCCCGAAGGGGCAAACGACGCGTCACGCCATCTGACGCGCGCACCACCGCGGGCCGAAGTCCAGACCGGCCATGGGGGAGTCCTCGCGGTGCAACAGACCCCGCTCGGTGAGCAGGTGCAGTGGCTCGCGCAGCTCCTCCTCGGTCATCCCGGTCTCCTCGGCGATCAGGTCAGGGTAGGGGACGTGACCCCGCACCTCCAGCGCGGTCACCGCCTGGTACACCCGCTCCTCGACCTCAGACAGCTGTACCCGCTGCATCGCTTCCCTCCTCGGTGACCCGCCCGAACCCGTGGGCGGTCTGCGCCCGGCGGTTACCCGGCCGGCGTCCGATGATGCCCACCCGTTCGGGCGGTCGCGTCGGGCGCGTGACCAGCGCGCGCATCCGCTCGTGCCCTAGGCTGCAGCAGTGATCAACTGGGATCTCGTCGTCGTCGGAGGCGGCCCCGCCGGGCTCACCGCCGCCCGTGTCGCGGCCGGTGCCGGCGTCCGCACGCTGGTGGTCGAGCGCGCCACCCATCCCCGCTACAAGACCTGCGGCGGCGGACTGATCGCCACCTCGCTGGCCGAGGTGGCCGCCCGGATCGAGGTGCCCGTCCACGACCGGGTCGACCGGGTCACGTTCACCCGGGACGGGCGACGCGCCTTCACCCGCCGGCACCCGTCGCCGCTGGTGAGCATGGTCCGCCGCGAGGAGTTCGACGACCGGCTGCGTGCCGCCGCGGTCGCCGCCGGGGCCGAGATCCGCGAGGGCGTCGCGGTCCGCGCCGTCGAGCAGGATCCCGACGAGGTACACCTGCGGCTGGCCGACGGCGACACCGTGCGCGCCCGCGCCGTGATCGGCGCCGACGGCTCCTCCGGCGTCACCGCCCGGCACGTCGGGGTGGCCTACCGGCAGGTCGACCTGGGGCTGGAACTGGAACTGCCGGTCCCGCCCGTCGAGCAGGACCGCTGGCGGGGCCGGCTGCTGATCGACTGGGGGCCGGTCCCCGGGTCGTACGCCTGGGTCTTCCCGAAGGGGGACCGGCTGACCGTCGGCGTCATCTCCGCCCGCGGCGAGGGTGAGCGGACCCGGGCCTACCTGCGCGACTTCGTGGCGCGGCTGGGCCTGTCCGGGGTGACCCCGGAGCAGGACTCCGGCCACCTGACCCGCTGCCGGGCGGCCGACTCGCCACTGCGCCGCGGCCGGGTGCTGGTCGCCGGCGACGCGGCCGGGCTGCTGGAGCCGTGGAGCCGGGAGGGGATCAGCTTCGCCCTGCGGTCGGGCCGGCTGGCCGGGGAAGCGGTCGCCGGCGGCGACCCGGACGCCTACGAACGGGCGGTACGCCGGGAGCTGGTGCCCGCCATGGGGGCCGGGCACCGGCTGCTGGAGATCTTCGAGCGCCGGCCCGACGTGTTCCACGCGATGCTGGCCACCCCGCCGGGCTGGCAGATGTTCGTCCGGTTCTGCCAGGGCCGGGCCAGCTTCGACCGGACCCTGGCCCGCCGTCCGGTCCGAGCCGGCCTCGCCCTGCTGGACCGGCTCCCGCCGATGCGGCGGAACGGATCGACAGGCCGGCAGCCTGAGGGGCCGGTCAGGGCAGGATGACCGCCGGCCATGGATCTCGCCGCGGCGCAGCAGCGCGTACGCCTCCGGCGCCCGGTCGAGCGGGAACGTCCTGCTCGAGCACCCTGGGTGAGATCATCTGTACCGCGCGCATCGTCGTACTCCAGCCCGTCGCTGCCGGTCGTGGCGGCGGTCCACCCACCAGCGCGGGTTGATGCCGACGGTGGACGGACAGGCGCACAATGCCCTCATGAGCGAGCCGAGCGAGTCGTTCACCGACGATGAGTACGCGTTCCTGCGGCACGTACGCTTCGGCGAACTGCCGCCCGCGGTCCGCCCCGAGGAGCGGGTCGAACTGACCGAGACCGACGCCCGCCGGGACCGGCCCGAGCCGACCGGTGGCCCCGAGGAGTGGGCCCTGCGCAACAGTCCGGGCTGAGCCCGGAAACGGCCGACGGGCCGCAGGGGTGACCCCGCGGCCCGCCGAACCGGTACGGATCAGAAGACCGGCACGCCCGCGCGGACCAGCTTCCAGTTCGGCACGAAGAAGTCGGCCGGGTTGATGGCGCCCTTGGCCTGCGCCCACTCGATGAGCAGCTGGCGGATCTCCTGCTGCTCGTTGTAGACCTGGGTCTTGACGACGCCGGGGAAGTTGCCGCCACCGCTGCGCCGGTAGTTGTTCACCGCGATGACGAACTGGGCGTCCGCGGCGACCGGGGTGTCGGTGCCCGGCAGGACCAGGCGGGTGATCCGCTGGCCGACCGGCTTCGAGATGTCGATGTCGTAGTCGACGCCCGAGATGACGTCGTAGTTGTAGTCCGGCACGGCCGGGTCGCTGATGTTCGCCGGGTCGACGGTGTCGCCCACCGCGAAGGTCTTGAAGTACTTGGCCGAGTACTCCAGGTACGCCTTCACCTCGGCACCGCTGATCACGACGGCCTCGAGGGTGTTGTCGTAGACGTACAGGCCCGCGAGGTCGCGGATCCGCACGTCACCCTGCGGGAAGACGGCGGTACGGCTGAACGGCGCCGCGATCGACAGCACCGGCAGGCCCGCGTACGCGGTGCCGGCCAGGGCCTTGGTGACCACGTCGGTCTGGACGTGGTTGATGAAGTCCAGGATCGGGGTGTCCTTGTACCGCGACTCGACGGCCGACAGCTCCACGGTGCACTGGGCGACGACCTTGTTGACGTAGTCGACCGTCTTGGTGTGCTGGCCACGCACCGCCGCGAGGACCGCCGGGTCCTCGACCACCGTGTTGGTGTTCAGCATGGTGGAGCCCTTGGCGACCACCTTCCAGCGGCCCTTCTCCCGGGTCAGGGTGAAGTCCATCCGGGTGAGCCGCTGACCCCACCGCGACGGCTCCGAGGTCAGCACCTGCTCGCCGGTGGTCTTGTTGGTGACGAACTTCTCCGGCACCTCGTTGTGTGCGTGGCCGAAGAGGATCGCGTCGATCCCCGGCACCTGCTCCGCGATCAGCGCCACCGGGTTCTCGTTCGGCAGCTCCGGGCCGTAGCTGGAGGTGCCGCTGTCGCCGCCGTGCGCCGAGATGATGACCAGGTCGGCGCCGCGCTCCCGCATGATCGGCACCCACTTGGCCGCGGTCTCGATCATGTCGGTGAAGATCAGCTTGCCCTCGACGTTGCCCTTGTCCCAGATGGCCACGCCCGGGTTGGTCAGGCCGAGGATGCCGACGTTCAGCGCCGGCGCGCCGTGCCCGCCGAGGTTGACCGGCTTGATCACATACGGCAGGTAGGCCGGCTTGCCGGTCTTCTCGTTGATCGCGTTGGCGGCGAGGGCCGGGAACCCGAGCTGCTCGATCCACTTGGCCAGCAGCGGCAGGCCGTAGTTGAACTCGTGGTTGCCCAGCGTGACGGCGTCGTAGTTCAGCACGTTCATCGCGTTGGCCATCGGGTGCGTCTCACCGGTGACGGTGATCGGCTCCTGCTTGGCGTAGTAGGTGGCCAGCGGGGTGCCCTGGATGGTGTCTCCGGCGTCCAGCACCAGGGTCGCCTTGCCCTTGCGCTCCGCACGGATCTGGTTGACCAGGGTGGCCAGCTTCGCGACGCCGACGTCGTTGTGCTTGCTGTCGTCGAACTCGGCGTCCTTGTAGTAGTCCCAGTTGTAGACGTTGCCGTGGGTGTCGGAGGTGCCCAGGATCGTCAGGTCCCAGGTCTTCGCAGGGGCTGCGCCGGCGGCCCGGGCGGGGGCGCCGGCGAGCAGCGGAGCGGTCGCGGCGGCGGCCGCGACGGCCAGCACCTGGCGGCGCGAGGCGCCGGAGGAGGAAGTCATGAGGTGCCTTTCCATGGGGGTGTAAGACGCCTCGTGGGCGCCGTTGCGCACCATAACGACCTGCTGCCCCCTGCGCCACATCGCCCTGCGGTGTTTCACCACGTCAGCGCCGGACGTGGCCCGGCGGTAACACCCGGTACACCCGAAAGTCGTTTCCGCCTCCCACCCGGGGGTAGGGCGGAACCGGACCGGACAGGATGAAGCGGCACGAGGAGAAACCGGTGAGCGAGGACCAGTACACCCAGCAGGACCCCACCCGCCAGTACGGCCAGCAGCAGGGGCAACCCACGCAGCAGCAGTCCCCGCCGGGTTCCGAGCAGCGGATGGGACCGAAGCCCGACCACGGCGAGGAGTCCTACCGGGGCAGCGACCGGCTCGCCGGCAAGCGCGCCGTCATCACCGGGGGCGATTCCGGCATCGGCCGGGCCGTCGCCATCGCATACGCCCGGGAGGGCGCCGACGTGCTCATCTCCTACCTCGGCGAGCAGGAGGAGGCCGACGCCCGGGACACCGTCCGGCTGATCGAGTCGGCTGGCCGCAAGGGTGTCGCGGTGCGTACCGACCTCACCGACGAGCGCCACTGCCAGCAGCTGATCGACCGGGCGCTGGCCGACCTCGGTGGCATCGACATCCTGGTCAACAACGCCGCCTTCCAGATGGCCCAGGACAAGGGCCTCGCCGGCATCACCACCGAGCAGTTCGACCGGGTGTTCAAGACCAACGTGTACGCCATGTTCTGGCTGTGCCGGACGGCCGTGCCGCACCTGCCCGAGGGGTCGGCGATCATCAACACCTCCTCGATCCAGGCCTTCAACCCGTCGCCGCAACTGCTCGACTACGCCACCACCAAGGCGGCCATCGCGAACTTCACCAAGGCCCTCGCGCTGGACCTGGCCGACCAGGGGATCCGGGTCAACGCCGTAGCGCCCGGCCCGATCTGGACGCCGCTGATCCCGGCCACCATGCCCCCAGAGAAGGTGAAGCAGTTCGGCACCGACGTGCCGATGGGCCGCCCCGGCCAGCCGGCCGAGCTCGCCCCCGCGTACGTCTTCTTCGCCTCCCAGGAGTCCAGCTACGTGACGGGGGAGATCCTCGGGGTCACCGGCGGCAAGCTCACCCGGTGAGGCGCTGCCGGAACTGCCCGGTCAGCGGGGCCAGGCGGCCATCCGGCGGCGCACCTCGGCCACCCGGTCGGCGTCCAGCCCGTAGCGGCTGAAGCGCCGGTCCGGCACCTCGTCCAGGTAGCGGCCCGCCGCCCGGACGTCCTCGAGGTCCAGCGCCGGATCCACCTGCCGGGCCAGCGCCAGCAGCTCCGTCACGTCGTACCGGTCCAGGGCGGCGGAGACGTCGATGTAGTCGCGTACCTCCCGGCGGTTGACCAGCGCGGCGGTCTTGTTGGCGATCAGATCGCGGACGTCCATCACCGGCCCCAGGTCCATCACCACCGGGCTGCGGTACCGGTCCAGCCGGGCCAGGCTGAGCCGGATCTGCCGGCCGTCCCGGCTCACCACGAAGTCCCGCATGTCCCGGTCGAAGCCGTCGAAGAGCTCCGCCAGCTCGCTGCCCGGATCCGCGTCCACCACCTGGTAGCCGGCCCGCTCCAGCGCGGCCCGCACCCCGGCCGCCGCCGCGGCGGCGGCACCCTCCACGTCCGCGAACAGGTCCACGTCCTCCGTGGGGCGGGTGACCAGGCCGTGCGCCGCCCACGCCACGCCGCCACCGAGCACGAACCGGTGCGGGCCGGCGGCAGCGAGGGCCACCCGGGCCACATCCCGGTAGAAGTCGTGCAGATGGCTCACGCGGTACGCAGATCCCGGTGCCGGCTCTCCCAGGCCACGCGGACGCCCCGGGGCAGGTTCAACCGCCGCCACACCCGGCGCAACGTCCGCCCGTCGATCAACTCGCGCAGGTCGTCGACGCGGGTGGTTTCCCGCAGCACGTTCTCGTACATCCAGAGCAGGTCGTCCGGCTCGCCGAGATCGAAGGCGCGCTCGCTGCCCCACATCAGCCGTACCGGCAGCTCGACGATGCCGCGAGTGGGGCCGGTGAGCTCGGCGAGGGTGCGGGCCACCACGGCGGGACGCCCGGGGCGGGCGAGGTACGCGCTGGTGACGGCCGACATGCTGTCAGGGTAACCCCTGTCTCCGGTTTTCCCGAGGTCCTGTTCGTCGATGTGGTGCGGATGTGGCCCGCCGTGCCCCGTCATCGGGTCGCTGCCGGCGTTGGTCGCCGTTGGGGTGCGGCCTGCGCCCCGTCACGGGTCGCTGCTGTCCTTGGTTGCGGTGTGGGGTGTGGCCCGCCGTGCCCGGCTCCGGGCGGTCAGGCTTGATCCCTGCGCCGGTCACGGCGGGCCACACCCGCGTCGTGGTCCTGCGCCGTCCGGCTGTGCGGCCTGCGTGGTCCGTGTCCGGTGTACGTCGTGGCATTCGCCGTCCGGATTGTCGGGGTGCGTAGTGCGTGCCTCTGCTGCGGGCGGCTCCCCTTGGTTGGGCCTGGCTGGCCTGTCCTCGGTTCGCCGCGTGTGTGTTCAGGGGCGCAGTTGCGCCGAAGGTGGGGGTGTCCTGGCGCGTCGAAGGGCCACTTTCCCCGAAGGTGTCCGAAGGGCCGCGTTCCCGAAAGTGTCGGGTGTTGCGTAGGGGTCGTGATCGACTTCGGGTCGGGGATGTGGCGGTGTCGGCGGGTGTCCGATACCGCCGTTTCCGCGATGTGGAGCACGTCTACTCCTCCCGTCCCGTTTTGCGGTGCGCGGTGTCCGGTTTTGCGGGCGGCCGGTGGGCATCCCCGGCCCGGAATGGTGGCCGGCTCGGGGGCGTTGAACACGGGTGCACGGCCGAGGAAGGCGCCCCGCGAGCCGGGGTCGCTCGGGTGGGCCCGGGTCGGAATGTTGGTGGTCCGCCGGTCGTTG
>NZ_JBEYSO010000068.1:0-8929 GCF_040642675.1 Micromonospora sp. NPDC047738
CCACCAACATCACACCGGACCGGCCCCCACCAGCCCGGCGATGCCCCCTGCACAAGACCCGCCCTGGTCAGGCTCATTTTCCGGTCAGACGCTGCCATGGACAGGACCCTACCCACGCTGCCATGCCGTGCTCCGAGAGCGGCAGTTGCCGATTTTCCTGCCGGGCGTCGTGGTCCTTGCCTGCGCTCAGCCGGTGCCGTACCCCGCTTGACCTGCTGCTCGGCCGCAGCGCGGTCGAGCGTCCTCGCGCTGGTCGAGTCGGCCCGGCCTCGCAATCAAACTGGCGATCTACCAGCCAGTACGTGACGCGGCCGACTCATTCGCGATTCACCAGCTTTACGAGGGGTTCCTAGCGTCCTGGGTGATCACCAACCCGCACCCCCGGAGGCTTGACTTGAGCCAGACCCGCAGGGACTTCCTTCGCCGCGTCGGCATCGCCGGCGGCGCCGGCGTCATGTTGCACAGCATGGGCGCGCTCGGCCTGACGAGCGCCCATGCGGCGGAGACACCCCCGTTCACACCGTTGAAGAAGAGCGACCTCGGCCGGCACGGCAGGAAGACGGTCATCGTGATGGGCGGCGGCATCGCCGGCCTCACCGCGGCGTACGAGCTGCTCAAGGGCGGCTACGACGTCACCATCCTGGAAGGCCGCGACCGGCCCGGTGGCCGTAACTGGACCGTGCGGGGCGGGGACACCTACACCGACCTGAAGGGTCAGACCCAGAAGGCGACCTTCGCCAAGGACCAGTACATGAACGCGGGCCCCGGGCGCATCCCCCAGATGCACGTGACGCTGGACTACTGCAAGGAACTCGGCGTCCCGATCGAGGTCTTCACCAACCAGAACGCCGACGCGTTCCTCTACCGCGAGAACGTGCCGGGTGCCCTCAACGGCGTTCCGGTCCGCCAGCGGGCCGCCAAGGCGGACGCCTACGGTTACACGGCCGAGCTGCTCGCGAAGGCCACCGACCAGGGGTCGCTCGACCAGTACCTCACCGCCGAGGACAAGGAGCGACTGCTCACCTACCTGCGCAGCTTCGGCGCCATCGGGAACCGGGTCACGGGTGACCCGGCGGCCAGCTTCAAGTACAACGGCGGCGGGCGTCGTGGCTACGACCCGCAGCCGGGCGCCGGTCTGGAGGCGGGCACGCCCATCCCGCAGTACGCGATGTCCGACCTCTTCGCCTCGACGCTGGGCAACTACTTCTCGTTCGAGATGGGCTTCGACCAGGCGATGATGATGTACCAGCCGGTCGGCGGGATGGACCGGATCGCCTACGCCTTCGCCAAGGCGATTGGTGGCGGCCGACTGCGCTACAACGCCCGGATCGTCGAGTACAACAACACGGCCGACGGCGTCGAGGTCGTCTACACGACCCCGAGCGGTACGAAGAAGATCACCGGCGACTTCGCGATCAACGCCATGCCTCCGCACATCGCCGCGAAGATCAAGTCCAACCTGCCCACCGCGGTCGTCACCGCGCTCGGGTCGGTGAGCGTCACCAACGCCGGCAAGATCGGCATCGAGTACGACCGCCGGTGGTGGGAGGAGGACTTCCGCATCTACGGCGGCATCACCAACGCCAACACCAACCTCGCGAACATGTGGCACCCGTCGTACGGCTACCACGGCGACCGGGGCACGATGATCGGCTACTACAACACCGGCGCGAACGCCAACTTCTACGGCAACCTCACCCCGCCGCAGCGGCTCGCGGAGGCGGTCACGCAGGGCAAGAAGATCTTCGGCGACGTGTACGGCAAGGGCATCACCGCGTCCTTCTCCCAGGACTGGGCCTCCACGCCGTTCTCCGAGGGTGCGTGGGTCGGTTGGCCCGGCGCGGTCGGAGGCCAGACGGGCGCGGGGTACCGCAGTCTCCTGGAGCCGACCGGGAACGTCTACTTCGCCGGCGACCACCTCAGCCACGCCATCGCGTGGCAGCACGGCGCGATGGTCTCCGCCCGCGTCGCCGTCGAGTCCATCCACGCCCGGGTCACGGCCGCGTGAGCACGCCCGCCGTCACCCCCGGCATCCGCAGCAACAGAAAGGCCCCCGCAGTGCGCCGACTCGGCATCCTCATCCCAGCCGCCGCCGTTCTCCTCGCCATCCCGACGGTTGCCGCCGCCGGAGGGCTCTTCCCGCCACGGCCCGGTACCACGGTCAGCGTGCTCCCCGCCGGACAGGACAACCCGATGATCGCCGACGGGGTGGCCATCGGTAAGGGCACGGCGATCTACAAGACCAGCGGCCTCGGCCCGGCGGCCCTGAACACGGCCGCGCCGGCCGGCTCGGAGGCGCGCTACATCGACACCGAGGTGTTTCCGGGCGGTGTGCTGCCGCCCGGCGTGACCATCACCGAGGCGCAGGGCATCAACGTGCTGCGCCGCATCGGGGAGAACCTGGCGAAGGCGGGCCTGTCCTACGACGACGTCATCTCCATGCGGGTGTTCCTCCAGAACCCCGCCGGCCAGGAGCGGATGGACTTCAACGGCTGGAACCGGGCCTACCGTCAGTTCTTCGCCAACACCAGCCTGCCGACCGGCAAGCCGGTGCTCGTGCCGCTCGGGTCGGCCGCCCCGGCCACGCCGATGGTGGTCAACCCCGCCCGGCCGTCGCGGTTCGCGCTCGAGATCGAGAACCTGCCGGTCAACGGTTGGCTGGTCGAGGTCGAGGTGGACGCCGCCTACCCGTCGAAGGGCGAGTGACTCCACCGGTCGCGTAGGTACCGCCGACCCGTCGCGTAGGGGATGTCCGTATCCCCCCGGCGACGGGTCGGCGGTGCTCTGCGACGCGCCGGACGGTGCACGGCGGTCCGATACCACGGACCCGCACCTCAGTTGGTGAGAGAAATCGGGGGAAGCCGGTCAAATTGTCAAGCGCCCACAGTTGCACCTCTGAGCGCGGAGGGTTCGCCTCGCCTACGGGGACGGGATCGTTGCCCTGAGCGATGAGTGCACGTTTGCCGTCCTGATCGAGCGCGACCTCCCATCGCACGACGCTGCCAACGGTGTCCGGGACTGCAGCGATCCGGACTGCGCGTCGTCGCGGACGCGGCGCCGTCCACGGTTGATAAGCACCTATTGAGTGCGGCTCTTACCAGGGGAGAGGGCCCTCGGCGTTGAAGAATCCGCCCGTGGGTCCGTCCTCGTCCAACGTTGCGAACCGCACCACGACCGCGGCTGCCTCGGCGGCGGTCCGAGTCGCGCCGGGTGACATCTCCGTCAGCGTATATCCAGGATCGACCGAGTTGACCTTGATGGCGGTGCCTCGCAGCTCGATGGCGAACTGCACGGTCAGCGCGTTGACCGCCGACTTCGATGTCGGGTAGGCGGCAGCGTTCCATTCCTGCGGCCAGTCAGCGGCGCTGGTCAGAGCCAGCGACCCTGATCCAGACGACATGTTGACGATGCGGCCGCTGGCCGCGGTCCGAAGCAACGGAAGCATCGCGGTCGTCACGGCGAACACGCCGATCACATTCGTCTCCAATGTGCGCCGGAACGAATTGACCGGCAGACGGCTGGGCGGCACATCGTCGACCGCGATCGCCGCGTTGTTGACCAGCGCGTCCAGCCGCCCGTACCGGCGGTCGATCCACTCGGCGGCCGCCTGTACCGTCACCTCGTCGGTGACGTCGAGCTCGACACACCCGGCCGCCACGCCATCGGCAGCCAGCCGCTCGACGGCGGCTGCGCCCAGCCCGCGATCACGCGACGCCACGATCGGCACGTATCCCAGCCGTCCAAGCTGCTTGACGACCTCGAACCCGATACCGCGATTCGCCCCGGTCACCAACGCGATCGGGTTGGAAGCACCACGCATTCCGGAGATCGTAGTCGATGAGGGCGAGGCTGCTTCTCTCTGCCACATACGCAGATCTCGATCACCGTTTCGAACGCCGGAAAGCGCTTACCAACGGAGGTAGGATGCGATGGAACACCGCCCGGTCCCTGGTCGTGGGTGGGCGGGCTCAGGCGTTGGGCTGCCGGTTTGCTTCGCTGAGCAGTCGGTCGCCGAGTTCGGTTCGCGAGTAGAGCACCTGTCGGCCTGCCCGGCGTGAGGTGAGTAGCCCGGCGGCGCGCAGCGCTTGGAGGTGCACGCTGAGCGTCGGGGCGGAGAGCGCCATCTGGGTGGCGGCCTGGCTGGTCGACATCGGTAGGTCGAGCTGGGCCAGTAGGGCGGCCCGGGTCTGTCCGAGGACGTCTGCGAGCGCCGGGCCGGTCTGCTTGGGGTGCTTTTCCCAGAGCCGGCCGAGGCCGCGCGGGGAGTAGGAGATGCTGGGGGACGCTGGCTGCGCGGTCCGCACCAGGACGTCCGGCCAGGCGAAGGCGCACGGCACGAGGAGCAGGCCGCGCCCGCCGCAGTCGGCGTGGCCCTCGTAGTATTTGACGATCTTCAGCGTCTGGTCTGCGAACGTGACCGACGGGTGCAGGCCGTTCATCATCCGGTCGACGCCGCCGTCGGCCAGGGCATCGAGTCGGTAGGCGATGTCGTGGTTGAGTAATGCATCGATCCGTGGCCAGTCCGGGGCGATCGCGATCCGGTGGTACGCCTCGAGCGCCTCGGTGATCGGGCTGATGCCCGCATCGGGCCGGTGCAGCAGCCCCTGGAGCAGGGCTTGCCGCCCTTCCCCGCCGGGTCCGTGCTGGGCGACCCGGTGGGCCGCCAGGTGCGCCAACTCCTGCGCCACGATCTCCGGATCGGCGTCGGTCACCTGCGCGAGCGCGTCCGCGAAGGTCGAGGACCGGCGAGCCGGCGGCGGCACCAGGAAGTCGGGGATGTAGCCCTGCGGACGCACCAGCGCCCGCAGCAGGTCCAGGTCGCGCTTGCGCAGCCGGCCCGCTCGCTCGGCGAACCGATCGACCCAGGGACGGTGCAGGTGCCGCCCCTGCCTGCCGGCGGCCAGTGTGCGCAGGCTGGCGATGGTCTCCATGAGGGGCGAGGTGGCGAAGCGTACGCTGGCCAGGTCGGCTGCCGTGATGTGCAGGTGGATCACGCGGCCGCCCCTTCCGATTCGGCCTGAGCCTAATCGTGGCCGTGCGGGTGACGCCATCGAAGACTGGACCCATCCACTCGAACCACGGTTAGGACATCGAAGATGCGCACGCTGATCTACACCGCCTTCGTCTCGCTGGACGGCGTCGTCGACTCTCCCGGCGGCGGCAGCCGCTCCGAGGCCCACCGCAGCGGCGGCTGGACCTACAAGGACATCGAGTTCCTGCCGGAGGCGTACGAGCTCAAGGGCCGGGAGACCGAGGAGGCCACCGCGCTGATGTTCGGCCGCACCAGCTACGAGGTGTTCTCGCCGGTGTGGCCGGACATGGAGGACTTCGCCGCCCTCAAGGAACTGCCGAAGTACGTCGTCTCGACCACCCTCGGCGAGAACGCCCTCGTCGACAACTGGGGCGACATCACGATCCTGCGCTCCCTCGACGACGTCGCGAAGGTCAAGGAGACCGACGGCGGCCCGATCATCATCCACGGCAGCGCCACCCTCGCCCGCAACCTCTCCGACGCCGGCCTGATCGACCGCTACCACCTGCTTGTCTTCCCGGTGCTGCTCGGGGCCGGCAAGCGGATGTTCAGCAACACCGACAAGGAGAAGCAGATGCTGAAGGTGGTCGAGTCCGAGACGTACGCCAACGGCATCACCAAGCTCGTCTACGACGTCATCCACTGAGGTGGCCGCCATGAACCGCGCATCGATGACAGAGGCACTGCCCGCAGCGTACGAACGGCTGCATGCGTACGGGCCGGAGTTCGGCGGCGACGAGGAGGGTAACCACGGGATGACCAACCACGGCCCGATGGCCGTGGAGGTCATGGTCCGGCGAGGGCTCGACATCGACGTCGAGGGCTGGCTCGACCGCTACGTACGCCGACTGGCGGAGCTGCCCAGCATCAACGAAGCCATCCAACCCGGCGAGTGGGGCATGGCGCTGGGCCAGGCGCGACGGCTGCCCGACTGGACCGCGTACTTCCGGCACGAGCTGACCGAGCGCCCGTGGCCGGAGGTGCTCGTCGAGTGGTGGCCGCGGCTGCTGCCAGGGATCGTGGCCGGTTCGACCCACGGCGTGATCCGGGTCAGTCACGCGGTGCGTACACTGCGCGGCACCACTCGCGCCCCGGCCCGCCAGACCCTCGACGAGCTGGCCCACGGGCTGGCGTTCTGGGCGGCGCGTTACCGCGAGCTCGCCGGGGTGGTCGCCCCGGAGGGCACCCGCACACCGCAACAGGCCCTGCCAGCGGTCACCCGGCTCACGGACCAGAGCGGCTTCATCGCCCACCGGCTCGACCGGCTCGAGCACAGCCCCGGCTGGGCCGCGAGCCTACGCGCGCTGGAACCCGCC
This sequence comes from Micromonospora sp. NPDC047738, assembly GCF_040642675.1. Classification (NCBI taxonomy): domain Bacteria; kingdom Bacillati; phylum Actinomycetota; class Actinomycetes; order Micromonosporales; family Micromonosporaceae; genus Micromonospora; species Micromonospora sp. NPDC047738. The sequence goes on from NZ_JBEYSO010000068.1 coordinate 6,349, forward strand.
GCATCCGCCGACGAGGTCCCGGCGCGGCTGGAGTCGCTCGTCGACAGCGCCGCTAAGGCATACCTCGGGCTCGGCCACGGCTCGCCGGTCCTGCTGGTCCACGCCGCTACCGCGCCCAACGCCGTGCGGCACGTGCTCCCGGTCCTTCCGACCGAGCAGTGGCTGCCGAGCCTGACGGCGGCCTGGGCGGCCGTGGTGGCGCTCGTCGCGATGTACGCCCCGGCCCAGCCGGCCCCGTTCGCGGAGATCGTCCGGTGCTATCCCGAGCTGACCCGCGAGGACACGCTCCAGCGGGCAGCCGAGCACGGCGACGAGCACGTCCTGAAGTTCGCCGACACGGCCGCCGAGTCGTACGACCGCACCGGCAACCCCGAGCTGCTCGCCGCGACCCTGCACGCCGGCGAGCTGATCGACCGTCCCTAACGGGTCGATCATCTCCCTTTTAACGGCGAATGAAGCCCTCGATACCGGTCACCGGTCAGCTCCTTTCCCTGTTGTGTTGACGCTCGGATAGTCGCTGTAGGTCAACCTCCACGAAGCCCCACAGCCGCTCGATGAGCTGCTCCACAACCGGCTGCCCCTCGGTGGTCTCGGTCGTCATCTGGCGTCTCTCCCTTGAGAGGCCGATGAGCCGTTGGTTGGTTGTACCCACCCCCATTACCTGCTACCGGAAAACCCGACACACTCCACATGAGACCTGATCCATGAATACGTTCGCCATAGTGTTAATCATGATGTTCCGCCGCTGAAGTCACCGGCGGCCATCTGAGACGTATCCCTCCAGCTTGAGAGGACGCTGATGTCCAGGACACATCAAAACACCTGGCAAGATCCGGACGAACTCGCTCGCCGGGTGCAGGACGGAAGTCTCACTCGACGCACCCTGCTAAAGGTGTTCGGTGTGTCGGCGGTGTCGGTCGGACTCGCCTCGACCACGGGAACGGCAGGCGCGGCATCTCGCCGCTACGACTACGTCATCGTGGGAGCGGGCTCGGCCGGGTGCACGCTGGCCGCGCGACTGCTGGCGGACTCTAGGGCGAGTGTGCTGCTGATCGAGGCCGGTGGCACGAACGACCTGCCGGAGGTCCGGGACTTCACGAAGTCGGGCACGCTGACGGCGCCTGGCTCGGGGCTCATCTGGCCATACCAGTCGGTGCCGCAGCAGGAGCTGCTGAACCAGCCGCAGTCGTTCGTGTGCGGGAAGCTCGAGGGCGGCAGCAGTTCGGTGAACGGGATGGTGTGGGTTCGGGGCAATCCGGCTGACTACGACAGCTGGGCCGCCCAGGGCGCTGTCGGCTGGGACTACGCGAGCGTGCGACCGTCGCTGGATGCGCTGACCGGACCCATCAGGCCGTCGAGTGAGCTGACGCAGCGCAACGTGCTTTCCCAAGCCTGGGTGAACGCGGCCGTCGACGTCGGCTACAGGTTCAACCCCGACTACAACGGCGCCACCCAGTTCGGTGTCGCTTACACGCAGCTCAACGTGGTGGACAAGATTCGCCAGGATGCGTTCACCTCGTTCCTGATCCCGTACCTCACCGACCCGCGCCTGACGATCATGACGGATGCGGAGGTTGCGCGGCTGACGTTCGATCGCCGGAAAGCGATCGACGGTGTCGTCATCAACGCGGGGGGTCGCCAGTTCACGGTCCGGGCCGACCGGGAGGTCATCGTCAGCACGGGCACGGTCAACACCCCTCGCCTGCTTCAGCTGTCCGGCATCGGTGCGGCGTGCGATCTGGAGCCACTCGGCATCCCGGTTGTCGCCGACGTGCCCGGCGTCGGAGCCAACCTGCACGACCACCTGATCTCCGTGGCGTTGAAGACGCTCCGCGCACCCGAGCCCGCGTCGCACCTTACCGCGATGGACGTCAACGTCTTCACCGGCAGGGGGCGAGTGCCAGGGACGCCCGCGTACCAGTTCCAGGTCTATTACACACGCGACGGGTATCCGCCCTATCCCGGAAACTCGACATCGATCGGGGTGATAAACCTGCACCCGACCAGCCGAGGGTATGTCAAGCTGCGGTCGGCCGATCCCGCCGTCCCGCCGATCATCCAGCCGAATTTCCTGCGGACCAGGGAAGATCTCGAGACGCAGCTCGAGGGCTACAAGCTGGCCCTTGAACTGATCAACTCAAAGAGACTGCGCGACTGGGTGACCGACGACGCCGGCGCCATCCCCGGCCGGAATGTCCGCACCAGGAAGGAGCTGATCCAAGCGGTGCGTACCTATTCCCAGGCCGATTTCCACCCGGTGGGCACCTGCCGGATGGGCACCGACGCGCACGCCGTCGTGGATCTCCAGCTGCGCGTGCGCGGCGTCACCGGCCTGCGGCTGGCCAGCGCCGCGATCATGCCCAGCATCACGTCGGGCAACACCAACGCCCCGTCGATGATGATCGGCGACCGTTGCGGCCGGCTTATTCTGGGTCGCGCCTGACGCCACGATTCAACGTGGCCTAGCGAGGAATCCCGGTCCCTTCAGGACTCCGTTGGGGAATGGCCAAACCATGACGTGTCGCTTTCAGCTGGCGAGGTCGAGTTGGGTGAGGTGGCTGGTTCGGGTTTGGCCGAGTGG
>NZ_JBEYSO010000069.1:0-8320 GCF_040642675.1 Micromonospora sp. NPDC047738
ACGGCGACCCGCGTACCCGCGACCCCGACGCGGTACGCCGGGACGTCGCCGAAGGGTACGTCTCCGCGCAGGCCGCCCGCGAGCTGTATGGAGTGATCGCATGAGCGCCGCCTCTGCGCCCGAGCCGTCGAGCCTGCTGCTCGGCAACTGCACCGTGCTCGACGCCCGCGTCGTGGAGGGCATGACGCCCATCGCCGACGCGGGGGTGTGGGTCCACGGCGACCGGATCGCCGCCGTCGGCCCGTACGCCGATGTGGCGGCCCAGGCGCGGGCCGCCAGCCCGCCGACCGAGGTGGACCTCGACGGCGCCCATCTGACGCCCGGGCTGGTCAACATGCACACCCACTTCTCCCTGTCGCTGCCCGGCAGCGGCGGCGACAACGTGAAGGGGATGGGCCCGCACGACCTCGCCTACTACATGGCCGACGGGGCAAGGCGGACGCTGCACTGCGGGGTGACCACGGTGCGGTGTGTCGCCGAGAAGGACCACGCCGACTTCGCGCTGCGGCGCGCCATCGCCGCCGGACGCACGCCAGGCCCCCGGATCTACACGGCCGGACGCGCGTTGGTCTGCACCGGCGGGCACGGCCACGAGAGCAGCGACACCATCGAGTGTGACGGGCCGGTCGGCTTCCGGCGGGGCGTACGCAGCCAGATCAAGGCCGGCGCGGACCTGATCAAGGTGATGATCTCGGGTGGCATCGCCGGTGAGCACGAGGGCATCCACACCCCGCAGCTCTTCGCCGACGAGCTGGCCGCGGTGCTGGAAACGGCGCACGCCTGGGGGCGCAAGGTGACCGCGCACGCGGGCCCGGCCGAGGTGATCGGCACCGCGGTGGAGCTCGGGCTGGACTGTGTGGAGCACGGCTACCGGCTCACTCCGCAGGTCGCGGCACGGATGGCCGAGCGGGGCACGGCACTGGTGCCGACGCTGCTGGTGACGCGGTGCAAGGAGTTCTTCGACGAGCTCGGGGTCCCGGAATGGATGCAGTGCCGCTCGCTGGGCGCCGGGCCTCGGCACCTGGAGAGCTTCGCGATGGCGATCGCCGCCGGTGTGGAGGTGCTGCTCGGCAGCGACATGCCCCCGTTCTGGCATTTCGAGGGCACCAACGCCTCGGTGCGGGAGCTGGAGTACATGGCGGAGCGGATCGGGCCGGCGCGAGCGATCCACGCGGGCACCCTCGGGCCCATCCGGTGGCTCGGCGCCGAGAGCGACCTCGGCACGGTGCAGGTGGGCAAGCTGGCCGATCTGATCGCGATGGACGACGACCCGCTCGCTGACACCTCGGCGTTCCGCAAGGTGCTGTGGGTGATGAAGGGCGGCCATGTCGCCCGGGACGACCGGGCCGCGGGAGGTGCGCGGTGACGTTCGTGGAGGCCGGCGCGGCGGCCATCGCCGCCGGGATCGACGACATGTACGAGGCCTTCCTCGCGGGGGACCGACCGCGGTTCGACGCGCACCTGCATGCCGATGTGACCACCTGGGAGACCCACCTGCCCGGGCCGCTGCGTACCCGGGAGCAGCTGGACGCGTACCGCGATCAGCGGGACGCCGCCAGCCAGCGACCGCGGCTGGCGGTGCTCGCCGCGCGGGACAAACGCGTCGACGTGTGGGGTGAGGTCGGCGTCGCCCGCTACGTGCTGGTCGCGCAGGCACACGCGGAGCAGGCACCGCAGTTCACCCGAGTCACCGATGTGCTGCGCCGGATCGACGGCCGGTGGCTGATCGTGCACCACCACGCCGAGCTGCTGCACGACCCGGTGGAGGCCACGTGACGCGCCGGCTGGTGGCCGACCGGACGGGTGAGCCGGCGGAGGTCCTGTCCGTCGTCGACCTGCCGGACGATCCGCCCGGCCCCGGCGAGGTGCAGCTCGCTGTCCGTACCGTCGGCCTGAACTTCCTCGACGTGTCCCTCTGCCGGGGCGAGTACCCGGTGCGGCCGACCCCGCCGATGACCCCCGGGGTGGAGGCGGCTGGCCGGGTCGTCGCCGCGGGCGTCGGCGCCGAACACCTGCTCGGTCAGGAGGTCATCGCCTGCCCGACGCTGCCGCGTGGCGCACTCGGCGACGCGGTGACGGTCGACGCCGCGGTGGTGGTGCCCCGCCCGGCCACGGTGGATCCGACGATCGCGGCGGCCCTGCCGGTCACGTACCAGACCGCGTGGTTCGCCCTGGAGCGGGCAGGTGTCGCCGCCGGCCAGACGGTGCTGGTGCACGCGGGCGCCGGCGGCGTCGGCATCGCGGTCACCCAACTCGCGGTCGCCCGGGGCGCACGGGTCATCGCCACCGCCGGCGGTGCCCGCAAGACGGCCGTCTGCCGCGCCGAAGGTGCGGCGGTGGCGTTCGACTACACGACCGGGGATTTCGTTGCGGCCGTGCGGGAGGCTACCGACGGTCGGGGTGCCGACGTGATCATCGACCCGGTGGGCGGCGATGTGCTCGCCCGGTCGCTGGACTGCCTGGCGTTCGAGGGCGCGGTCGTCACCGTCGGCGCCGCCGGCGGTCCACCAGCGCCGGTCGACCCCGGTCGGCTGATCGCGGCGAACGCCACCCTGATCGGGCTCTCCTGGGGCTCCCAGTACCCGTGGCAGCGTGCCACGGCGGTGCGGGCGGCCTATCAGGCCCTGTTCGACCTGTACGGGTCCGGTGCGATCCGGCCGCGGGTCAGCAGGGTGGTGCCGCTGGACGACGTGCCGGCGGCGCTGAGCGAGCTGGCCGACCGAAGGACCATCGGCAAGATCGTCGCGCGGGTCGAGGAGGGGGAGGGGCAATGACGGAGACACCGGACGGCGACATGGAGATCTACGACCTCAAGGTGACTGTGGACCGCATCGAGGGGCGGTCGGTCTGCGCCATGGCGGTCGGTGACTGGTTCGAGCTGACCAACAGCGCCCACCTACGGCTACCCGAGGGCAAGCACTTCTGCGTGTACGCGCTCGCCTCGGTACTGCCGTTCCTCGCCGCGAAACAGCGCGACCTGGCGGCCGGGGACTGGCTGGCCCAGGACTCCCACTTCGCCTGCCCTGATCCCGAGGAGCGACTGATCATGAAGGTGGAACGGACCTGCCGGCGGCGGATGAACTCCTCGGAGTTGACCTGATGGCCGTCGAGATCGGGCTCGGGCTGCAGAGCGACAAACCCGCCGGCGCCTACGCCCGGCTGGCCCGCGCCGCGGAGTCGTACGGCTTCGACGTGCTGACCGTCTTCGGTGACCTGATGTACCAGCCGCCGATCTTCCCGCTGCTGGAGATGGCTCAGGTGACCAACCGGGTCCGGCTCGGAGCGGCGTGCCTCAATCCCTATTCCCTGGCCCCGTACGAGATCGCCGGCCAGGTCGCCGCGCTCGACCTGGCGTCGCAGGGGCGGGCGTACCTAGGGCTGGCCCGCGGCACCTGGCTCGGCGCGGTGGGACTGGCCCAACCGAAGCCGCTGACCGCGATCGAGGAGGCGGCGGCCGTCGTCTACCGCCTGCTGTCCGCCGACCGAGCCGGCTACGCGGGGCGCGTCTTCTCGCTGGCCCCCGGCACCGCGCTGCGCTACCCCGTGCAGCGGCCGGATCCGCCGCTACTGGTGGGCGCCTGGGGCCCGCAGGGGGCAGCCCTCGCCGGCAGAATCGCGGACGAGATCAAGGTGGGCGGCAGCGCCAATCCCGACATGGTGCCGGTCATCCGCGACCGGGTCCGGGTCGGCGCGGTCAAGGCTGGGCGGAACGTCGAGGACATCGGTATCGTGCTCGGCGCCGTGACGGTCGTTGACGCCGACGGCGAAGCGGCCAGGGCCAAGGCCCGCACCGAGGTCGCCATGTATCTCGCGGTCGTGGCGGAACTCGACCCTACCGTCGTGCTGCCCAGGGACCTGATGGAGCAGGTCGGCAAGCTGGTCGATGCGGGTGACCACGAGGCGGCGGGCCAGCTGATCCCGGACGAGGTGCTCGACCGGTTCGCCTTCTCCGGCACCCCAGCCCAGGTCGCCGCACAGGCCCAGGCACTCATCGACGCCGGGGTCCGTCGGGTCGAGTTCGGCACACCGCACGGGCTGACCGACGAACACGGCGTGGAGCTGCTCGGCTCCGCCGTCCTGCCCCTGCTGCGCAGGTAGCCCGAGAGAGAGGAGCGGCCGGTGCGGCTGGTCGTCGTGGTCGGACCCGGATTGGTGGCCGACACAGCGGTGCTGAAGTCACTCACCACCACCACGTGCGCGGAACTCGGCGTAGCCGGCCGGCTGGTGACCGCCAACGCACCCGACGACGTCCGGTCCCTGGTTGCGGCAGCAGATTCGCCGCTGGTGGTGCTGCCCGGTCCGACACCCGAGGTGCGTGCCCTCATGGGTGCCGTCCCACATGTGGTGTGGTACGACCTCACCGTCGAGTCACCCGTTGCCGGTGCCGCCCATCTGCACGGGCGCGGTGTCTGGGGCCTGGCCTGGGCGATCCGGCACGCCGTCCACCGCCTCCGGTCGCCGGCCGCCCGCATCGCCTACGGGCCGCACCCAGACCAGTGGGGCGAGCTGCGGCTCCCGGCCCGCACGAGCGAGGATCCGGCTCCGGTCGCGGTGCTGCTGCACGGCGGTTTTTGGCGGTCCGTCTGGGCGGCGGACCTGATGGACGCCCTCGCCGTCGACCTCGCCGACAGCGGGTACGCGTCGTGGAATCTGGAGTACCGGCGCCCGGACCGACATGGCTGGGACGCCACCACAACCGACGTCGCGGCGGGCATCGCGGCGCTCGCCGGAGTCGCCGATGACCGACCGCTGGACCTGGAGCGCGTCGCGGTCCTCGGCCACTCGGCCGGGGGCCAGCTGGCGTTGCGGGTTGCGGGGGACCTGGCCGCTGCCTCCGCTGCGGAAACCCGGGACGCCACCATCGGTCCGGAGCGAACCGTCTCGGCGGTAACGCTCGCGGTGTCGTTGGCCGGCGTCCTCGACCTGGCCGAGGGCGAACGGCGGCAACTCGGCGAGGGTGCGATCTCCACAGCCCTCGGCGGGACACCCGCGACGGCATGGCGGCGGTACGCGGCGAGCGACCCGATCGCTCGGGTGCCGCTCGGGCTCCCGACCCTGGTGGTGCAAGGAGCCGACGACAGTCTCGACCTCGTCGACATCAACCGCCGATATGCCGTGGCCGCCCGCGCGGCGGGAGACGACATCAGCTACCTGGAGCAGCCGGGCAACCACTTCGACGTCATCGATCCCGGCTCGGCCATCTGGCGCGCCACCATGGCTGCCGTGGACCGCCGCTTCGGCCGCTGAGAACCCAGAGGCCACTCTGCGAGGACGGCTTGTTTCACGCTCGTGAACAGCCGCGTGCCGACCGACCAGGCGAGCCTCACAGTCAGAACAACCGTGGCGTCACCACCGACACCACGGTCGTCACCGAGTCGGTGTCGTTGTAGATCCGGTGCGGCACCGAGGAGCGCAGATGCACGCTGTCGCCCGGCCGCAGCCGGTGTTCGACCCCGTTCACCTCGTAGAGCAGTTCGCCTGAAATGACGTAGGCGAACTCCTCGCCAGCGTGGCCGTACGCGTTCTCCCGGCGACCGCCGGGCGCGATGTGCACCAGCATCGGCTCAAGGACCAGGTCTGGTCCCCGCTCCGACAGCATCCGGTACGTCTGCTGCCCGGACACGTACTCGGTGGCGGCGGTCTCCGCCCTGGTGAGCGTGAAATGCGTGGGAAGCGGGGTGACGGATCCCGGCGAGGAGTCGGCGCCGGAATCGAAAAAGTCCGCCACCGAACAATCCAGAGCTTTCGCGACGCTGCCGAGCGCGGTCAGGCCGATGGACGAGATGCCTCGTTCGACCTGTGAGAGGAAGCCGATCGACAAGCCGGAGCGGGCGGCCAGGCCACGCAGCGTCAGCCCGCGTTCCTTGCGGTACTGCCGGATGCGCGCCCCCACCTGACCGGCCGGGGTGTCGTCCGCCACGCCGCCGTCCGGGCGGGTCTGCTCCCGAACCGGGTGGCTCTCCATCGACCGCACGGGGCCTCCTGTCGCGGTTGGCGGGAGGTCCCGCCGCGTTTGTTCGATGGTATCGAACTTTGGGGCACGCACGGCAACCCCGCCCGCCGGGTTCTCGACCGACGACCGGAGCTCTGCGGCGGCCATCCCGGACCGGTAGGGACCTTGAGGGCTGGGCGCACGCCGGTCATCTCCGAGAACGCGTACCGCTTGTCCGGATGCAAGGAGGTCGTGGACATTCCGATCCAGGCGTCGCCACACGTCGCGAGGACGACGCCGCTCGGGTTGAAGGTAGCCACGTCGATGCGCTGGGTGACGTACTCGGCGTACGTGTAGAAGGCCCCCCGCTCTGGGATGTCGGCCGAGCACGTCTTGTTGAGGTCGTAGAGCGCGCGCCGGTGCTGCGCCGTGTCACCGAGTTCCGCCATCGTCGTGAACCTGGTGCCCGACGTTCGCGCCCGTTGCAGGTAAGGCTCGAATTCCGCGTCGTCGAACTTTCCACGTCCAGTTCAAGTCGTACCCAGGCTAACCGATTTGATATCGATGATCAGTGATCATAGATTGGTCTGTGTGGAACGTTTTCGGCTTTCCAGGGCCGGGAAGCGTGTCGGTGTTCACCCCGTGGCGTATCACGTTCGGGTTGGCTCGGGGAGGGTTCCGGTGGTGTGGGGGCGGCGGTAGGGCCGGTGTTTCTGTGGATCGGTGTTGAGGCGTTGAGTCGGTGAGCGGGAAGCTGCGGCTGGCCGAGGGTGAGGCGGCCCGGACCGCGTGTGCCCGCGCTGTGCTGCGCACCGGTGTGGACGAGGAGACCGGTGAGGTCCTGTCTGCGGCGGTGTTGGCGCAGCGGGTCGGTTGGTGTGCTGATCTGGTGGCGGGCATGGTGGCCGCGCTGATCGGCGCGCATTGGAACACCGTGGATGTGGAGGTGTTGGCGGCCGGGGTGGATGCGGGTGGACGGCGGTTGCCGTCGCACGCGTGGATGGCGTTACGGCGTCTGGGCTGGACGATCGTTCCGCCAGGCGGTGTGAGGGTCAATGACCGGATCGTGCGGATGGCGCAGGAGCAGGCGGGGCGTGCGCTGCGGTCGGTGAAGTGGCGCGCTGACGTGACCGCCGGGGTCCTGGCGGCGTGGCCGGCCGATCCGCGTAGGCGCACCCCCGCCGAGTGGGACCAGGTCCGCCAGGCGATCCCGGGCGGGCAGTATCTGCCATCCAATGTGATCAAGGGCCGCACCCGGCAGGCTGCCACGTTCGCCAAGGCCAAAGGTCGCCTGCCGGTGGATGTGTTCGAGTTGGAAGGCGTCCCGCGGATCGGGCGGATGCTGCTGCTGGCCGCGTGTGACCGGCAGCAGGCCACCATCGAGCGCAGCGACACCGACCCGGCGAGAGCGCTGCTGCGGCTGCAACTGCCCACCCGTCCGGATCCGCGAGGGTATCGGGACTGGACGTGGGTCGAGTGCCCGATCAGGCTGCCGTCCACGGTTCCCGCCTCGGCGGTGCTGCACCTGCCCACCCTCCGCGTCACCGACGGGACGGTGCGTGCCGACCTGGCGTACACGCATGCCGTGCCGAAGGCCCGGGCCACCGGTCACTCGGTGGCGCTTGGCGTGGACTGGGGTCTCAACACGCTCCTCAGCGCCGGCGCCCTACGACTACAGCCGGACGGGCGGGTCACGGCGTTGGGGGCTGGTGGACAGTTCCGCGCCGCCGGCATCCTGGCCAAGCAGCACCGCCTGCGCCGCCATAGTGAGCGGCTGCATGCGAAGGCCGACCAGTACGCGCGGCTGCTCGGCGGCCGCCCCGACGAGCAGTTGAGGGCGAAACGTGAGGTGCTGGCCGGCGAGATCCGCCACGTGTCCGCCCGCCGCGCGAACTTGAATACCGCGCTCGCGTGGGCTGCCGCCCGCTGGGCCGTCGACCAGGCGATCGCCGCCCGGGCGACGGTGATCTATCTGGAAGACCTGCGGTCGATGGAAGCGCGGGGCATGGGGCACAGCCTGAACACGCGTCTGTCCCAACAGGTCCGCGGAAAGATCAGCGATCGGATGCGGCACCTCGCCGCCGAGCACGGTATCGCCGTGGTCACCGTCCCCGCCCGGAACACGTCCAAGCACTGTCCGCAATGTTTGACCCCGCTGCAGCACCGTAAAGCCCCCGACCGGCCCACCACACCGGGATGGAAATGGGCCATCTGCCCCAACACCGGGTGCGGTTGGCAGGGAGACCGGGACCACGGTGCCTGGCGGCGTATCGCCGCCCGTGGCCTGACCCATCAGGGCAAGACCGTCATCGACAAGACCACCGGCGCCATGGCGATCCGCACGGTCGTCGACGAACTCGAAGCCGCAGCCGTCATCACCCCCAGCAC
>NZ_JBEYSO010000070.1:0-8029 GCF_040642675.1 Micromonospora sp. NPDC047738
ACGCGCCCTCGGACACCCGATCCGGCGACGGACGACACCGCCCCCCGACGACCAGAGCGATCGCCGCGGGCATCGGAGCGCCCAGGCCGAACCTGATGCCCGAGGGCGCGAGGGAACCCGCCCCCACATTCCCGGACCACGGACACGATCCGATGGAGCCGGACGCGGAGCGAACGCGGGAAACCAGTGTGCCCAACACCGTTCGGGGCACGCGACTGAGCCTGTGCAACCCATGCTCAGTCTTTAGGAACGGTTCAATTACATCGGCCGTCGCTTCTGGTCCTCTGAACATCCGCTAAGTAGCCGCGATCCGGGCGCTAGCCCACGTCCACCGATTACTCATCGTGAGTAGCGGGCCTGGGTCGTCGGGCCGGCCGCCATCGCAGCGTCCCGAATGCTTCGCGCCCCCGACCTCTGCACATTTGCCGTACCCGACTCTGCACCGGAATCCGTACGCCGACACCGCGCCCCGCGCCCGGGCGACGCAGGGCACCCTCCCCCGCCAGGCCTCACGGTCAGGCGGGCAAGCGTCCGGAGGGGCATGCACCAGCGGATCGGAGGCTGCCCCGCGCAGCCCACCGGCACCAGGGCGTGAACAACTATCAGCACACCGGCCACCGGCCACGGGGAGCCGCCCTGGGCGCAGGATTCCACCTGAGTGCCCACGCGGCCCCGCCACGATGGGAAACGATCCCGGAAACTAAATCCGACTCAGGATCGCTGAGCTGATCTGAGACGGCTCGACACAACGAACGCAGGTCTCAAGATCAGGTTAGGCGGGGCGGATGGACAGACAGGTCCAAGCGCCGACGAAGACGCGGTCACCGGCGGCGATCGGCACCGGGGTCTCGGCCGGGACCGGTGCCGAGTGCGGGTCGTTGAGGTACGTGCCGTTGGATGAGCCGAGGTCGACCACCGCCCAACCGTCGGGCTGCAGGACGAGGAGCGCGTGGGTGTGTGAGACGCCTGGGTCCTCCGGTGGGCCGCTGAGGTCGATGTCGGGGTGTATGCCCCGGGACCGGCTGGATCGTCCGATCAGTAGCTGCTGGCCCACCAACGGGAATCGGCGCTCGGCGGCGAATCGAGGAAAGGTCAGCGCGTCGGCGTCCTCGCCGCCCATGCCGAGGACCGCGTCGAAGTAGCCGCGGTCGGTGCCTACCACGACGACCAGCGCCGCCGGCGTGGCCGGGGATGGCGGTCCGGCAGCCGTCTCACGGCCCGCCGCGGGGACGGCGGCACCAGTGGGCGAGGTGGACGGACTCGTCGCGGTCACCGGCGGGGCGAGCAGGAAGTCGTAGCCGTCCTCCTCGCAGAAGCGGCCAGTGCGGGGCGTATTGCAGACCGGGCACGGCGTGCCGGCGACGGGATCCGCGGGCGGGGCGGCCGGCGCCACGGCCGGCGGGGCTACGGCGGCCGGCGGAGCGGGCGTCGAGGTGCCGGGCATCGGGGCGCCGCACTGGTCGCAGTAGTCGGCGGTCGTCGATTCGTGTCCTTTGGGGCAGGTGGCCATCGTGTCGCTCCCGTCAGGCCTGGGTCTTCTTCACCCGGATGGTCTTCACCGACCGCACGTTGGTCAGCTCGGCGTCCACTCCGGCCACCTGCTTCTTGAGTCGGACCGTGCCGGTCGGCGCGTCGACCACGTCCACCACCCGGGCCAGCAGCTTGGCGGTGTCGACGTGGCCGGACTCGGTGGCCAACTGGACCGCCCGGCCGAGCTTTGCGGTGGCGGTTTCTACGTCGCCGGCGTCCCGGGCCTTCAGCCCGTCCTGAATCGCGGCGGCCAGCTCGGCCTGGCCGGTGTAGTGCGCCACCTGCCGGTTGATCCGGGTGGAAAGCTCCTCGTCGTCAGTCCACCGGGCCAGCACGAGTCGCTCGGTGAGCACCTGAGCGGCGCTGACCAGGCTGACCCGGGCGGCGAGCAGCTCCTCCCCCACCGGTTGTGGCTCCAGTTCGACCGAGATGTGATAGTCCCGGCTCTCGGCGCCCCAGGCGCCGGTCGGATAGTCGCCGATGCGGGCGCTGACCTCGGTGCGCCGGCCAGTGAGGTCCTCGACCTGCGGGAAGACCTGTTTGACGAAGCGGATCCTGGCGCCCGTCGGACTCCACACCCGCAGCGACACGTCAGCGACCGATTTGCCCATCGCGGACGCGGTCATCGCCTGGAACGCCGCCGGCAGGTCGGCCGGATCCTCCAGCCCGTCTGCGGTGCCGAGCAGGGTGGACGCTACTTTCCGCAGCTCGTCGGCGACCCAGTCGGCGCCGACGCCTCGGCTGTCGCAGATGAACCGGCCCTCGCAGGCGTCCAGCACCCGCTGCAGGTCCTCCGGCCGCTCATGCTGGTTCTGCCCGTCTGTGAGCAGGATGGCGTGCTTCACTTCGGCCGGCTGGCCGGCGAACAGGTGATTGGCGAGGTTGAGCCAGGCGCCGATGGCGGTTCCGCCTTCGGCTCGCAGCCCGGCCACCGCCGACTTGGCCTGCGCCCGGGTTTGTGGGGAGGCGGGCACCATCCCCGGCTGCGGCGGGTAGACCATCCAGGCTTGCGCCGAGCCGGCGACGACCGCGAAGGCCACGCCGTCGCGGAGGGTGTCGATGGCGACCGCGGTGGCCCGCTTCGCCTGCTGGATCTTCGAGGGGGGTGCGGTCATCGAACCGGAGGTGTCGATCATGATCACTTGCGCCGCGGTGACCGGTCCGGCGGTGCCCCGCAGGTTCGCGCCGGAGGCCGTGACGGTGACGATCGCGTCGACGATCCGTCGTCCCATCGGTAGGTATTCGTTCTGGTCGACCTCGGCGACGAACTCGGGTTGTCCGCTCATGCCGGTGTTCCTCCTGTCTCGGTTACCGGAAACGGCAGTATGGCGACCGCCACGTTGTCGTGGCCGCCGCCCTCCAGTGCCAGCCTGGTCAGGCCTTGCGCCACTGCCAGGGGTGTCGGCGGGAGGCCGGACACCGCCGCGGCCAGGTCGTTCGCACCCGGCAGATAGTGGTGCAGGCCGTCGGAGCAGACCACGACCTGGCCGGGACCGGTCGGGCGCAGGGTGATGACCTGGGCGTCCTCGTCGTCGCCGTCCACACCGAGCCAGCGGATCAGGGCCGGGGACCGGGGATCCTCCTCGGCCAGCGCCGCTGGCACCGGCCGGCCAGCGGCCACGCGGGCCCGCAACGAGTCGTCGAGGGTCAACAGCGCCTCGTTCGGCCCGAGCCAGTAGGCCCGGCTGTCGCCGATCCAGCTCACCGTCACCGCGTCCCTGGTGACGATCGCGGAGACGTACGTGCAGCTGGGCGGGGTGTCGCGATCCTCGGGTCCGGCGGCGCCCCGGGCCGCGGCGGCCGCTGCCCGGGCGCCTCGTCGGCCGGCCTCGGCCGGGTCCGCGCCGCCGTGCAGGGCGTCCAGCAGCTCTACGATGGCCGACTCCACTGCGGCGGTGGCGGCGGTGTCGGCGCGGGTCGAGGTGGAGACGCCGTCGCAGACCACTGCGACGGTGGCGCCGGCGACTCGTCCGATCGCCACCGCGTCCTCGTTGCGTGGTCGGCGGGCCCGGTCCGTCACTGCCGCAAGGTCGCCGAGGTCGAGCTCGGCGTGGTCGCGGCCGAGCGGGCGTCGGCGGCCGCACGAGTCGCAGTATCCGCCGCCTGGCACCTGGGCGCCGCACCCGCCGCAGTCGCCCTCGGTCGCCCGGGAGGACAACCATGGTGCGACCGGGGCGGTGCCGGATCTCGGGGCTGGCAGCGGGGCTGCGGTAGCCGCCTCTTCGCGGGTGCGCAGGTTGCGCCCGCATACCTCACAGAAGCGGTCTGCCGGATCGCCGGCCGGGCCGTGCTCGGGGCAAGACGGGGCCGTCATGTCAGTGTCCTCGGCCGGACGGCGTTGGCTCGGTCGACCAGTGCGATACGGGTAGGCGGGTCGGCGGCGAGCTGCGCCAGGGTGCGGTAGGCGCGTTCGAGGCCCAGCCTCAGCCCCTTTTCGTGCGGTCCGTGTCCGAGGACCCGGGCGTCCGGCGGCAGGGTATGCCCGGCGGTGACCCAGGCGACGGCCGCCTCGAGCATTTCCACTGTCAACCGAGCCTGCCGCTCGACGTCCAACCCGAGCCGCTGCAGCCGGTCGGAGGCGGCCAGCAGTTCGCCGGCGCCGGCGGGAAACCCCTCGGCCGGTAGGTTGGCCCGGACCGCGGCCACTTGGGCGGCGATGTGGTGGCTGGAGTTCTCCGGCACCTGGTCGAGGACGCGCAACGCGGGGACTCGGCCGCCCTTGACAAGCTGGAGCCGGGCCAGCGCGAAGGCGGCGCTGATGAAGCCGTGGTCGCACCGCCAGACCCGGTCGTACAGCCGCTCGGCGAGTTCTGGGTCCCCGGTGCTCTCCACTGCGGCGGCCAGCGCCAGCCGGGCGGCCGGCTCGCCGGGCAGTTGGTCGTAGACGGCGTCGAAGGCCACCCGGGCGTCTCCGGGCCGGTTGGCGGCCAGGGCGGCGAGGCCGCGGTACCAGTCGATCCGCCAGTCGAACGGGTCGTCGGCGTAGAGCCGGTCGAGGTCTGCGGCAGCGCCGGCCAGGTCGCCGCCGTCGATCCGGGCCCGCACGATGCGCAGCGCCACCTCGACGCTGCGCACCGGGGCGTTGCGCAACTGCGCGATCAGCTCACCTGGGGCGGTCGCCGTCAGCGTGGTGAGGAAGCCGGTGCCCGGGTCGAGGATGTCCACCTGCGGCAGCGGCAACGCCGCGGCGACCTCCGCCGGGTCGAGCCGCCGGGCGATGGCGGTCACGCCCACCTCGCCAGCACCGGTGCCGAACGCCCGCCGTTCCGGGGTGAACTGCCGGGACACCGCCGGCCGGGGCACGCCGTCGGCGGCCGACAGCGTCTCCCGCAGCACCCCGAGGAGCTGTTCGCTCATTTCGGTCGCCGACTGGAAGCGCCGGTCCGGATCGAGGTGGGTGGCCCGGCGCAGGAGCCGGTCGTACGACTCCTCGCGGCCCAGCAAGGGCACCTCTGAGCGGTCCGGCAGCCGGTCGGCGTAGGTGCTGGCGAAGCCGCGGAAGTCGAAGCTCAGCACCGCGAGGGTCCGGCCGACGGTGTAGAGGTCGGCCGTCACCGACGGCCCCACCTCGGCGACCTCCGGCGCCTGGTAGCCGGGTGTGCCGTAGACCGCGCTCACCTCGTCGTCGACGTGCCGGACCGCACCGAGGTCGATCAGTTTGAGCTGTTCCTCGGCGTGGATGACGTTGTCCGGCTTGAAGTCGCAGAACAGCAGGTTGCGGTCATGCAGATAGCCCAGGGCGGGCAGGATCTCGACGCCGTAGGCGATCACCTCGGGCAGCGGCAGTGCGCGCTCGCCGGTGGCCGCTCGGCGGCTGACCAGCATGTCCCGCAGCGACTGGCCGCCGACGTACTCCATGACGATGTAGCCGACCGGCACGCCGGTCTTCGGGTCGGGATGCTGCACGAAATCGTGGATCTTGACGATGCTCGGATGGTCGATCTCCACCAGATAGCGCCGCTCGGTCACCGCGGCGGCCATCGCGTCCGGGTCACTGGTGTTGATCAGCCCCTTGAGGACCACCCAGCGGTCGCTGACGGTGTCGCTGACGTTCTTGTCCCGAGCCAGATAGATCCACCCCAGCCCGCCGTAGGCGAGCGCGCCGAGCACCTCGTACCGGTCGTCGACCACGTCGCCACGGCCGAGGCGGGGCAGGAAGGAGAACGGGGTGCCGCAGTGGGGGCAGAAGCCTTCGGCGCGGCCCGGGGCGCCGTCTCGTCCCCGGCCGACCGGCTTGTCGCACGCGACGCAGTACCGGCGGGATTCGGCCACCGTCGGCTCGGCCATCACCGCGCTGGCCGGGTCGCGTAGCGGGACGCGGGGCAGTTCGATCAGACCGGCGCCGAGGCCACCGCGGGTGGTCCCACGGCTGCGGCTGGAGCCCCGTGAACCGGTGCGCACCGAACCGCCGCGCGTGCTCACCGGGGTCGAGGCGACGGAGGCGAGTGCCGGTGCCGCGCCCGGCCCGGACCGCGGCGGCCCGGCACCGGGGGTCGGCTGCGTCGGCAGGACCCCGGCCGGGGCCTTGCGCCCGCACTCGTCGCAGTAGCCCTCCGGCCCGTAGCTGCCGGTGCAGTCGGGTCGTACGCACCGCTGGCTCATGTCGTCCCCCGCTCGCTGAGGTCGTTGAGATACCGCTGATACGCGGACAGGGCCCGGGTCGCCGCGGGCAGATCGCACGGGCTGGAGTAGAGAAGGTCCTCGGCGGCACGGTGCCGGCGGGACAGCTCGGTGTGCTCGGCGAAGCCGAGCCGGGCCGCCTTGGCCCGGTAGGCGGCGAGGCGGCCGCGCAGCTCGGCGCGCCGCTCCAGAAGACCGTCCGCGGCATCCCGCAGCCCGGCGGCCCGCTCGACCGCCGCCGCCGCGGCCCGCTCCGCCGCCGCCAGCTCATCGGCCAGTCGGCTCCACCGCCGCTCCCGGTGAAGTTGGTCGAGCTGCGCCAGCTGGGCCCGAAGCGCGGGGGTGGCATCCGGAACCGCGGGCAGCCCGGTGTTGGCAATCTTCTCCTCGGTGGCAGCGCAGGCCCGGGCCGCCGCCTCCTCGCCGGCCTCGACCTCAACAATCGTGGCGCGCAGCCGCTCCGCCCGTCGCGGATAGCCGTCGCGCAGACCGACCAACGCGTCGACCTCGCCGGCCACCGTCGCGGTCTCGGCGGCCAGCTCACGCAGCCGGGTATCCAGCGCGGTGGCGGCGGGGCCACCGCCCGGCGCCACCGCCAGCGGATCGCCGGACGCCTCCCGATACGCGTCCGCGAGCCGCTCGCCGAGCCGATCCAGGGCGGCGGTGGGCACCCCGTCCGGCCCGAGCGCGTCGACGGCCGCCCGCAGCCGGGTCAACGCCTCGCTGGGCGGCCCGAACCGGACGGCCAGCACCGAGGCGGCCTCATCCAGGACGGACAACCGGTCGATGGCGTCGGTACTGCCGGTTTCCAGCTGACGGGCGAGCTCCATCAGCGGCAGCCGGACGGCCCCCGGCGGCGCATCGTCGAGAACCATTCCGTCCGCGCCGACCGGGACCACCGGGGCACGCAGCAACCAGGTGAGCTTGGCCAACTCCTCGTCACCGGGCCGGGATTGTTGCCCCCGCAGGGTCCGGAGCTGGTCCAGGAGCGCCCCGAGCGCGGTGAACCGGGACCAGAGCGCGTCAAGCTGGGCGGCCAGGTCGGCGACGTACCGCTCGGTCCGTCCGGTCAGGCCGGGCAGCCGGGCCGTCGCAAGGCCCGGGTGATTGTCCAGGGCGTACATGGCCGCGGAGATCCGGTCGTGGGCTGCGCCCAGCGCGACGATGGCCACGTCGACCTCGTCACGGCTCAGCGGAACCGGTGCGGTCATGCCGGTCAGTCCCGGTATCGGGCCGTCGGCGGTTGTGGAGCCGGGCCAAGCGCGGCGAGCCACCGCGTGTAGAGCCGAGTCCAGGTGCCGTCCGCCCGCAACTGGGCCAGGACCCCGTTGACGAATCTGACCAGGTCGGTGGCGTCCCGGTTGATGCCGATCCCGTACGGCTCGTCGCTGAACCGTGGCCCAACCACGACGGTGTTGGGGTCCTGCGCGGCCAGCCCGGCCAGAATGCTGTCGTCGGTGGAGACGGCGGCGACCTGGTTCTGCTGGAGCATCACCAAACAGTCGGTCCAGTCCGGCACTCCGACGGGCAGTGGCTTGGCCGGTGCGGCAGCGACATTGCGGATGGACGTGCTGCCGATCGCCGAGCAGACCTTCTGGCCACCCAGGTCGGCGATGCTACGCACCGGCGACCCTCGGCGCACCAGGATCCGCTGGCCGGCGGTGAAATATTCGGTGGAGAAGTTGACCTTCTGCCACCGTTCGCAGTTCATCGTCATGGTCTGTACGACGATGTCGACCGTCCCGTCCTGCAGGGACGGGATCCGCGACGCCGAGTTCGTTGCCGTCAACTACCCGCCCATGAATGGGCGGGCTTGCGGGTCACTCGCCCTCGCTGGTTGCGAGGTTAGGCCGCGTGCGGGCGATTGACTGCGCCCCAG
>NZ_JBEYSO010000071.1:0-7591 GCF_040642675.1 Micromonospora sp. NPDC047738
GGTTGGCAGCCGACCGACGACGGGCTTCGTCTGGCCTGGCAGCTGGTCATCGACGACTCCTCCGACACCCACCTGTGGAACGCCAGCGTCGACGCGCACACCGGCGAGCTGCTCAACGCCGACGACTGGACCGACCACGACAGCCCGAAGGACCTGGCCGCGACGCTGGGCCGTCGCGAGGCCCCCGCCACGACGGTCGCCACCACCAGCACCCCCGCCGCCAAGATCCGCCCCCCGAGCCCGGTCGATGACGGGTCCAGCTACCGCGTCTTCGAGTTCCCGAAGGGTGACCCGAACGACGGCCCGCAGACCGTGGTGACCAACCCGGCTGACGGGGACGCCTCGCCGTACGGCTGGCACGACACCAACGGCGCCCCGGGCGCCGAGTACACCATCACCCGGGGCAACAACGCGCACGCCTACACCGACCGGGACGCCAACAACCAGATCGACCCCGGTAGCTCCGCCGAGGGCGGCGCCGGCCTCACCTTCAACTTCCCGGCCGACCTGAACGAGCACCCGCAGACCTACACCCAGGCCGCCGTGGTGAACCAGTTCTACTGGTGCAACATGGTCCACGACCTGACCTACCGGTACGGCTTCGACGAGGCGTCCGGCAACTTCCAGGTCAACAACTACGGCCGGGGCGGCACCGGCGGCGACGACGTGCAGTGCGAGGCGCACGACGGGTCCGGCCAGAACAACGCCAACTTCTCCACGCCGGCGCTGGACGGCGGTCGCCCCCGGATGCAGATGTTCCTCTGGCCGGGCAACCAGTTCGGCCTGCCCAACGCCGTGACGATCGACGCGGGGTCCGGCGCCGGTACCTACGAGGCGGAGTACGCGCGGTTCACGCCCGCGCCCACCAGCGCCGGCTTCGCCGGCGAGGTGGTGCTGGTCAACGACGGTGTCGGGGCGACCGGCGACGGCTGCAGCGCCTACACGCTGCCCCAGGGTGCGATCGCCGTGGTCGACCGGACCAGCGGCTGCAACTTCTACACCCAGGTGGCCAACGCCGAGAAGGCCGGTGCCGCCGCCGTGGTGGTGGTCAACAACGTGGCGGGCGCCCCGGCGGCGATGAGCGGATCCATGAGCCCGGCGGTCGGCATTCCCGCGGTCATGGTGAGCCAGGCCGACGGAAACCGCATCAAGGGCGGCCTGCCGGCCGCGGGTCGGGTGCACCGCAACCTGGACCGGCCGGCGATGCGGGACGCCTCGTTCCGCTCGGAGACGATCTTCCACGAGTACGGCCACGGCGTTTCCAACCGGCTGACCGGTGGCCCGACCGTCAACTGCCTCACCGGCGACGAGCAGATGGGCGAGGGCTGGAGCGACTTCCTCGCGATCACCGCGCTGCTCAACCCCGCGATCGACGACCCGGAGAACGCCCGCGGCTACGGGCAGTACGCGCTGTTCCAAGACAGCCGGGTGGGTGGCGGCATCCGCCCGCGGCCGTACTCGCGGAACATGGAGATCCAGCCGTTCACCTACGACAGCATCAAGACCGGTGGCTGGCTGGACGGCACCTCGCTGGCGGCTCCGCACGGCATCGGCCACGGCTGGGCTTCGATCCTGTGGGACATGACCTGGAATCTGGTCGACCGGCACGGGTTCAACCCGAACGTCTACGAGGCGTGGAACACCGGCGGCAACAACCTGGCGCTGCAGCTGGTCATCGACGGGCTGAAGCTCCAGGGTTGCGGCCCGGGCTTCGTGACCGGCCGCAACGCGATCATCGCCGCCGACGCCGCCCTCACCGGTGGGGAGAACGCCTGCATCCTCTGGGGCTCCTTCGCCCGCCGTGGCCTGGGCTACAGCGCGGTGCAGGGCACCACCGGTCGCAACGACAACAGCGAGGCGTTCGACACCCACCCGTCCTGCCGGGGCGACTTCGTCGGCCGCTCGGCGCAGCCGGCGCTGAACACCGTCGTCGCCGGCGACGCCGTACCGATGAAGTTCAAACTCGCCACCGACCGGGGCCTGAACATCCTCGCCAGCGGCTCGCCGTACTCGCGGCTGGTCGACTGCGACACCCTCAAGACCGTCGGCCCCGACGGCGCCACCACCCCGCGGCCGACCCCGGTCGCGGCACGCAACCCCGGCGGATCGAGCATGTCGGTCAACGCCAACGGCCAGTACAACTACCCGTGGAAGACCGACCCGTCCTGGGCCGGCACCTGCCGCGAGTTCGTCCTGACCCTCGACAACGGATTCCAGCACCGCGCCTACTTCAAGTTCACCAGCTGAGCCCTCGCCGCTGGTGGGAGCGCCCCGACGAGGAACGCTCCCACCGACGGCGTGGCAAGCGATGAGGGCCAGCTCCATGCGGAGCTGGCCCTCATCGTCGCCGGGTCCAGCCCGGGTTGTCCGGACGGTCAGCCGACCGACTTGTTGTAGCTGTCGATGGCGCCCTGCACGCTGGCGGCGGCGTCCTTCATGGCCTGCTGCGCCGGCTTGCTACCGACGATCGCCGCCTCCAGGCCGTCCTCGGACGCCTTGCGCGCCTGCGGCATCACACCGAGCAGGCATCCGGCCGACGCGACCGACGGGGGCAGCGCGTGCAGTTGGTCGACGGCGGTGCGGAACTGGGGGAACTTCGCCATCCAGTCCTTGTCGATCTGCTCCTCCAAGGCGTTGGCGTTGATCGGCACGTAGCCGGTGCCGGTGTGCCACTTGGCCTGCGCGGCCGGGCTGGACGCGAACTTCACGAACTCCCAGGCGGCCCGCTTCTCCTGCGCACTGTGGCCGACACCGCCGATCCACAGCGAGGCCCCGCCGATGATCGGGCCACCCGCCGACGAGCTGTCCACCTTCGGGTACGGGGCGGTGAGCACGGTGAACTTGCCCTTCGCCGCGTCGACGTAACCGCGCAGCACGCTGGTCGACTCCAGATGCATGGCGACCGTACCCGCCTTGAACGCGGCCTGCGCGTCGTCGGTCTTGCGTCCGGTGTTGGTCGCGTAGCCGCCCTTCACCAGGTCCGTCCACCACTGCGCGACGCCTACCCCGGTCTCCTGGTCGAACTGGACCTTCGAGGCCAGGCCCGTACGCCCGTTGCCGTGGTCGCAGTACTCCTTGCCGTCGGTGGCGAGCAACTGCTCCAGCAGCCAGCCGTAGATCGCGGCGCCGAAGCCGTACTGGACGGTCTTGCCGCTGGCGTCCTTGACGGTCAGCTTCTTCGCCAGTTCCCCGATCTCGGTGAGGTTGCGCGGCGGCTTCGTCGGGTCGAGGCGGGCCCGCTCGAACGCCTCCTTGTTCAGGTACAGCAGTGGCGTGGAGGAGTTGAACGGCATCGACCACAGCTTGCCGTCGATGGAGTAGTAGCTGGCGATGTTCGGCTCGATGTCGGCGGCGTTGAACGCGTCCTTCTCGACGAACTTGTGGACCGGCACGACCTGCTTCGAGTCGACCATGAAGCGGGTGCCGATGTCGTAGATCTGCACCAGCGCCGGGGTGCTCTTCTGCTGGACCGACGCCTTGTACTTGGCGATCGTCTCGTCGTAGCTGCCCTGGAAGACCGCCTTGACCTCGACCTTGCCCCCGCTCTGGGCGTTGAAGTCGGCGACCAGTTGGTCGACCGCCTGGGCGTTCGGTCCCTTCATCGAGTGCCAGAACTCGATGGTGGTCTTGCCCGTGGCCTTCTCGAGCACCTCCGCGCCAGGTGCGTCGAGCGCGTCGCCGCCAGCATCGGATCCCGAGCCGCCGCACCCGCCCATTGCCGCGACGGCCACCAGGGCGACGAGTGCCGTCATGGTTCGGCGGAGCCGAAGTCTTGTCATGCGTTCTCCTTCTGTCGGTTCAACGCAGGGCGCCGGCGGTGAGCCCGCGGACGATGTAGCGCTGACCCAGGATCACGACGGCCAGCGTGGGCAGCAGCGAGAGCGCCACGCCGGCGAGGACCAGACCCGGTTGGGCGGCCTCCGCGTCGTTGAGCTGCGAGATGCCGATCTGGAGCGTCTGGAACTCGGTGTCCCGGATCAGGATCAGCGGCCAGAAGTACTGGTTCCAGGCCGAGAGGAAGACGTACACGCCGACCGCCGCGATGGACGGCTTGGACAGCGGCACGAGGACCCGCCACAACAGCCGCCAGTGGCCGCAGCCGTCGATCACCGCGGCGTCCCGCAACTCGGACGGGAACTGCAGGAAGGCCTGGCGCAGCAGGAAGGTGCCGAACGCCGAGGCGAGGAAGGGCAGCACCAGGCCGAGGTAGGTCAGGCTGCCGCGGGCCAGCCCCCAACCGGACACGGTCAGGTAGTTGGGGATGATGATCGACTCCCACGGCACCATCAGGGTGGCGAGGAACAGACCAAAGGTGGCGGCCCTGGCCGGCAGGCGGAGGAACGCGAACGCGTACGCGGCGACGATACTGGTGACGACCTGGGCCAGGGTGATGGCCCCGGCCTGGATCGCGGAGTTCAGATAGAACCGACCCAGCGGCACCGACCGGAACACGTCGGTGACGTTCTGCCAGTGCAGGTCGGCCGGCACCAGCGCGGGCGGGTAGGTCGCCAGGTCGCCCGGGCCCATCACGGCGCCGACGAAGCCGTAGTAGACGGGGAACAGGACCGGGATCGCGGCCACGCCGAGCACGACATAGACGGCGACCTGGCCGAGGGAGGGTTTCCTCATCGGTAGTGGACCCGCCGTTCGAGGATGCCGAACTGCACGGCCGTGCAGGCGAGCATGATGACCAGGAGTACGACGGCCTGCGCGCTGGCCGCGCCGAAGTCCGCCGAGCCGAAGGCGAACGCCTTCTCGTAGATCGAGTAGACCAGCGTGGTGGTGGCCTGGTCAGGTCCGCCCTTGGTCAGGATGTGGATCTGCCCGAAGCTCTGCAGGGCGTGGATCGTGGAGACCACGACGAGGAAGAACAGTTGCGGGGAGAGCAGCGGCACGGTGATCCGCGACGCCAGCCGCCAGCCGGTCGCGCCGTCCAGCCGGGCGGCCTCGACGACCTCGGGCGGGATGGCCGCCACACCAGCGGAGAGAACGAGGATGTTGTAGCCGAAGTTCATCCACACCGTCGCCGCGCAGACGGCGGGCAGCGCGATCGAGGGATCGGTCAGCCAGTTGACCCGGTCGATCCCGAACGCGCCGAGCAGGCCGTTGGCCACCCCGATGGCCGGGTTGTAGATGACCGCGAAGACAACCGAGGCGGTCGCCACCGAGAACGCGAACGGCAACGCGAACGCGGTGCGCAGCACCCGTACGCCCCGGATGCGTGCCTCCAGCAGCAGCACCACGGCCAGCGCGCCGGCCACGGCCGGCAGCACCGAGAAGAGCGTGAACAACGCGGTCGTGGCCAGAACCCGACCGAACTCCGCGGACAGCATCTCCCGGTAGTGGTCCGCCCCGACGTACGCCGACGGGGCGCCGAAGATGTCATTGCCGTGTACCGACAGGTACAGGGTTCGCCCGAGCGGCCAGAACACGAACAGGGCGAAGACCACCACCGACGGCAGCAGCAGCAACCACCCGAGACCGGCTTCGCGGAGGCGAAGGCGCTGTGCCCGCGGGCCGCCGGAGCGAGTGGTCTCTCCGGTCGGGGCACGGTCGGCAGGTGGTGCGTTGACGGTGCGAGGGGGAGACACGGCAGCACAGTATCAACGACATCGATAAGAAGAAATCCTTACACCCCGGATTCGGGCCCGGAAATTATCTCCAGCGCCGGGCGCCCGACCGTCCGAAATGACGATGGCGGGCACGGTCAGCCACCCACCGGCCGGCCTGGCCAGGCCGGCCGGTGGTGCCGAGACTCGTGCTATCGACTGTGGCCACCAGGGCAGGGGAGTCCTACGGCTTGCGAGCGACTCCCGCCCAGTAGTAGGCGGCGTGCGGATCGCTCGGCGCGCCGTTGTCGGGCTGCCAGGCCATCACCGGTGCGATTCCCGGTTCGATCAGTTCCCACCCGTCGAAGAAGCGCGCGACCTCGTCCCGGCTCCGGGGCACCAGAGTCATCCCGCCGTGATTGGCGGAGGCGACGGCGGTCGCCATCGCTTCCGGGTCGAAGTCCCCGGTGGGGTGGGTGATGGCCACATAACTGCCCGACGGCAGGGCGTCCATCAGCACCCGGACCTTGCCCCACGGGTCGTCGGCGTCCTTGAGCAGCATCAGGATCGCGATCAAGGTCAGGGCGACCGGCTGGTCCAGGTCGAGCGTGCCGGTCAGCGCCGGGTCCTGCAGGATCTTCTCCGGCTCTCGCAGGTCGGCATGGATGTATTCACTATGCCCCTCTTCGGTGCTGACCATCAGGGCACGCGCGTGCACCAGCACGATCGGATCGTTGTCGACGTAGACCACCCGGGTCTCCGGGGCGATCTGCTGGGCGACCTCGTGCAGGTTCGGCCGGGTCGGGATGCCGGTGCCGATGTCGAGGAACTGCCGTACCCCCGCCTGCCCGACGAGGTAGCGCGCCACCCGGTGCACGAAGCTCCGGTTCTCGGCGGCCATCGCCCGGATCGTGGGGATCGCGGCGACCAGGGCCTCCGCCACCGCCCGGTCAGCGGCGAAGTTGTCCTTGCCGCCGAGCCAGTAGTCGTAGATCCTCGCCGAGTGCGGCACCGTGGCGTCGATGCCGGCGGACGCCGGCTGCTGCTGGTCCGTCACTGCCTCGTCACCCTGCCGCACGAGCAACCTCCCACTGAGGACGATTCGCGAATCCGGCACAGCCTAGCGCGGCACCGCCCCGGCGGCGTGCTCCAGCAGCGCCCTACTCGTACGGCTCCGCCGGTGGCGTGATCTGCTGCCAGACGTCCAGTTGGAAGTACGGGATGTCGGAGTCGTTGACCGGGTCCTTGGCGGTGTGGGGGATCCACCGGCCAGTGGCCCGCACCCAGGTGTCGGCCGGCAGGTGGGGCACGTCGCCGCGCAGCCCGATCTTGATAGGGATGCCGTCGGCGGCGCAGCAGGACAGCACGATGCGGGCGAGCATGGGTTGGCCGTCGGGGCCGGGGGCCAGGAAACCGGTGAGCTGGATCTGCCGGTCGCGCAGCGTCCGGCCCTGGTCGTAGACCGCCCGGTAGCCGTAGTCGAGGAGGCTGAGCCGGGCCGGGTCACCGGGCGGCAGGGGCGGGTAGGCGACGTCCTGGTTGTCGGTGAGGGCGGAGCCGGCGCGGGCGGCGGTGTCGGCGCCGAGGGCGGGTGGCACGACGAACAGCAGCGCGAGCGCCGGCAGCAGCAGCAACCAGCCGACCGCCGGCCCAGAGTGTCCGTGCCCGTGCCCGTCATCGTCCGTTCCGGCGGGCCGGTACATGTCGCGGATCTCGTGCACCAGCGCCATCACGGCGGCGACGACCAGCAGCACGCCGGCGGCGATGAGGAAGGGCCGCAGGCCCTGCTTGACGTAGCGGAGATACAGGTCCGTGAGGCTGGCGCGCAGGATCGCGCCACCGAGGAACACCATCACCACGGCCTGAGCGCCCCGGTTCACCAGATCACCATCCCGACTGTGGCCGCGACGAGCACGGCGAGGGCGAAGGTGGCCGGGGCGAACCGGGCGGCGAACCGTCGCCCGAACATTCCGGCCTGCATGGACACGAGTTTCAGGTCGACCATCGGACCGACCACGAGGAACGCCAGCCGGGCGGTCAGG
>NZ_JBEYSO010000072.1:0-5371 GCF_040642675.1 Micromonospora sp. NPDC047738
ATCCGTCAACTCATCCAACGCGCCCGCACGCTCTACCGCTGGGACACCCGACCCACCACCCGCAGGCTCAGGTAACACCTATTGCCGGTCGCTCTTAGGCCGGCCGAACCACGCTCAACTGCTCTCGTTGCCTGTTGCCCGTCGCCGCTCCTCGTGCCACAACTCGTGTCTTCGCATCAGCCATCCAATCCGCAAGACAGCGAACAAGATCAGGAAGCACGCGAACAGTGCGATGGCGAGCACTGCCGCAGTCGGCTGGAAGTGTCCTCCATCGCCCGTCGACCACGTCGGACGGTGTGGCACCGATGGTCAACCCCATGGCGTTAGGAGTCAACCCATACCCCACCAGCATGCGTACTATTCGGCCATTGGCAATGATCAACCTCCATTTCGACCACTGACTGCCCGTCGCACCCTTGAACCGATCATTGACCAATGGCAAGATCCACCTACATCGGGCACTGAAGGACAATTTCCCTATCTCCGAGGAGCATTGCAACTCATGCGTGCACCAAAGCGTCTATTGGCACTCTTATCGACTACCGTTATGGCAGCCGTCCTGGGATTCGCCAGCCCCGCGGCAGCCGCCTACCCTCAAACCGGCTTTGATGTCTACGGTTGTTGCGTCGATTACATCACAGCGGGAAACACCGACGGTGTAATCACTTGGTACAACCGGACGGCATACATTTCCGGTGACGTATACACCGGCGATAGCACTACCGCAACGGCTGTGTTCGAGGCGTTCGCGAGCGACGCAACCAGTTCAAAGATTGAATCGCAAACGAGGACTGTCAGCGGCACCTGGAACAGCAAGCACTTCGGCTTCACCATCGGAGACTCCAACCTCGTGGGTGGCATCCACCGAATCAAGATTACGCTCTGCGACTATAGCGTCGACAGCTGTGGCAGGTCGATCAATTACTACAACCCGTCGTAAAAACTGCCAAAGCGATCCCGCTTTGTAGAGCGATTCGGCATCCTCACTGTCTGCCGTCGACCCGCCATCCTGGAGTGGGTTGCCGCCCAGCCCGCCACGTCAAGCGGACCTTGACTCAGGTCCGGACGCTGGCGGGTCGGGCGGGCTAGGGCCTGTGTCAGGGCTTGAGCTGGCTTGAGGGTCTTCGCGTGTCGGAGATCGAAAATGGGCGAGGTCTCCGGTAGATGGTTCAGCGACCAAAGCAGAACCTGAAACCGGAGACCTCGTGGACACCCTAGCGTTGACGACGCGGTTCGACCTGACTGACGTGCAGTGGGCGGTGTCGGAGCCGTTGCTGCCGGCGCCGAAGCGGCCGGGTCGACCATCGGGAGTAGTTTGGCGGGGTCGAGCCGACCTGCGGTGTGCTGACGATGTACCTGCCGAGAAGGGCATCCGTGCAGGTCGTGAGCCCTCTTGACCTCCAGGCCCGACCTTGGTCTACCACTAACTTGATCTTTACCGTTGCACGTCCGTGACCCCCGGCTGGTCATGCCGACAGCCCCTGGTCGATCACCTTCTTCCCGAGCACTGCGCGTACCAGCTTGGTGATCTGCTGGGTCGGTTCCGCCGTCGGGTCCGGGAATGCCAGGCGGTGCAGCATGATCCCGTCGAGCTGGTCGAGGATCAGCCGGGAGTCTGCGTGCGGGTCGGCCGAGCCCAGGTCGCGCAGCCACTGCGCTGCCCAATCCCGGATCGCCTCGGCGGTCTCGGCGAGCTTCTGGCGCAGCGTCGGCCGGAGCGCAGCCTCCACGAACAAGCTGTACCGTGCCAGCGTCGTCGCCCGTTCTTCGCCGGTGGCCCGGTGTACGAACGCGGCGAGCGCGCTGGCGAGCTCATCCGGCGTGTTGGGGCGCACCAGGCCGGCGATCGTTTCCCATACGGCCTGTTCGCGCATGGCGAAGCGGTCGACAACGGCCTCGACGAGCGCGTCGCGGGTCTTGAAGTAGTTCGAAGTGGAGCCGGCTGGCAGCCCGGCCGCAGCATCGACGGCGCGGTGCGTGAGGTGGCGGACGCCCTGGCCGCCGAGGATCGCGATGGCGGCGTCGAGCAGTTGCTCTTGACGGGTCGGCATGCTACGGACACTACATCAGTAGTCTGTGGACTACATCTGTAGTACGTTGAGGACATGAAGGGAACCGTGGCGATCATCGGAGGTGGCATCGGCGGGCTCGCCGCCGCCGTCGCGTTGGACCAGCGTGGCTGGCGCCCCACCGTGTACGAGCGAGAGCCCGACCTGTCGGGTGCCGGCACCGCGCTGGGGATCTGGCCCGCGGCGCTGCGCGCGCTGGACACAATCGGCCTCGGTGACCGGGTCCGTACACTGGGCCAGCCCCAGCGTGCCGGCACGTTTCAGCGGCTCGACGGTGGGCGCATCGCCGCCATCGACGTCGCCAAGCTTGAGCGGCGCACCGGCGACCCGGTCATCCTGCTGTCCCGGCCGGCGCTGCTTGCCCTGTTGTGCGAGGCGGTCGATCCGTCGGTGCTGCGGTTCGCCACACCGGTACGCGACCTCGATCCGCTGCGCCGGGAGCATGACCTCGTCGTCGCGGCGGACGGGATCTTCAGCCGGGTCAGGGTGGGACTGTTCGGCGCCGGCTGGCGCGCGCGGTACACGGGAAAAACCGCGTGGCGTGGCTGGCTCGACGGCATGGCGACCAAGGCGTTCACCGAAACCTGGGGGGCGGGTGCGAAGTTCGGCGTGACGCCACAGGAGGGCGACCGGACGAACTGGTACGCCACCACCACGGCACCGGAGGGTGCGTTCTCGCCCGGAGCCGAGCTCGCCGAGCTGCGTTCCCGTTTCGGGGACTGGGCGGCCCCGGTAGGGCCGATTCTCGACGCGATCCGCGAGGACGGCATCCTGCGCCACGATCTGTACGCGGTGCCGCGCCTGGCGTCTTTCGTGCGGCACAACGTCGCGCTGATCGGCGACGCGGCGCACGGCATGCCACCTGATCTGGGCCGGGGCGCCTGCGAGGCGCTCATCGACGCCGTCGCACTCGCCGAGGCGTTGGAACGGGCACCGACCGTCGCGGACGGGCTTCAGCGGTACGACCGGCAGCGTCGCCGTACTGTGCAACGGCTGGCGAGCATCGCCGGCGCGGCGGCCGGACTGACCCGCCTGCGGCCACTGTGGCTGCGAGACGCGCTGTTGCGGGCCGCCATGCTCGGCGGCCCGCCGAGTTAGGACGCCTCTCTCGTGCGCGGTTCGTTGGCCGCGTCCTGGAATGTTCAGCCATGATGCAGGCGCAGGAGTTCTACCACTCGGTGTTCGGCGGCGAGATCACAGTCATCACGTAAGGCGACTTCGGGATGCCGAAGGACCTGCCCGACGCCAGCAAGGTCGTCTGGGGCCAGGTCGCGGCCGACGACGGCTTCCACGTCATGGCCTACGACGTGCCCAGCCAGGCCAGAGCCGGCATCGCGCCGACGCCCTCCACGCGCGAGAACGGCATGACGCTGACCGGCGAGCCGTTCTTCGTGTCCGTCCGCGGCGAGACCGTCGAAGAGGTCAGCGCACTGTGGGAAAAGCTGGCCGAGGGCGCCACCGTCGTCGAGGCGTACGGCCCGGCGCAGTGGGCACCCGCGTTCGGGATGCTGACCGACCGCTTCGGCATCACCTGGATCCTCGACGTCGCCGCCCAGTACGCCAACGCCTGACCCAAGCCCACTGGCAACGGGACTTGGCGCGTCGCGTCAGGCCGACGTCAGCTCAGCCGCAGATTGTGCTGTTCGAGGGCGGCCTCGATGATGTTCAATGCTTTCGGCCCCATGCCGTGCAACCTGGCAAGCTCTGCGCGTGGCACACCCGCGAGCTGGCGTAGCGCGGTGTAGCCGGCGGCGTTCAGCGCCCGCGTCGCTGGCGCGCCGATCTTCGGCAACGTGTCAAGGGACGAATTCACCGCTCGATGCTAGACCCTTATCCCACGCCCGATGCACCTGTCGCGTCAGGCGGGGATGCCTGATCATGACGACCGTGTGACCCCGCGATCGGCTTGATGTCTCGGCCGGATATGGTGTCGGACCGACTGCAGGGAGCACGATGGTCGGCGAGCCTGTTCAGCGCACCTTTCCGGACCTTGACCCGGACACATTCTGGGACGACAACGAGTACGCGCTTGGCGCCTACGTCGACGTACCTCCGTCGCCCGCGTTGATTGATTCGGTGGAGGCGGAACTGGGCTACCGGCTGCCGGCGTCGTACGTGACGCTGATGCGGTCGCATAACGGCAAGATACCGCACAACACGTGCTGCCCAGCGCCGAGTCGGACCACGTGGGCCGAAACTCACGTCGCCGTGGACGGCATCATGGGGATCGGACGGGAGAAGCGCTACTCGCTGGCAGGCGAAGCCGGCAGCCGGTTCTGGATCGAGGAATGGGGCTACCCAGCGATCGGCGTGTACTTCGCCACGTGCCCCTCCGCCGGGCACGACATGATCGCGTTCGACTACCGGGACAGCGGTCCTGATGGCGAGCCGCGAGTAGTCCATGTAGACCAGGAGTGGGACTGTCGGATAACAGTGCTGACACCGAACTTCGTGTCCTTTGTGCAGGCCATGCAGCCCGAGAGCGAGTACGACGACGAGGTTTGAGACTCCTGCCCGGCGCACATGCCCGTCAATGCGCGCCGATGCTGCACCGCGATCCAGGTCGATATCGGGACATCGGCTATGTCCGAACGTTGTCGCACCAGTACGCGCCTGGGTCGACGGATACTGGACGCGCCAGCGCCGCGGCGCACTGCCTGCGGCAGATCCGGATGACGACTCGATCTATTGACTGTTCGCCGATGGGAGGATCGATGGTGTGATCGAACTGCCTGAGGGATCTTGGTGGGATTGGGACGTTCTGCACTTCGACGGCTCGCAGCTTCGGTTGGCCGCAGGCCACGACCTGACCTACCACCACGGTCTTGAGGTGGCCTTCACAGACGTCGTATACCTGGCCTGCCCGACCCAGTTCCGGGATC
Organism: Micromonospora sp. NPDC047738; assembly: GCF_040642675.1. Lineage (NCBI taxonomy): Bacteria > Bacillati > Actinomycetota > Actinomycetes > Micromonosporales > Micromonosporaceae > Micromonospora > Micromonospora sp. NPDC047738. Next base: position 4,952 of record NZ_JBEYSO010000072.1, read on the forward strand.
CTCGGTTCCGGGAACCCACCCTCGACGAGCGCGCACTGGTGCGTCGGCACGTAGGTGAAGAACCACCAGTGATCATTGCCTTCGACATCGACGCACCGGCCGAGGATGATCTTCTTACCTGTCTCGTCGCAGCAGGGTCGGTTGAGGTGGTACCCGGCCTGGTCTATCGCTACTGGCGTGACAACCTCGCCGCTGGAGAACGACTGGCCCCGCACGTGGGGCCGCCAGAGCAATCGTAAGGTTCGCACCTCGCCGGAGCCGCAGCTGCTACTGACGGCGACGCCCGCCGCAGCGGAGAGCGCGCACGATCGGCGGCATAGAAAGACGTTCTGCGTGTCGATGCAGGACGTAGGAACGTCCCCCTGATGCGCTTGTCGGGCTTGGTGTCCCATCGCAGGAGGAGGACGTTCATGGGTAACG
>NZ_JBEYSO010000073.1:0-5212 GCF_040642675.1 Micromonospora sp. NPDC047738
AACTCGACCTCGCCAGCTGAAAGCGACACGTCATGGTTTGGCCATTCCCCAACGGAGTCCTGAAGGGACCGGGATTCCTCGCTAGGCCACGTTGACGGTCTCTCTTACGCGGCGGACCAGGTGACCTTCGGAGGTCGGACGGCGGCGCAGAGCGGGTGGCCTTTGGCGTCGGTGAGCCCCAGTCTCGCGATCAGCGTGCCGCCGGAGATCGCGGCATGCGCGGTGGAGATCTCAACACTGTCAAGCCACAGCTTGGCCCGCCGGAACATCGTGAACGTGCCGGTGCCGTCGACCTCGCCCCACGACAGGTAGATGAAGCGCTGTCCCGGGCCGCCTTGAATGTAGGGCCCGCGCACGTCGAGGCCGCCTTTGGTAACGGTCGCGGCAGTGCAATCCAGGTTCCACCTCACTGCCGCAGCGTCGCCCGGCTGCAGGTCGAGCCACTGTGTTGGTCGCTCGCGGCGCTGCACGCCGATGTGGATGTTGCGGTAGCCGGGGAAATCGTCGCTGCCGCCGCAATCGCGTCCGGGAAGGTCGTGGCCCTCGATACGGATCCGCACCAGTCCAGCGTAGGCCGCTCCCCCGACGACGTTGTGTGCCCGTGCGGCGGAGCCTGCCGATAAGACGGGCGCCGATCAATGCTGGTATGAACTGAAATCAGGTGAGTTGCTCGTCGTCCCGGATGCGGGCGTGTAGGTGCATGTCGTGTCGACCGTCGGAGTGCACGGCGGCGCTCCGCTTGGTGCCCTCCAGAAGGAAGCCGGATTTGGCGGCGACCCGGCAGGACGCTTTGTTGCGGATCGAGTGATCCAACTCCAAGCGGTGGAAGCCCGCCTCGCCAAGGGCCCAGATGCTAACGGCCCTGAGCGCGCGGGAGGCCACGCCTGCGCCGCGGGCGGCCGGGAGTACCCAGTATGCGCACCCAGCGACACCGTCATCGAGATCTATTCCGCGCATGGCGATGCGCCCCAGCACCTCACCGCCGCTGCGAGTCACCGCCCAATGCGCACCCTTCTCGTGTGCCCAGTCCTGGCGATACTGGTCGAACCATTCGCCGACCTGATCCTCGGATACGGGTTGGCGGGTGTGCCAATGCTGGATCTCGGGGTCGCGATAGGCGGCGAGGAAGACTGGGGCGTCGGTCGCCTCCCAGGGCCGCAGCAGCAGGCCTCCGGTGGTGGAGAGCACGGGTTGTGGGCCGTCGGCGAGTGTGCCGGCGGGGATGGCGGGCGGCGTCGAGAGGACTGACGTCATTGCCCATCCTCTTCCGGTGGCCGTCACGCGTGTCAAGCTCTCGAGCTGCGTGTCGTTGGCGCGGCGGCAAGTCGACTCCAACAACGGCTGATGGTCGATGCCCTGGTCTCGGCAGAGTCGGGCGGCGGCAGCGTGCGGGTGCGCGTCGGCGGCTGGGGCGTTGCGCTCAGCGCACGAATCGCTGATCATCTGTTTCCGTTGCGGCGGTGACGAGCCAGAATGCTCCCTTCAACTGGACGCCGTCGGGATGCTCGTAGGTGCTCAGCGCGGTGGTGAGCGCGACCCGCGCTCGGGTCGCGGCGTGCCGGTCGCCGTCGTCGAGCAGTGCGCGTGCCGGTCCGGTGCCGAGCACGAGTTGGGTGGCGCTTGCGGCGTCGTGTCCGTAGGTCATGGCGGGGTCGAGGCCGGTGATGGTGATGTCGCGGAAGCCGGCTGTGGTCAGCAGTTCGTCGATGCGTTGGGGGTCGGCCAGGGAGAACATGCCCGGCTCGGACGCCGCCCTCGGGTCGGTGTGCGGGACGCGGCCGACGAGTGCGGTCATGAATACGGTGAACCACTGCTGTGCGTCGACGGCTCGTGCGCAGGTGAACGTCAGGCGCCCGCCGGGTCGCAGCGCGTGCGCGATGTTGGTGAAGGCCGCCGCGGGGTCGGTGAAGAAGGTCAGTCCGCCTCGGCTGAGGGCGACATCGAACTCGCCGGGCGGGAACGGGTGCACCTGCACGTCGCCCTGCTCGAACCGGACGTTGGTCAACCCTTCGCTGGCGGCGTGCGCCCGCGCTGTTTGCAGCATCGGGCCGGAGAGGTCGACGCCGAGCGCGTATCCGTCTTGGGCGCGGCGGGCGGCCAGGCGGGTGATCTGGCCGTTGCCGCAGCCGAGGTCGAGCACCCGGTCGTCCGGCTTGATCCGGGCCGCCGCCAGAAGTGGTTCGTTGAGCTCTGCGCTGACTGCGTCCCACTGGGCGGCGTGGTCGGCCCAGTGCCTGCCTTCCGGTCCGTTCCACGCCTGCGCCTGCTCAACGTTGACGATCGGCTGCATTTGCCACCTCCGAATTTGCCGCCTGAGCGGGCCGCCGCCGGCCCGGCTTGAAGACTCCGAGGACCACGTTGGTCCCGAGGACCAGCAGTGCCGCCGCTGGTGCCGCTACCGCCACGACCCGGTCGCCGCGGGGCACGCCCGCCGTCGATGACCCGACGGCGGCTGCGGCGGCGTGCCCGAGCCGGGGTACGAGCAGGGCCAGGGCGGCTGCGGCGAGTACCGCCGCGAGTGTGAGCTTGACGGTGACCCAGCCGTGCCGCAGTGGCCGCCAGGGCCCGGCGGCCGCCAGCGCGAGGCCGGTCAGCACGCTGCCGACGGCCAACGGCGCGACCAGCCACCGGCCGAGGAGGTACGCCGCCGGGTACACCGTGCGTGGGTCGGTGTCGCGCAGGCCGGACACCGCCAGCGCCAGGAGTGCCGCGTCGGCGCCCAGTGCACCCACCGTGACGGTGATGTGGGCGGCCAGCAGCAGACGACGAGATCGTGGGGGCAGGTACATCGGGCGTCTCCCTACCGCTGACCGGCCGGAGCTGCCGGCCACAGCCGAACACTCGTACGATGTCGAACACCATGTTCGAGTATGGTCACGGGCAGCGATCCGGTTCAACGACCAGAACAGGGCCACGATCCGTTACCGGACATCCGCCGACAACTGTTCGGGAAGCGAGGATGCGCGATGCCGGGACAGGACCGCCGGATCCGGCGCAGCCAGCGCCTTCTTCGCGAGGCGCTCGTCGCCCTGATCCCTGAGAAGGGCTACGACCGGATCACTGTTCAGGACATCCTCGACCGCGCCGACGTGGGACGCTCCACCTTCTACACGCACTACCGGGACAAGGACGACCTGCTGCTGGCCGGCTTCGACGACCTGCGCACCGATCTGCAGCGCGACCTCGACGCCCTCAGCCCGGGTGTGCCACCCCATCCGACCAGCCCGACCGGCGTGATCTTCGCCCACGCGTACCGCCACCGGGACCTCTACCGCGCGCTGTGCGGCCGACGCGGCGGCAGCGTCATGCAGCGCCACCTACACCGGCTCGTCAGCGACCTGCTCCGCAACCACCTGCGCCCGCACATCGAGGCCGCCCGCAGCGATCTACCGGTCGACGTCGCCGCCGCGTTCTACACCTCCGCAGCCCTCGGCCTGCTCACCTGGTGGGTCGACCAGGACTTCCGGCCCGGACCCGCCGCCCTCGCCAGCATCTATCAGCGGCTCGCCGCACCCGGCCTGCTCGCCGCCCTCGCCCCACCGGCACCCGAGCCACCACCCTCGACCGGGAAGCACAGCGGCGCACCCGGCGAGCGCTCGGCGCTGGATTGACCGTGATCGGCTGGTAGGCGCACTTGGGGTCTGTCGCTGATCTTGCGACGGCTGCTTGGGTGGCCAGCGACCTCGATTGCCCTGCGGGGCTTAGCAGTGCGCGTCCTCCCCGTCGAGCGACCACTCGATGTAGAGCCTGAGCTCACCGTTGGTGTCTGGGCCCGGCGTGTAGAGCCCATTGCTTATGGATAGAACCACTCGCCTCCCGTTTGTTACCCGCTCGGCGCACAACAGCTCTTCGCCCTCTGGCACGGGTGCGATCCCTGGCGTGTGCACGGTCAGCCAATGACCCGCCGCCAGCAAGGCGCGGTAATGGTCGATGACCGGATCGATCGGGCCCGGGGGCAGGCCGATATCGACCTGCATGACCACCGACGAGTCGCTTCCATCCCCGCACGGCCCTCCATAGATGCTGCCGATGGTGGTGCGGGGGGCAAGAGAGGTGAGTATCGGATCTCGTTCCAACTGCTCGGCCAACCGGTGGTCGTTGTCTGTGCACTCGACTTCGTCCGCGCTGCTGGCCGACGGTTCCAACTCCCGCGCGGCCAGTCCGACACACAGCGCCAGCCCACCGAACAGCACCGCTCCGAGGACAGCGAGGCGAACAAGACCCTTCTGCGGCACCCGCAGAGGGTATGACACCTCGTCGCTGCACCGGCCGTCGAGAACCGGTGTTGATCGAGTTGGTGGTGCGCCGGTTCAAGTGAATGTCCGGCGCCTGTCCGGTGACGTTCGTCGAGCGGGTGGAGCGCCGCTACGCCCGAGCCGAAAGCCTCGACGCGCTCCTCGCGCCAGCGATCCACCGCCGGACCCTGCTCGACGCCAATAAGCCCTGGCTCTACGAACAGTTCACCCTCGGCCAGCGCAACGCCTCACACCTCTACCGGCACATCCGCCAACAGGGATACACCGGAGGCCGCAGCACGGTCGGCCGATACCTGCACCTGCTCAAAGCCGGCATAGTCGCCCCACCAGCGCCCCGGCCGATCCCGGCGCCCCGCGCCACGGCGAGCTGGCTCCTCACCCACCCCGACCGACTCCAACCCGACCACGCCGCGACCCTCAACGACGTCCAAGCCGCCTGCCCGCACCTGAACGCCATCGCCCGACACGTCCGCACGTTCGCCGTCATGATGACCAACCTCACCGGCCAGCAGCTACCAGCCTGGATCGGTCAGGTCCGCCAGGACGATCTACCCCACCTGCGGCAGTTCGCCGACGGGCTCCACCACGACTACGACGCCGTCGTCGCCGGCCTCTCCATTCAATGGAGGTCCGGCCAGGACGGGGCCAGAACACCGGAGCGAAATTGATCAAACGCATGGGCTATGGCCGCGCCAACTTCGACCTGCTCCGCATGCGCATCCTCCTACCGAGCTGAACGCGCCGTCACAAGATCAGCGACAGACCCCGCACTTGTGCCCGTAGCCGGCGAGCGGTTCCGGGTTTCCGTGGCGGGCATCCGGTCGGCTGATCGATGCGGGCTGCGTCGTGACGCGGTAGGCGTTCATCGGATTTGCGGCGTGGAAACCCGGCCGTTTACGGCCGGGAGGAAACGCCGCTCCCTCCCTTGCGATGGGTGTCTTACATGGACGGTAAAA
>NZ_JBEYSO010000074.1:0-3058 GCF_040642675.1 Micromonospora sp. NPDC047738
GGTGGTGGGATACCTCATCTTGAAGCGAGCTTCCCGCTTAGATGCTTTCAGCGGTTATCCCTTCCGAACGTAGCTAACCAGCCGTGCCCCTGGCGGGACAACTGGCACACCAGAGGTTCGTCCGTCCCGGTCCTCTCGTACTAGGGACAGCCCTTCTCAAGTATCCTACGCGCACGGCGGATAGGGACCGAACTGTCTCACGACGTTCTAAACCCAGCTCGCGTACCGCTTTAATGGGCGAACAGCCCAACCCTTGGGACCTGCTACAGCCCCAGGATGCGACGAGCCGACATCGAGGTGCCAAACCATCCCGTCGATATGGACTCTTGGGGAAGATCAGCCTGTTATCCCCGGGGTACCTTTTATCCGTTGAGCGACACCGCTTCCACATGCCAGTGCCGGATCACTAGTCCCGACTTTCGTCCCTGCTCGACCTGTCAGTCTCACAGTCAAGCTCCCTTGTGCACTTGCACTCAACACCTGATTGCCAACCAGGCTGAGGGAACCTTTGGGCGCCTCCGTTACCCTTTAGGAGGCAACCGCCCCAGTTAAACTACCCACCAGACACTGTCCCTGAACCGGATAACGGTCCGAAGTTAGATACCCGAATCAACCAGAGTGGTATTTCAAGATTGCCTCCACCCTAACTGGCGTTAGAGCTTCACCGGCTCCCACCTATCCTACACAAGCTAACTCAGATACCAATGTCAAGCTATAGTAAAGGTCCCGGGGTCTTTCCGTCCTGCCGCGCGTAACGAGCATCTTTACTCGTAATGCAATTTCGCCGGGCCTGTGGTTGAGACAGTGGGGAAGTCGTTACGCCATTCGTGCAGGTCGGAACTTACCCGACAAGGAATTTCGCTACCTTAGGATGGTTATAGTTACCACCGCCGTTTACTGGCGCTTAAGTTCTCCGCTTCGCCCCGAAGAGCTAACAGGTCCCCTTAACGTTCCAGCACCGGGCAGGCGTCAGTCCATATACATCGAATTACTTCTTCGCATGGACCTGTGTTTTTAGTAAACAGTCGCTTCCCCCTGCTCTCTGCGGCCATACAACGCTCCACCCGCGCGGGGCTTCACGTCTCCGGCCCCCCTTCTCCCTAAGTTACGGGGGCAATTTGCCGAGTTCCTTAACCACAGTTCGCCCGATCGCCTCGGTATTCTCTACCTGACCACCTGTGTCGGTTTGGGGTACGGGCCGCTCGGAACTCGCTAGAGGCTTTTCTCGGCAGCATAGGATCACTGACTTCACCTGAATCGGCTCGGCATCACGTCTCAGCCTATATGCGCCGCGGATTTGCCTACGGCACGGCCTACACGCTTACCCCGGCACAACCACCGGCCGGGATCAGCTACCTTCCTGCGTCACCCCATCGCTTGACTACTACCCGCCAGGTTCCCACGCTCCCCACCCTCAACCCGAAGGTCTCAGATGGTTTGGGTGGTTAGCACAACGAGGTTCGTCAGGGTCGCTCCTTCGCGGGTACGGGAATATCAACCCGTTGTCCATCGACTACGCCTCTCGGCCTCGCCTTAGGTCCCGACTCACCCAGGGCGGATTAGCCTGGCCCTGGAACCCTTGGTCATCCGGCGGAAGGGTTTCTCACCCTTCTTTCGCTACTCATGCCTGCATTCTCACTCGTGCCGCGTCCACAACTAGGTCACCCCGTTGCTTCACCCCCGGCACGACGCTCCCCTACCCACCCACACACCTGCATACCCCATCAAGGAGGCACAAGGTTATTGTGTGAGTGCCACAGCTTCGGCGGTGTGCTTGAGCCCCGCTACATTGTCGGCGCGGAACCACTTGACCAGTGAGCTATTACGCACTCTTTAAAGGGTGGCTGCTTCTAAGCCAACCTCCTGGTTGTCTATGCGACCCCACATCCTTTTCCACTTAGCACACGCTTAGGGGCCTTAGCTGGTGATCTGGGCTGTTTCCCTCTCGACTACGAAGCTTATCCCCCGCAGTCTCACTGCCGCGCTCTCACTTACCGGCATTCGGAGTTTGGCTGATTTCGGTAAGCTTGTGGGCCCCCTAGACCATCCAGTGCTCTACCTCCGGCAAGAAACACACGACGCTGCACCTAAATGCATTTCGGGGAGAACCAGCTATCACGGAGTTTGATTGGCCTTTCACCCCTAACCACAGGTCATCCCCCAACTTTTCAACGTTGGTGGGTTCGGCCCTCCACGCGGTCTTACCCGCGCTTCAGCCTGCCCATGGCTAGATCACTCCGCTTCGGGTCTAGAGCATGCGACTCAAACGCCCTATTCAGACTCGCTTTCGCTACGGCTCCCCCACACGGGTTAACCTCGCCACATGCCACTAACTCGCAGGCTCATTCTTCAAAAGGCACGCCGTCACCCCGCAAGGCTCCGACGGATTGTAGGCGAACGGTTTCAGGTACTATTTCACTCCCCTCCCGGGGTACTTTTCACCATTCCCTCACGGTACTCGTCCGCTATCGGTCACCAGGAAGTATTTAGGCTTACCAGGTGGTCCTGGCAGATTCACGGCAGATTTCAGGAGTCCGCCGCTACTCGGGAACACCCACAGGAGACCAGCCACTTTCACCTACCGGACTATCACCGCCTACGGTCAGCCATTCCAGACTGTTCGGCTAGCAACTGGCTTTGTAACTCCTCACACGAGTGTCAGCTCATGCAGCAGGGTCCCACAACCCCGACCACGCAACCCCTGACAGGTATCACACGCAGCCGGTTTAGCCTCCATCCGCTTTCGCTCGCCACTACTCACGGAATCACTCTTTGTTTTCTCTTCCTACGGGTACTGAGATGTTTCACTTCCCCGCGTTCCCCCCACACACCCTATGTGTTCAGGTGCGGGTGACTGGACATGACTCCAGCCGGGTTCCCCCATTCGGACACCCTGGGATCACAGCTTGGTTGACAGCTCCCCCAGGCCTATCGCGGCCTCCCACGTCCTTCATCGGCTCCTGGTGCCAAGGCATCCACCGTTCGCCCTTGACAACTTGACCACAAAGATGCTCGCGTCCACTGTGCAATTCTCAACAAACGACCAACCCACAACCCA
>NZ_JBEYSO010000075.1:0-4590 GCF_040642675.1 Micromonospora sp. NPDC047738
CTCGGCCTCGAATTCGTGCACCAGGTCCGCGTTTCCCGACCAGCGTTCGTACTCGTCGAGCAGGATCACGAAGAGAGGCGTCGCGTCCGCGCTGCCGAAGTACGGCGTGTCAGGCTGCTCCTCGAACGCGGACAACTCGCTGTACCGGAACTCGTGCATGATCTTTCCCGGCTCCTCGTCGCGGAAGTCGTCGAGGACGGCAGCCTGATCGAGGGCGAGTAGGCGCAAGGTGGCCACGGCTTGGTCCGGCACGATTGGCAGCGCCTGCAGACTGGTAAGGATCGAGTCGCGGCCGGTGGCGGTTGCGGCCCACGGCAGGCCGGCGGCCGGCATCGGCTCGCTCGGCAGCGCCAGCGTGTAGAACCGCAGGGCGGCGAGATCGACCAGGCTACGCCGGTACGTCTGCTCCAGTGGCGTCCAGTCGCACGACAGCTGTGGCGTCTCGGCGAGCCACTGCTCGAGGTCCTGCTCGAGTTCCGGTTTGTTCCGCCGATGCGGGGCGGGGTGCAGATGCGCCCGGACGTCGTCACCGTCGGGACGCAGCACGAGACCCCGGACATGCAGCGTGGTGCTCCACTGCCCGTGTGGTCCGATGCGGATGTCGTACGTCAGGCCGTCCTCGTCGACCCGCGCCGGCTCGCTGGTAGAGATGATCGTCTCCCGCCGGAACCTGTCGCGCTCGTACCCGAGGCACAGGCACCCGTCCGCGACGCGTTTGTATATCCGGCCGAGCCGCTCATATCTCCCGCCCTCGGCTACCGCCCACAGCGGGAGGAAGTCCGAGTCCGCCTCGACCCGAATGGTGAATTTCGCTGGTTCATCCGAATGGTTGAAGACGGTCAGACGCTCCTCGAAACTGCCGACCACCGAGCGCTCGCGGATGACCGAGGCCTTGGCGTCCACGTAGTGGGTGGGGGCGCCGGGCACCAGGAAGAAACGCGCCTCGAAGTACTGCGAATCGTCCAAGGCCAGCGAGTGCAATCGCTCACCGTTGACGCTCAGCCGCCACAGCGACAGGCATCGCGTGTCGAGCGTGAAGAATCCGGACGGGTCGCCTTGGGCCGTCTCGATGTCGCCGCTGTCCTGGCTCAATACGAAGATGTTGCCGTCCAGGATCCGCACGAGGCCGGGTTTCATCGGAATTGCGGCGTGGAAACCCGGCCATTTACGGCCGGGAGGAAACGCCGCTCCCTCCCCTCTGTGATCGTCTTACATGGACAGTTGTTAGGATGTGGGCCGTGGGTGATGTGGTGAAGCGGGCTTACAAGTACCGCTTCTACCCGTCTCCTGAACAGGCTGGGCAGTTGAACCGCACCTTCGGGTGCGTGCGTGTGGTGTACAACCGAGCGTTGGAGGCCCGCACTCGGGCGTGGGCGGTCGACCGTCGGCGCACCACGTACGTTGAGTCGTCGGGGTGGCTGACGGAGTGGAAGCGCACCGATGACCTGACGTTCCTGAACGAGGTGTCCTCGGTGCCGTTGCAGCAGACGCTGCGGCATCTGCAGGCCGGGTTCGTGGCGTTCTGGGACAAGCGGGCCCGGCATCCGAGGTTCAAGTCCAAACGCAAGTCGCGGGCGTCGGCCGAATACACCCGCTCCGCGTTTCGCTGGCGTGACGGCCGGCTCACTCTGGCGAAGATGAACGCGCCGTTGAACATCGTGTGGTCGCGGCCCCTGCCGGAGGGGGCGGAACCCTCGACGGTCACCGTGTCCCGGGACGCTGCCGGCCGCTGGTTCGTGTCCCTGCTGGTCGAGGACCCGGCGGTGAAGCCGCTGCCGCCGGTTGCGGCGGAGGTTGGTGTGGACGCGGGCATCACCAGTCTGCTCACCCTGTCCTGCCCGATGCCGGGGGTGAGTGACGAGCGGGGCAAGGTGGCCAACCCGCGGTACGGGCAGGCCGACCGGCGCAAGCTCGCCAAGGCGCAGCGGAACCTGGCCCGCAAACAGGACGGCTCCAACAACCCGGCCAAGACCCGGCTCACGGTGGCCCGGATCCACGCTCGTATCGCCGACCAGCGGCGGGACCATCTGCACAAGCTGACCACTGGACTCGTCCGTGAGACTCAAACGGTCGCGATCGAAGACCTCAGCGTGCGGAACATGCTCCGCAACCGCCGTCTTGCCCGCGTCATCTCCGACGCAGGCTGGGGCCAGTTCCGCAGCATGCTGGAGTACAAAGCCCAGTGGTACGGGCGTGAGGTGATCCCCATCAACCGGTGGCTGCCCTCGTCCAAAACCTGCTCCGGGTGCGGACAGGTCAACACCACCCTCGCACTCAACGTGCGCATCTGGACGTGCCCGGGTTGCGGGGCCGAGCACGACCGGGACATCAACGCTGCTCGCAACATCCTCGCCGCCGGGCTGGCGGAGAGGTGAAACGCCTGCGGAGCTGATGTAAGACCTCAAGGGAAAATCCTCCCGGAAAGGCAATCGGCGATGAAACAGGAAACCTCACGGGCGACCGTGAGAATCCCGGCCATCCAGGGCCGGGAGGATGTCAAGTCCGCCGCCTCTGTTCGCCGCCGCCGCCGGTGAAGGCTCGCGGATGGTGCTCACCCGGGGACTCGGGGAAGAGCCGTTCCAGCAGGATGATGAGCCGGAATTCCCCGTCGCTCGTGAGTTCGTTCCGCAGCCATGCCGGTTCCGGTTTGATCTCGCCGAGCACCATCCGGTCGAACGAGGCGTTGTCGGTGCGGATGACGATGTCCGCGCTGTGCTCTTCCCTCGTCACCCGGATGTCCCCGTTCGTGATGCTGATGAACCAGTGGTCCGTCCCGTGATCGTGGTCCAGGTCGAAGCGGATGGTGCCGGTGGTCTTCTTGAGCACGCGTCCTTGGCGGGGGAGTTCGGCGAAGAATTTTCTGGTCACATCCGACATCAGAGGTCCTCCCAGAAGCTCGAGCGCCATGGCCAGGATCGCTCCACCCGCCGCGTGGTGGCATCACCCGCGGCGGGTGAAATCGAGGCGGCGGCGAGGCTGCCCGTCACCGCCTCGGGACCAGCGAGGACATGGCCGGTCTCACCCGGTGCGGGTGATGCCGGAGTACCCCTCGGCGCACTACCTTGGCCGCGTCGGGAGTCGAGCCGAGGGAGTCTTGATGTCCGATCGCGCCGCGGAATTGTTCAGTGGGCTCGGCCGCCGGGGCCATGAACCCCTGCTCCAGGAGGCCGACGCCGCCGTACGCTTCGACCTTGAGCACGAACGCGGAATTGACCACTGGCTCCTGGTGATCTGCAACGGCGATATCCGGGTGTCGCGTGAAGATCGCGAAGCGGACCTCGTCGTTCGGGTTGACCGGGCACTCTTCGAGCGGATCGTCGGCGGCGAGACCAATGTCTACTCGGCGTGGTTGCGTCACGAACTCTCGGCCGAGGGCGACGTGCGCCTGGCTCGGCTCATCCAGCGGATCATCCCGGGGCCCTCGGGTGCGCGCCACCCGCGGGACTTCGCCCGCGAGCAGGGACAGCGGACATGAAAGAGGACCTCGTCAGACTGCTGGACGGCAACACGTTCGTGGTCAGTGAGGACAACGGCGACATCGACGCGTCTCCGAACGTCCCGACCGGATTGTTCTCCTTCGACACGCGATTCCTGTCGAAATGGCTTCTGCGCATCGACGGGGAACGGCTCACCACGCTCACCGTCGACGAGGTCGAGTACTTCGAAAAGCGCTTCTTCCTCGTCCCGGCCACCCCCGCTCTCGCCGACGCCCAGGTCTCGGCCATCCGGGAACGCTGTATCGGCGGGAGTTTCACCGAGCGACTGACGGTGATCAACCACAGGAGCCGGCCGGTCGATCTGCGGATCCAGGTCGAGATCGAGAGCGACTTCGCCGACCTGTTCGAGATCAAGGATGTCCAGGCCAAGCGCGGAAAATATTACGCACGTGTGGAAAGCGGGCGCCTGTGCCTCGGGTACGAGCGCGACAGGTTCCGGCGGGAGACGATCATCTCCACCAGCGAGCCGGCGCGGGTCGACGAGGACGGGCTGACGTACGACATCCGTATCGGCCCGCACGGACAGTGGGCTACCGAGCTGCACGTGCGCACCCTGGGCCCCGACGGGCGGGACATCCGCGAGAGCCTCCAGGGCAGGACTAGCCGAAAGACGAAGGAGATGCGCCGCGAGCTGGACCGTTGGCTGGCCGAGGCGCCCCGCCTGGTCTGCGATTCCGCGGCGCTGACGAAGACGTACCGGCGCTGCCTGGTCGATCTCGCCGCCCTGCGTTTCACCCCCCTGACGGGCGGCGGGCAGACCCTGCCCGCCGCCGGGCTGCCGTGGTTCATGGCCATCTTCGGCCGGGACAGCGTGTTCACCAGCCTGCAGGCGCTGCCGTTCGCGCCGGACCTCGCGGCCACGACGCTACGCCTGCTGGCGCTCACTCAGGGCGCTGTGCTCGACGACTTTCGGGAGGAGGAGCCGGGAAAGATCCTGCACGAGTTGCGGTACGGCGAGACGGTCGGGTTCGAGGAGCAGCCGCACGCGCCGTACTTCGGCAGCGCCGACGCGACGCCGCTCTTCGTGATCCTGCTCGACGAGTACGAACGCTGGACCGGCGACGCCGACACGGTGCGGCTGCTCGAGCGCGCC
>NZ_JBEYSO010000076.1:0-2798 GCF_040642675.1 Micromonospora sp. NPDC047738
GTTGACCGGCAAGTCGACGCGGCTCTTGCGCCGTCCCTGTGCGTCGACGAAGGCGAGGCCGGTCGTCGCCGTCGCGGCCGCACGCAGCCGGGGGAGCAGGCCCATCTTCTCGGCGATGGGGAATGCCGGTCCGCGTACGTCGACGGGGTTGCCGCTGGAGCGCTGGCCAGCGGCGCGCTCGACGGTCGTCGGCGCGAATCCGTTGCGGGCGAGCCAGTACGCGAGGGTCGGGCCGGCCACGCCGGCGCCGGAGATGAGTACGGTCTTCGCAGTCATGCGTTGACCGTATGACCAAGTTCGAAATCTGGTCAAGTGTTAGTATGTCGGTGTGACTGCACGCACCGATCGCGAGACGAAGATCCTCGATGTCGCCGCCGACATGCTGGTCCGGCACGGCTACCGCCGCGTCACCATCGACGACGTCGCCGGCGCCGCCGGCATCGGCAAAGGCACTGTCTACCTGCATTGGAAGACGCGCGAGGAGCTGTTCAGGGCCGTGTTCGCCCGCGCGGTACGCGGCGCGATCGCCGACATGGTGACCGCCCTGCGCGCCGACCCCGCCGTCGCGCTGCTGCACCGTTTCGCCGCGGAGTTCTTCCTGGCGATCCTGCGCCGCCCGCTGCTGTACGGCATGGTGATCGGCGACGTGCAGATGTGGGGCAAGCTCGTCGGCTCCGAGGCCGGCTACGACGGCGGCCGGCACAACATGGTGATGGCATCCTATGTAGACGTCCTAGCCGCGCGAGGCTTCGTGCGTACGGATCTGGCGACGCCGGAGCTGACCTACGCCTTCCAGTCCGTGTTCGAGGGCTTCATCTACGCCGAGCGCACGGTCGGTTCAACGGGTACGCGTGACGAGCGGGCGCGGTTGCTTTCGGCCACGGTCGAATCGGCGTTCTCCCGGCCGGGTACTCCCGACGCTGCGCTCGCCGATGAGGTTGCCGCGCTGCTATCCGGCCTAGTCTGATCCGCACACGAATCCCCCAACGGACAGCACCTTCTGCGCTCACGGCCAGATGCCTGGCCGTTACCTGCGCATTTTCATGTAGGGCGTCCGCGCTCGTTTCTCGGTTACGGGGGTTATACGTACAGGGAACAGCCGAGGTCGCGACTGCCACGAAACATCCGGATCCGCGATCAGCGCGCTGCGGAACGTCACGACGAGTCGGGCCGCCCAGCTCCCGGACATGCCGAGATGAGTGCATTCACGAAGGCGAGCACTTCGAGATGGTCCGTCACGCGAACGCCTGCTCCCTCATATTCTCGGATGCCTTCGCCTGGCCCGAATGTCACAATGCCGCAGTGGAGGGCTTTCGGTGTGCGAGCTGCGGGAACACGCTGAGCGTCCCGGTCCGGTTGGTGGAGCTGCCGGAGGGGCTGCACTGGTCGCTCCTGGATTGCCATCACGTGAACCCGCCGCTCCTCGACCCCGGCACCTATGCGATCGACGAGGCCGCGTATGGCCGTGATCAGGTCGTCGGCACCTTCGTCCTCTCACCCGGCGACGTACGCGGGACACGCTTCGTCCATGACCTTGTTCGCACGGGCTGCTGGTCCGTGGTGGGGTGGACCCCGTGTGTGGCTTGCGACGGCTGCGGTGCCTTGGTCGCCTCCCGGACGGATGACTGCAGGGTGGCTCAGGAGACGCGCTTTTACCCAGCGATGGTCGTCCGGGAGCCGTGTGACGATGAGCCTGATCGCGCCACGGATCCTTTTGCGCTGATTGCCGATTGGGACAGCCCTGCGCCCGACACTAGACAACGCGGCTGGGTGCCCAAGCCGACCCGCCCTCGTCCCGAGCTCGTTGCGACCCGCTGGGGCGGCCGAGGTGTGAAAGAGCATCTCTTTCGAGATGATCCGCCAGCCTGACCAGCCAGCCAACATCGGACCTCGACGGCCGGCGTAAGGGATTGACCTGCCCTCCTCTCCGAGAGGTCAGCATCGACCACCGTTGAGAAACCATCCACTCGATCGACGGCTCATGTCCCGCCACGGCGCACTGATCTGCCGCTGGTCGTGCGGTGTCGGCTCGTCGTGTGAGGCCGACCACGCCGAGGAGCGCACTTCCGGGATCCTGCCGATTCGCTTCCCGGGATGCCCGATCGATCGGGATGAGGAACGATGCCTATGTGAGCGATGGCAGGAACGGCGGAGCCGGGGCTTCATGAACCGGGGTTTCCTCGACGTCGCCCGCGCGGGCCTCGGCGCAAGGACCTGCTGAAGCAGGATAGATACTGGCTGAGGGCGGACGAGGTTCCCCGGGCAGGGGTGAACGTAGAGCCGGCGTGTGCTTCTCGGTTCGACCGGTTCAATGCCTTTCGCGATCAGCTTGCCCCCGGCGTGCGGCTTCCTGTGGAACTGGACGTGCTGCTCAGGTGCGATGGGCCAGGCACGGTCGGCGTCTGGACGGTGCCCTCTGAGAAGGTCAAGGCAATCTTCGTCGGCTACTTGTCGGGCGTCGCCGTATCCGCCTACGAAGCAGTGCTCCATCGTCTTGCCCGCGACCAAGCGCCCATCGGCATGTTCACGGCGCACCAGGTGGCGCCGGGCCGGTATGACGCCGTGGTCGAGGGGCGGCCATCCGACTGGAACACCCCGCAGGGGTGACGTACGTCGCGCACCCGCCCGCCATAAGCGCCGGCGGCCCTCCAGCACGAAGCACACGCTCAGCGCACAGCGATACCAATGGACTGAGCGCACTCACATCAGCGTAAGTCGTTTTGTGTCAAGCTTCTGGTCGGTGCCTCGGCCGTCGTCTGTCCCTGCATAGCGGTGATGGGGTTGGTTCCCAGCAACGT
>NZ_JBEYSO010000077.1:0-1979 GCF_040642675.1 Micromonospora sp. NPDC047738
AGGGCGGCGTGCAGGGCGTGGTGGTCGACCGGCCCGTCGAACCGCAGCGCGTTCGGCAGGTTGTAGGTGGCACTGGGCCCCTCGAGCTGAGCCAGAAACCACAACCGGCGCTGCGCGAAGGACAGCGGGGGTGTGGCCGGGCGGGTCCCGGCGGTCAGCGTAGGCCGGTCGGTGCCGGTCAGGCGGGTGGCGAGCGCGGCGATGGTCGGGGCCTCGAAGATGGCCCTGGTCGGCAGGTCGGCGTTCAGCGTCGTGCGGATCCGGCTGACCAGCCGGGTCGCGAGCAGTGAATGCCCGCCGAGGTGGAAGAAGTTGTCGTCGATGGTCACGCCGGTGGTGCCGAGGACCTCGGCGAACAGCTCGGCGAGCACCGTCTCGGCCGGGGTCCGCGGGGCGCGTCCGCCGCTGCCGGCCGGGGTCTCCGGCGCGGGCAGGGCCTTGCGGTCGATCTTGCCGTTCGCCGAGACGGGCAGGCTGTCCAGCAGCACGAACACCGCCGGCACCATGTAGTCGGGCAGCCGCTCCTCGGCGTGCCGCCGCAGCCGGTCGGGATCGGTCTCGTCGGCCGTCACGTACGCCACCAGACGCTGATCGCCGGGCCGGTCCTCGCGGACGAGTACCGCCGCCTGGAGTACCTCCGGATGCTGAACGAGGCAGTTCTCCACCTCGCCGAGCTCGATCCGGAAGCCGCGGAGTTTGACCTGGTGGTCGACGCGGCCGAGGAAGTCGAGGGTGCCGTCGGGGAGCCAGCGGGCGAGGTCGCCGGTGCGGTAGAGGCGGCTGCCGGGGGTGCCGTGCGGGTTGGCGGTGAAGCGTTCGGCGGTGAGGTCGGGGCGGTTGTGGTAGCCGCGGGCGAGTTGGACGCCGGCCAGGTAGAGCTCGCCGGGGACGCCGGGTGGCAGCGGCCGGAGGCGCCGGTCCAGCACGTACACCTGGGTGTTCTGGATCGGGCGTCCGAGGGTCACCCGCGCACCGGGCGTCAACTCGATGGAGGTCGCCCAGACGGTGGCCTCGGTCGGGCCGTACATCACAGTCACGCCGGCGCTGTTTCCGCACATCTCGCCGGCCAGGTCGGCGGGCAGCAGTTCGCCGCCGACGATCATCCGCACGCCGGCCATGGCCGGCTCGGTCACTGCGGTGCTCCACCAGGACGGCGTGCCCTGCACCACCGTGACACCGTGTTTGCGGATCCAGGCGCCGACCTCGGCCGGGCTCTGCACCACGTTCCGCGGGGCCAGCACGACGGACGCGCCGGCCAACAGCGGCACGTAGAGCTCCAGCGCCGCGATGTCGAAGCTCACCGTAGTGATCGCGAGAAGCCGGTCCGCCGGGGTCAGCCGCAGCCGGGCGTCCATGTCGTCCAGGAAGTTGTCCAGCGCCCGCCGGCTCACCATGACGCCCTTGGGCCGGCCGGTGGAACCGGAGGTGTAGATGAGGTACGCGGTGTTGTCCGGGTGCGTTCCGGGCGTCGGGTTGGTGGTGGGCTGGGCGGCCACGGATGCGATGGCGTCCGGCCGGTCGAGGTAGAGGGTCGCCGTGGTGGCGGGCACACCGCCCCCGGTGGTGGTGATGAGGAGCTCCGGGCGGGCGGTGTCGAGCAGCTGCTGGATGCGGGTGGCGGGGTGGTCCGGGTCGATGGGGAGGTAGGCGGCCCCGGTCTTGCCGATGGCCAGCAGGGCAACGAGCAGGTCGACCGTGCGGGGCAGGGCGACGGCGACGATAGCGCCGGGCCCCAGGCCGAGGTGATGGGCCAGCTGATTGGCGCGGCTGTTGAGCTGTTGGTAGGTGAGTGTGGTGGCCCCGTCGGTGACCGCAATGGCGTGCGGGCTTTCGGAAACCTGGCGCTCGAAGCGCTGGATGAGGGTCGTGGGGGTGTGGCCGCTCGTGGTGTTGTTCCAGGTGGTGAGGATCTGGTGGTGTTCGTTGGGTAGGAGGATGTCGAGGTCGTCGATGGGGGTGTGTGGGTGGTTGGCGGCTGC
>NZ_JBEYSO010000078.1:0-1769 GCF_040642675.1 Micromonospora sp. NPDC047738
AAGGACTCCGTTGGGGAATGGCGAAAACGTTCGGATGCACCTGTTGGCATGATTGTTGGATCGACCGGGTGGAAAGGGTCCAACGTGTCGCTGCAGTCCTGGGGTGAGCGGGGAGTGTCGGAGCTGACCGCGCGGGTGGTCCGGGCGTCGTTCCCGAAGGGCACCCTCGCGGTGAGGATCCGAGACGCGCTGGGTCCGGTGTTCAGCGACGAGCAGTTCGCGCAGGCGTTCCCGGCGCGGGGCCGCCCGGCGGCCTCGCCGGGGGCCTTGGCGCTGGTGTCGGTGTTGCAGTACGCCGAAGGGCTCAGCGATCGGCAGGCCGCCGACCAGGTCCGGGCGCGGATAGATTGGAAGTACCTGCTCGGTTTGGAACTGGATGATCCGGGGTTCGACTTCACGGCCCTGGCCGGCTTCCGGGCCCGACTGATCGAGCACGGGCTGGAGGAGAAGGTCCTGGACGTGATCCTGGACCAGTGTTCCCAGCACGGGCTGCTGCGGGCCGGGGGTCGGCAACGTACAGACTCCACGCATGTGCTGGCCGCGGTGCGCACGCTGAACCGGATGGAGTTCGTCGGGGAAACCTTGCGGGCGTCGTTGGAGGCCCTGGCCGCGGCGGCACCCCAGTGGCTGGCGCCGCTGATCGATGCCGGCTGGGCCGAGCGATACGGCGCCCGCATCGACGCGTACCGGTTCCCGAAGGGTGAGGACGTGCGCACCCGCTGGGCCCAGCAGGTCGGTCGCGACGGCTACCTGATCCTGGACGCGGTCGCCGCATCGGGTGCACCGAAGTGGCTGCGCGAGATCCCGGCGGTGCAGGTCCTCGCCCGGGCGTGGGAGCAGCAGTACCGCCGTGACGGTGAGGAGGTGTGCTGGCGGGAGGGCAGAGACCTCCCGCCCAGCAGAGAACGGCTCGCATCCCCGTACGACACCGACGCCCGCTACGGCCTCAAACGCGGCAACGGCTGGTGCGGCTACAAGGTGCGCCTGAGTGAGACCTGCGACCCCGACGTCCCACACCTGATCACCCATGTGGCGACCACGGACGCCACGGTCACCGACACCGAGATGACCGCGACCATCCAGCAGGGCCTTGCCGCGCGGCAGATGCTGCCGGGTGAGCATGCGGTCGACGCGGGCTACGTCACCGCCGCGCACATCGTGGCCGCCCGCAGCGAATACGCCGTCGACCTGCTCGGCCCGGTCGGAATGGACACCCACCAGGCAGAGCACTTCCCGCACAGCGACTTCCGCATCGACCGGCAGGCCAAGAGCGTGACCTGCCCGAACGGTAAAGCCAGCGCCAGCTGGTCCGCCCAACGCAAGAGCAGCGGAACCCCGGTGACTCGTGTCCACTTCGCCGCGAGCGACTGCGCCGCGTGCCCGTTGCAGAACAAGTGCACCACCGCGAGCAACGGCAAGTGGGGCCGCAGCCTCACCCTGCTCCCCGAAGATCAGCAGCAGGTCCTGCAAACCCGGCGTCGTGAACAGGTCACCGAGCCGTGGCAGCAGCGCTATCACATCCGCGCCGGGATCGAGGCCACGATCGCCCAGACGACCCGACGCACCGGCATCCGGCGAACCCGCTACACCAGCGTGGACAAAACCCACCTCGGTCACCTCTTCGCCGCTACCGCAGTCAACGTCATCCGCATCGACACCTGGCTCACCAGCACACCACTCGGCCAAACCCGAACCAGCCACCTCACCCAACTCGACCTCGCCAGCTGAAAGCGACACGTCATGGTTTGGCCATTCCCCAACGGAGTCCT
>NZ_JBEYSO010000079.1:0-1674 GCF_040642675.1 Micromonospora sp. NPDC047738
GCCGGTTGGGCCGGTGTCGTACACGTTCACCCTGGACGCCGCCGGTCTGACCGCGCGGCAGCGGGCGGACGGGTCGATCGCGTTCGTCCGTGCGAGTGGCGGTGAGCCGGTGTTCGTGATGCCGGCGCCGTTCATGTACGACTCGAAGGACGACAAGGCCTCGCCGCTGGGCAAGGTGTGGTCGGACAAGGTCACCCAGCGGGTGCAGCAGGTGTACGGGCAGACCACCGTCACCGTGTCGGCGGACGCGGCGTGGTTGACGGATCCGGCGCGGGTGTATCCGGTGGTCATCGACCCGACCATCAAGATCCAGCCGGTGCCCGACGGCACGCTGGGCGGGCAGGACACCCAGATCTACTCGGCCAACCCGAACCACGCCTATGGGCAGGACCAGGTCAGGTGGCCGTTGCATGTGGGCACCACGTCCAGTGGCGCGTGGCGGTCGTTGCTGAAGTTCAACCTGGACTCGATCCCGCAGAACACGCCGATCGACGACGCGCAGTTGCAGTTGTACTACTCGCAGACGCACACCGCCTGGCAGTACGACGTGCCGATGGAGGTGCGTCGGGTTCTGGAGGCGTGGGACGAGGACACGGCGACGTGGGGCACCGTCAGCGGCAAGATCGCCGGCGCGCCGGCGGGCAACGTGGTGACCAAGGACGACGGGGACTCCGGGACGTCGGTGGTCGGCTCCTGGCCGTATTCGGGGAACGCGACGTTGACGCCGAAGGCGATCAACGCGGACTACCGCTACCACGGCAGTGCCAGCGCTTCGGACACCCACACCTGGGTGCCGACGATCACTGAGGCGGGTGACTACCAGGTCGAGGTGCACTACGTGGGCGAGTCGGACCGGCCCACCAACGCCCCGTACACCGTCTATTACAACGGCGGGTCGAAGACCTACCCCGTCAACCAGAGCACCCCGACGGCTGCGGGCGCGTGGGTGACGTTGGGGACGCATCCGTTCGCGGCGGGCACCACCGGCAAGGTCGTGCTCAACGGTGTGCCGGGCACGACGGCCATCGCCGACGCGGTCCGGTTCACCAAGGCCGGTGCGGTGAAGAAGTACGCCAAGTCGAGCGTGTGGAACTCGTTCCCGGTGCGGAATCTGGTGCAGGACTGGGTGAACCGCACCTACCCGAACCACGGGCTCATGGTCAAGGCCCTGGACGAGGCGACCAGGAGCCGCGGCGGCCCGATCTACGAGGCGTCCGAGTACGCGTACAACAACGACCGCCGCGACTTCAACCTGCCGAAGCTGGTCGTCACCTACGGCCGGCCGGGTGTGGCGGTGAACCCACCGACCACGATCACCTCCACCGGTGCCGTGCTCGACTGGCCGGCGTACTCGGGTTCGGACATCGTCGAGTACCAGGTGCACCGCAGCATCTTCCAGAACTTCACCCCGTCGGCGACGACGCTGATCGCGCCGGTGTCCACGGCGACCCGCAGCTACCAGGACACCACGGCGGTCCCGACAGCGGCGGACAACACCAACCCGATGGACCGCAAGTTCTACTACTACATGATCGCGGTGAAAACCCGCGACGGGCAGCTCATCGCCGGCCCGACGCAGCCGGCGATGCTGCCGAAGGCGGGCCAGATCACCCGGATCTACCGCACCGCGGCGACCGACGCGACCGGCTCGAACGGCGTCATCGACACCACCCT
>NZ_JBEYSO010000080.1:0-1507 GCF_040642675.1 Micromonospora sp. NPDC047738
CCAACGCCGTTCAGTTAGGGCGGGTTGGGAGCTGTCAAGGGTCGGGACTGATGATGTCGATGCTTGTGGTGGCTTTGTAGCTGCGTCGGTCGATGTTCGGTCCGCGGGCTTGGTATTTGCTGTTCGAGCGTTTGATCATGCGGGTTTTGGTGCGGAGGCGGCGGTCGGGTAGCAGGTTGGCCAGGACGTGGGCGCCGATGACGCCGACGAGGTCGATGACGGTGCCGGTGATGATGCCGGCGGCGTGCACGATCTGGTCGCGGGCGGTGTTGAGGGCGGTGGTGAAGCTGGCTCGGTCGGGGTCTGTGTCGGGCTGGCTGTCTGTGGCGTCGGTCATGGCGGTGCGTAGCAGTTGATAGGTGATCAGAAGCGCGTGGATTTCCTGGTCGATGCCGTCGGGGGTGCGAGAGCGCAGGACGCGTCCGCCGAGAATGCTGGATTTGAGTTCGAGGTAGGCGGTCTCGATTTCCCAGCGTTCGTGGTAGAGCCGGATCAGTTCGGTGGCGGGGTGGGCGTGGGGGTTGAGCAGGGTGGTGAGTAGCCGGTAGTCGCCGGTGTGGCTGCCGGCGGTGGTGGTGATGCTGATTCGGGCTTCGACGACTCGGATGGTCAGGGTGCCGATGTGCGACAGCCAGGATCCGTCGCTCAGGCGGCGGGTCATCGGCAGGCGACGGTTGGCTTTGGCGCGGATCAGCAGGTGCGCGCCGGCCGCTGTGGCGGTGGCTAGCAGGTCCGCGGCGCAGTAGTTGCGGTCGGCCAGCAGCAGCATCCCGGGCTTCAGGCTGCGGGTCAGGGTCCGGGCCTGGTCGAGTTCCCCGATGCTGACCGGGTCGAACACGGCATCGATCACCGACCGGGTGCCGCAGGTCAGTAAGGCACTCAGCCGCAGCTGCGGGTAGCCGGAGCTGCCGTTGGTGCAGCGGTGTTTGGTGTATCGGCTGGTGTTGGCCGCCGAGTCCGCGACGACCAGAGTGGTTCCGTCGATCACGGTTAGCAGCAGACCTCGCCAGCGCACCTGTGCGGCGGTCGTGGCGGCTGGGCCGCGGAGCAGGTCGAACAACGCCCGCATCGGTTGCGGGCCAAGCCGTTGCCGGGCCTGACGCAGAGCGGAGCCGCTGGGCGAGACGACCATCAGGCCCTCCAGGCCGCTGACGAGTCTTGCCCACACCTGCCGATACCCGACTTCGGCGAACAGGCAGGCCGCGAGCAGCAGATACATCACTACTCGGGCCGGCAACAGCCGCACGCGTGACTGCGTGCGCCCAGTCGCGGTGAGGACTTCATCGACCATCTCGAACGGCACCAGCCGGGTCAGCTCACCCAGATGACCTGGCGCGAACGCTCCCGCGGCTACCGTCACCGTCCGGGTTATGGCAATCTGATCAGCCAGCGGAGCTCCAGGTGTTCAGGGCGTCTTAGAGTGACCCCCCTCTATACCGGAGCTCCGCTGCTTCGTCTCCGTGACACGCTTGACAACCCACCATGCCGCCTAACTGAACGGCGTTGG
>NZ_JBEYSO010000081.1:0-1465 GCF_040642675.1 Micromonospora sp. NPDC047738
GTCAGCTCCACCTTCTCCAGGTGCGCGCTACCGCCCCGCTCGACCAGGATTGCGCCACCGTCCGCCTCGCCCTCCTTCTTCTCTTCCTTCTTCTCTTCCTTCTTGCCGTCCTTGCCGTCCGACCACGAGGACCCGTCCATCGCACCCTGCCCGCCGGGCGCGCCCGGCATGCCCGGGGCCCCCTGTACGGCACCCGGCGCACCGCCCGGCGCGCCGCCCTGGGCACCCGGCGCACCGCCCGGCGCGCCGCCCTGGGCACCCGGAGCACCGCCCGGCGCGCCGCCCTGGGCCGGCGCACCGCCCGGCGCGCCCTGCGGTCCCTGGGGGCTCCAGGGGCCCTGCGAGCCCGACCCCGATGACGGTGCCTTGCCGTACTTGAACTCGGCGGCGTTGCCGTCCTTGAGGGTGAGGTCCTTCAGGGTCAGTTCGCCGCCGTCAGCGACCCGGAAGAGCCGGAAGGCGTCCTCGGAGTCGCGCTTGATGGTGGCGTCGTTGCCCTTGATGGTGATGTCCTGCCGGATCGTGGGCAGGGCCGTGCCGGACTTCTTGTCGGCGAAGTCGAGCTCGTAGACGCAGTCCTTGGCCAGCTTCAACGTGCCACCGTGATCCCGGTTGGCCAGGTCGATGGCCTCGACCAGCTTCTCGTCGCGGCAGGGCACCTCCCGCACCCGGCGGCCGTGCTCGTCACGCTCCTCGCCGCGCTTGCCCTGTTCCTTGCCCTCCTGGCCGCGCTCCTTGCCGTCGCGGCCTTTCTCGTCCCGGCTGTCGTTCTCCTCGCCCTTGGCGGCGTCGTCGGTGAGCTGCTGAGCGGTCGACCACTTCACGTCGGCGAGCCGGTGGGGGCCCACCGCCCCGGTGGTCGCGTACGCCACACCCGCGAGGCTGACCGCTCCCGTCAGGCCCACGACGCCCGTGGCGAGCCAGATCCGGCGGCGCCGGATCGGGGGGACCGCCTCACGGTTGGCGTCATCGCTATTACGAAGGTAGTTGGACATCGGAGCTCTCTGCCCTCTCCTTGTACCCGACAAGGTCGCTTCGCCACGGCGAGGCGGCCTTCGCTACAAATCGGTTGTAGCTGCTGAAGAACACCGTATGAGAAGCTTCTTCACCTCGTGCGCGTATGCGAAAAAAACCCGCATAAGGGTGCGGGTGGCACGGTCGGCGGCACGGCGGACCGGGATGCTGGAGCGGACCCACGGGTGGCCAGAGCGCTGCGGAGGGCGGAAAGCGGGCGGTGCCTTACCGCGCGGCCCAGCGGTGACGGCCGCGACGAACCGCCCGGTGGTGACCTGAGGGGGAGGGGAGCCCCCTTCCGCTGCTCCGCGGCGGAAAGGGACTCCCCGGTTATGTGGTGGTTCAGTTGAAGCAGCCCTTGACGGTGCCGCCGCAGTTGGTGGGGTCGTTGTCGGTGATGGTGGTCTTTTCGTCGAGCTTGACCTTGCCGTTGTTGTTGAAGACGCCGCCG
>NZ_JBEYSO010000082.1:0-1441 GCF_040642675.1 Micromonospora sp. NPDC047738
CCTAGTACTCCAACGTCACTTGATCTTCCGGCTGGCTTGGTGATCGAGTCTGCGCTGGTAGTGGGATCGTCGGGCTCGAGCTTGGGATGTTCGCCGCCAGATTGACCAGTGCAGGGTGTGCCCTGGCGGTAGCGGTGCGGCGAGGACGAAGGCGTTGAGGAGCCGGCGGATCTCGGCGACGGTCAACGCGATGAGCTGCGGGTCGTGGTCGGGCTGCTGGGCGGCGGCGGCAGCGAGGATGGTCAGGACGGCCAGGGCGAGCATGGCCAGGGTGACGTGCCGGTGCCATCCGGTCCAGCCGCGGACCTGGTAGTGGTCCAGGCCGACCTGGCCTTTGCCGGTTTGGAACAGCTCCTCGATGCTCCAGCGGGAGCCAGCCACGGTCACAAGGGTGTGCAGCGGCACCGGGCGGGGTGACCAGCACAGGTAGAAGGCCAGCTCGCCGGTGCTCCGGTTGCGGCGGATGAGCAGCCACCGATACGCACCCCGGCTGGTGGCGGTGGTGATCCAGGCCCACAGGTAGTCGCGGTGTCCCTTCGCTCCCGGTCCGCAGCTGTGCAGCTGCCATTCGCGGGTGGGGATCCGCTCGGCGAGGTCGTCGACGCGGATCAGGGTGCGGCCATCATTGATGGCTACGCGTCGGTCGCAGCCGACGGCCAGGACGTAGCCGATCCCGCGGTGTTCCAGGTCATCGCGAAGACCCGGGTCGGCGCCGTAGACCTCGTCGCCGGTCACCCACCCGAACGGGACACCGGCGTCCAACGCGGCGGCGATCATCTGCCGGGCCAAGGCAGGCTTCGTAGCGAACCTGACGTCGTCCGGGACGCCGGCGGCGATGAGACGGTCAGGACGATCGCACCAGGATATCTCCGGCAGGTAGAGCCGACGATCGATCATCGCCCGGCCTGCGGGTGACACGTAGGCCAGGAACACCCCGACCTGGCTGTTCTCGACACGGCCAGCGGTGCCGGTGTACTGCCGCTGCACCCCGACCGAGCACACGCCCTTCTTCAGGAAGCCGGTCTCGTCGACGACCAAGACGGCGTCGGGCTGGCCGAGCTGCTCGACCAGCCAATCACGCACGTCGTCGCGGACGGCATCGGCATCCCACACCGCCGTACGCAGCAGCCGCTGCATCGCCTGCGGATC
Organism: Micromonospora sp. NPDC047738; assembly: GCF_040642675.1. NCBI lineage: Bacteria > Bacillati > Actinomycetota > Actinomycetes > Micromonosporales > Micromonosporaceae > Micromonospora > Micromonospora sp. NPDC047738. The sequence continues at coordinate 1,150 of NZ_JBEYSO010000082.1, forward strand.
GGCGTGACCCGCCCGCTCCGCGAGGGACCAGCAGGTCTTACGTTCCACACCCGACAGCAGCCCCTCCACGAACTGCCCGGCAGTCCGGCGTGGCTCCGCCCGCACGAACCTGCCAGCGACACGCGTCACCGCCTCGTCCAGGATGACCCGCCACCCGGCGGGGTCTACGCTGTGGCCCACGGCCACCGCACGATCTTCGGTTGTCCTCACAAACCATCGATGATCAACGCGGTGGCCGTCCTCATGCCCACGCCACGCCCAACGCCGAAGCCAAGTGACGTTGGAGTACTAG
>NZ_JBEYSO010000083.1:0-1313 GCF_040642675.1 Micromonospora sp. NPDC047738
GTGGTGTTGTTCCAGGTGGTGAGGATCTGGTGGTGTTCGTTGGGTAGGAGGATGTCGAGGTCGTCGATGGGGGTGTGTGGGTGGTTGGCGGCTGCTTGTAGTAGGGCTTGTAGGCGGTGGGTGAGGGTTTCGATGGTGGTGGCGTTGAACAGGTCGGTGGCGTATTCGGCTTGGCCTTCGATGCCCAGTGGGGTGCCGGTGGCGTCGTAGTGGTCGGTGAGGTAGATGGCCAGGTCGAACGGGGCGACGTTGGTGTGGACCGGTTCGGCGGTGATCTGGGTGTTCGGGAGGCGGATGTCGGGTTGGTGGAAGTTCTGGAAGGCCAGGGCCACCTGGTAGAGGGGGTGGCGGGCCAGTGAGCGGTGGGGGTTGAGGGCTTCGACGAGGAAGTCGAAGGGCAGGTCCTGGTGGCTGTAGGCGTCGAGGTTGGTGGTGCGGGTTTGTTGCAGCAGCTCGGCGAATGTGGGGTTGCCGGTGGTGTTGGTGCGCAGCACCAGGGTGTTGACGAAGAAGCCGATGAGGTCTTCCAGGGCCGGGTCGGTGCGTCCGGCGGTGGGTGCGCCGATTGGGATGTCGGTGCCGGCGCCTAAGCGGGTGAGTAGGGCGGCCAGTGCGGCGTGGACGACCATGAAGAGGGTGGCGTTGTGTTGTCGGGCCAGGTCGTTGAGCTGCTGGTGCAGGGCGGCGGGGATGGTGAAGGTGGTGGTGGCGCCGTGGTGGCTGGCGATGGCTGGGCGGGGGCGGTCGGTGGGCAGGGTGAGGTGGTCGGGTAGTCCGTCGAGGGTTTGCCGCCAGTAGGCCAGCTGCTGCTCGCGCACGGTATCGAGCAGTTCGCGTTGCCACAGGGTGTAGTCGATGTACTGGATCGGCAGGGGTGTCCAGTCGGGGGCGTGGTGGTGCAGCCGGGCCTGGTAGGCGGTGGTGAGGTCGTTGGCGAGCGGCGCGAACGACCAGCCGTCGCCGGCGATGTGGTGCAGGGTGAGCAGCAGGACGTGCTGGTGGTCGTCCAGGGTGAACAGGTCGGCCCGCACGGGCAGGTCGTGGTCGAGGTGGAACGGCTGCTGGGCTGCGGCGGTGAGGTCGTCGCGTAGTCGCTGCGGGCTGGTGGTGTGCCGGTGCAGCGGCACGGAGAAGTCTTCGAGGACGTGCTGGGTGGGTTCGCCGTCGACCGGTCGGATCAGGGTGCGCAGGCTTTCGTGTCGGCCGATCAGGTCGGCCAGGGCGGCGTGCAGGGCGTGGTGGTCGACCGGCCCGTCGAACCGCAGCGCGTTCGGCAGGTTGTAGGTGGCACTGGGCCCCTCGAGCTGAGCCAG
>NZ_JBEYSO010000084.1:0-1287 GCF_040642675.1 Micromonospora sp. NPDC047738
CTAGCCGATCGGCTGGTGGAGCTGGGAATCGACAAGGTGACCGTGGAGTCCACCTCCGACTACTGGCGGATCTGGTACTACCTGCTGGAAGCGGCGGGTCTGGACGTGCAACTGGTCAACGCCCGCGAGGTCAAGAACGTGCCCGGCCGACCCAAGACCGACAAGCTGGACGCGGTGTGGCTGGCCAAGCTGACGGAAAAGGGACTGCTGCGGCCGTCGTTCGTGCCGCCAGCACCGATCCGTGTCCTGCGGGACTACACCCGGATGCGGTCCGACCTGACCCGGGACCGCACGCGTTACTGGCAGCGGCTGGAGAAGCTCCTCGAAGACGCCCTGATCAAGATCTCCACGGTGGCCAGCACCCTGAAGACCCTCTCGACCCGCGACATGATCGAGGCGTTGATCGCCGGGCAGCGTGACCCCCAGCAACTGGCAGGCCTGGCCCGCGGGCGCATGCGAAGCAAACACACCGCCCTGACACAGGCGCTGACCGGCCGGTTCGACGACCACCATGGCGAACTCGCCCGCATCCTGCTAGACCAGATCGACCGCCTCGACACGCAGATCGCCGCGCTCACCACCCGCATCGAGCAACTGATCGACACACTGGGCCAGCCGGCCACCCCCGCGCCACCACATCCCGCCGGCGATGACAACGACCCACCACACCAGCACCTGCCGTCCACCACCAGCACCGCCAACAACGCCATACGACGCCTGGCCGAGATCCCCGGCCTCAGCCCCGAAACCGCCCAACTCATCATCGGTGAGATCGGCCTGGACATGACCCGGTTCCCCACCGCCGGGCACCTCGTCTCCTGGGCCAAACTGTCCCCCCGCGCCATCCAATCCGGCACCAAAACCGGCAACGGCAACACCGGCAAGGGCAACCCATACCTCAAAGCCGTCCTCGGACAAGCCGCCGCAACAGCCGGCCGCAACCACGGCACATTCCTCACCGAACGCTACCGACGCATCCTCAAACGCCGAGGCAAAGGCAAAGCCCTCGTAGCCGTCGCCCGCTCCATCCTGGTGATCATCTGGCACCTACTCGCCGACCCGACCGCCCACTACTACGACCTCGGCCCGGACCACTACGACAAGCGCATCAACACCAATCGCAAGATCACCAGACTCGTCCGAGAACTGGAAGCACTCGGCCACACCGTCACCCTGCAACCAGCCGCCTGACAACCACCAACATCACACCGGACCGGCCCCCACCAGCCCGGCGATGCCCCCTGCACAAGACCCGCCCTGGTCAGGCTCATTTTCCGGTCAGACGCT
>NZ_JBEYSO010000085.1:0-1247 GCF_040642675.1 Micromonospora sp. NPDC047738
TGACCGGTGTCCGGGTGCAGACCCACCATCATGAACCCCGGCACGTCACCACCGCTGGAGGCCGGCAACCGCTCCGGCATCCCCTGCGCGAGGGCTTGGTAGATCAGTTCCAGGGCGACGGTGCCGGTCCACTGGGTGAACGTCGCCGCGGGGTACCGGGCATGGAACAGCGACCCGGGTTCGGTGCGTACCCGAAGCGGGGCGAAGTGCCCGGCGTTGGTCTGTTGGGTGGGGGTGGTGACTGCCTTGAACGCGACCCGGCAGGTGGCGATGGTCGCCCCGAGCGGCAGGTTGACCGGCCCCGGCACCGCCGGGGACGAGCCGGTGAAGTCGACGGTGAAGGTGCCGCCGGCGACGGTGACGGTGGCCCGCATGCGGATGGGGTCGCCGGTGACGCCGTCGTCGTCGAGCCAGTCCTCGGCGGTCCAGGTGCCCTGCGGCAGTCCGGCCACCGCCTCGTGGGCGGAGTCGGCGGCAGCCGCGATGACACGTTCGACGACCGCGTCCACTACGGCCGGCCCGTACTGCCGGTACACCTCGATCACCCGGCGCTCACCGGTACGCAGCGCGGCGATCTGGGCGTTCAGGTCGCCGAGCACGAGTTCCGGCATGCGCGAGTTGAAGCGGATCAGCTCGTGGATCTCGCGTACCGGCTTCCCGCGGGCGTACACCTTCGTGCCGGGGAAGATGATCCCCTCCTGGTGCATGTCGGTGGAGTCGAGCACGTAGCCGGGGTCCTTGGCGCCCAGGTCCATCCAGTGCGCCCGGATGCACAGAAAGCCGATCAGTTCCTCGCCGCCGGGCAGGAAGACCGGCGCGAACAGCGTCGCGTCGTAGCTGTGCGCGGCGTTCCAGTACGGGTAGTTCAGCAGCACCACGTCGCCGGGGTGCAGATTCTCCCGCCCGACGTACTCGACCCCGCGCTCGATCGAGTAGTCGTTGGCGCCGAGGAACCGGGACAGCCCGGTCGACTCCGCGACCAGCCGCAACTGCCGGTCGTAGATGGAGATACCGAAGTCGTACACCTCGTAGATGACCGGGTTGAAGGCGGTGCGTACCAGCGCGGCGCGCATCTCCTCGGCCGCCGAGACGAGGTGGCTGCGCACCACCTCGACGGTGGCCCCGTCGACGGTCGGCTCACTCATCGACGTCCACTCCATACAGCTCGCGGGCGGCCTGCGCGGAGACGTACCCTTCGGCGACGTCCCGGCGTACCGCGTCGGGGTCGCGGGTACGCGGGTCGCCGT
>NZ_JBEYSO010000086.1:0-1157 GCF_040642675.1 Micromonospora sp. NPDC047738
GTTTCCGGTGTGGCCGAGGGAGTAGCGGCCGGGTTGGGGCCAGATGGTGAGGCCGTGTGGGCCGCGGCCGACGGGGATTCGGGCTAGTAGTTTGCCGTTGTCGGTGTTGAGGACGTATACCTCGTCGTGGTAGCGGCCGGAGAGCCAGAGTTGTTTGCCGTCGGCGGAGAGGCCGCCCATGTCGGGGCTGCCGCCGCCGGGGATCCGCCAGGTTGTGGTGGGTTTCAGGGTGGTCAGGTCGAGGACGGTGACGCTGCCTTCGTCGCGGTTGGTGACGTAGGCGAGTCGGGCGTCGCGGCTGAAGTAGATGCCGTGGGCGCCTCGGCCGGTGCGGATGAATCCGGTCTGGCGGGTGGCCTGGCCGTCGAAGACGTACACGCCGTGGGCGTGCATGTCGGCGACGAGGAAGTGTTGCCCGTCGGGGGTGAGTCGGGTGTCCTGGGGCATGCCGTCGGAGGCCTCGGTGAGCCGGAAGTCACGCAGTTTGCGGAGGCTGGTGGTGTCCAGGACGAGCATCCGGTTGGCGAACTCGCAGCTGAACAGCATGGTCTTGCCGTCGGCGGTGTAGTCCATGTGGTTGATGCCGCCGCACTCGGGGAACCGGACCGACCGCACCCGCTGCCAGGTGCCCAGGTCGTAGAAGTCGAGCCGCTGGTACGCCTCGGCGACCACGATCGCCTGTTTGCCGTCGGGGGTGAAGTAGAGGTTGTAGACGTCTTCGAGCTTGCGGAACTGGCCCGGGTCGCCGGTGCGGGCGTCGATCGGGACCAGGCCACCGTTGGGGATCTGGCTGGAGGCGACATAGAGGGTGCGCAGGTCGTAGGAGGGCACCACGTGCTGCGGCTCCGGCCCGCCGGGGAACTTCCGCACCACCGTGAACGTCGCCGGGTCGATCACCCACACGTCGTTGCTCTTCGTGTTCGGCACATACACCAGCGGCCGGTCCCCGCGCACCGGCGCGGCGAGCTGGTCGGGGCCGGCCGCGGCGTAGACGTTGCCGGCCGCCGGATAACTCGGCATCCCCGACACCAGCGGCCCGAACGACCCGTCCGCCGACCGGCCGGCGGACGGGCTGGTCACCGCCTCCCGAGTAGGCGCCCGGTCGGTGCAGGCCAGCAGCCCGGCCGACAGAACCAGGACCGGGACGGCAGCCAACA
>NZ_JBEYSO010000087.1:0-1042 GCF_040642675.1 Micromonospora sp. NPDC047738
TCCCCCGGCTGCGTGCGGCCGCGACGGCGACGACCGGCCTCGCCTTCGTCGACGCACAGGGACGGCGCAAGAGCCGCGTCGACTTGCCGGTCAACCGGGCTACCGAGGTCGAGGTGCCCCGGGCCGACCTGGCCGCGATCATCACCGACGCCGCGGCCGGTAGCGCCGAGTTCATCTACGGCGACTCCATCTCAGCCCTCACCCAGGACGGTAGCGGTGTCGACGTCACCTTCGAACGGGGTGCACCGCGCCGGTTCGACCTGGTCATCGGCACCGACGGACAGCATTCGATGGTCCGGAGGCTCGCCTGGGGACCGGAGACGGACTTCGTCAGGCACCGCGGGCTCTACGTGGCAACCCTGCCCGTCGAGCGCGAGCTCAATCCGACGACCGACGTGCTGCTCTACGGCATGCCCGGCCACCTCGCCTCCGTCCATCCGGTACGCGGCGACGGCGGCATCGCGGCGTTCATCTGGCGCAGCAAACCCGTGCCCGGCTACGACTACCGCGACACCGCCCAGCACAAGCGCATCGTCGAGCAGGCGTACGCGGGCGGCGGCTGGATCGTGCCCGAACTGATCGAGCGCGTACGCGATGCCGGAGACCTCTACTTCGATGCTGTCAGCCAGGTACGCCTCGACACCTGGTCCCAGGGGCGCATAGGGCTGCTCGGCGACGCCGCGTCCTCGGTGTCACTGTTCGGCGACGGGTCGAGCCTGGCGATGGCGGGGGCGTACACGCTCGCGCGGACGCTGGCCGAGCACCGCAACGACCTCGGGCAGGGCCTGAAGGCCTACGAGTACGAGCACCGCAAGCTCGTTGCACCCAAGCAGAACGGGTTCGCCACTGCCGCGACGCTCATGGTGCCGGCCACCCGATTCGGGGTGGCCTTGCGTGACAACGGCGCCCGCCTGGTCACGGGCTGGCAGCGGCTGAAGGCCGGCGCAAGGTAAGATCAATTCACGGGGCACCCGCTGTTCGAAGACCGTTCGATCAAAGAACAGCGCCAACAAGAGATCGCGTCGCGAAGCGACGCGGGCCG
>NZ_JBEYSO010000088.1:0-1019 GCF_040642675.1 Micromonospora sp. NPDC047738
CCACCGCCCGGTTGGCGGTGATGCGGTCGCGCCAGGCATCGCCACGGTGTGGGAATGACACCTTCGCGGCGAGCACGTACCGGCCGTGCTTCGCGCCGCTGTCAGCGACCCCGCACACCGGGCCTGCCTCGAGCGTCACACCCGGGCCTGGGCGGGGTCGCGGCCGGCGGTGGCTCGAATGGTCCGGGGCCAGGTCCATGCGGCGCGCAGGATGAAGGCCAGGAGCAGCAGCTCGAGTCCGATGGAGAGGCCGTAGAAGTAGAAGTAGGTCCAGGACTCGCCCTCCGCGTTGTACACCGAGACGGGAATGTAGAGCGTTGCCACGACGAGGTTGGTGGCGCGGTTGACACGGGCGGGGAGTGTCGTGGAGAGCAGGATCATGAGGATCGGGATGGCCACGAGCGTGAGCGCAAGGGCGACAAAGGTTGGGCCGGTGTCGAACTCATGAACGACGCCGACCAGGATGTCGTTGATGAAGCCGGGCTTGTACAGGGCGAGGTAGTCGACGTAGATGTAGAGGAACATGAAGCTGGCCCAGGCTGCGGCGAGCTTCGCCTGGACCCGGATGTGCGCTTCCTGGAGCGCACCGGCTGGTCTGTCGGTTCTGGTCATCGGATTTGCGGCGTGGAAACCCGGCCGTTTACGGCCGGGAGGAAACGCCGCCCCTCCCTTGCGATGAGTGTCTTACATGGACGGTAAAATGTGAGGCGTGGGGATGTGGTGAAGCGGGCGTACAAGTACCGCTTCTATCCGTCCCCTGAACAGGCTGGGCAGTTGAACCGCACCTTCGGGTGCGTGCGTCTGGTGTACAACCGGGCGCTGGAAGCACGCACTCGGGCGTGGGCGCTGGACCGCCGGCGCACCACCTACGTTGAGTCGTCGGGGTGGCTGACCGAGTGGAAACGCACGCAGGAGTTGGCGTTTCTGAACGAGGTGTCCTCGGTGCCGTTGCAGCAGACGCTGCGGCATCTGCAGGCCGGGTTTATGGCGTTCTGGGACAAGCGGGCCCGGTATCCGAG